>JAZJXN010000158.1:0-4875 GCA_040390885.1 Pseudomonadota bacterium | reverse complement strand
GTCGAGGCCGATGCCGTGGCCTGTGCGGTGCGGCGTGCCGGGCAGCTGGTAGTCCGGGCCAAGGCCGGCCGCGACCAGCACCCGGCGGGCCGCCTCGTCGACGCTCTCGCAGGGCTTGCCGAGCTCGGCGGCGTCGAAGGCGGCAGCCTGGGCGGCCTTCTCGATGTCCCAGATGCGGCGGATCTCGGCGGTGGGCTCGCCGAACACATAGGTGCGGGTGATGTCGCTGTTGTAGCCGTCGAGCCGGGTGCCGGTGTCGATCAGGACGACATCGCCCTCGGCCAGGGCCCTGTCGCCCTCGCCGCCGTGCGGCAGCGACGTGTCCTCGCCGAACGAGACGATGCAGAAGCTGGATCCGCCCTGCCCGCCCAGCGCGCGGTGCTGCTGGTCGATGAAGCGGGTGACCTCGGAGGCGAGCACGCCGGCGGCCAGGCTGGCGTGGGCGCGGCGGTGGACCTCGATCGTGATGTCCTTGGCCCGCTGCATCAGGGCGATCTCGGCCGGCGACTTGCGGCTGCGCAGGCGGTTGATCAGGGGACCGGCGTCCGCGAGCCGGGCGTCGTCGATCTGGCGCCGCAGGCCGCGATAGGTGAACAGCGCGACCTGGTCGTCGACGGCCAGGGTGGCGGCCTGCTCGAGCCGGTCAGCGACGAGGGCATAGGGGCTGTCGTGCTCCTCCCAGGTGAGGATGTCGCCGGGGACGCCGATGATCTGGCCGATCTTGTCCAGCTCGAACCGGGGCGCGACGTATTCCAGCGCGCCGGACGCATGGACGATCGCGCCGACCAGCCGCTCCGACGGATGCCAGTCGAGGCCGGTGAAGTAGCGCAGGCTGCTGGTGGCGCCGAGCAACACGGCCTGCACGCCGGCGCCGTCCATGCCCGCGCGCAGGGCGTCGAGGCGGGCGGTGCGTTCAGCGAGGGTGATCGGGGGCGGATTGAGCGCAGTCATGGGGGGTGTTTTAGACCTCCCACACAGCCAGTCGAGATGAGCTCGACGCAAAGATGCTCCCTCTGGGGGAGCTGTCGGGCCGCAGGGCCGGCTGAATGGGTCTGTTCAGCGCGCAGCGCCTCACCGACCTGACCCCCTCCGTCTCGCCTGCGGCGAGCCACCTCCCCCAGAGGGGAGGATGGGTCAGAACACCTTGATCAGCTCGAGCACCAGCTGGTCGCCATAGTTCTTGCCCAGCGGCGTCCCCTGATTGCTGTCCCAGTAGCGGACCGCGACCCGGGTCTTGGGGGTGACAGCATAGGAGACGGCGGCGGAGACCGAGGTGATGTTGAGGCCCTTGGCCGTGGCCCCATCGATGTACTGGTTGGCCAGGGCCGCGCTGACGCCGATCTTAGGGGTGACCGGATGACTGACCTCGAGCTGCGAGTACCAGCCGGTCCCGAGCCCACCACGGTACTCGGGCGAGTAGTTCAACCGCGCCAGCACGTTGGTCTTGCCGAAGCGGCGGGTGGCCGACAGCCGCAGCTCGGCGAAGTCGTAGTCGGCGCCGTCCGGCTGGCCGAGGTAGGCGTAGTAGCCGAGGCCGACGGCGACCTCGAAGCCGCCGGCCAGCTCCTTGAACCGCGCCCCGCCGACGAACGCCGCCGCGCCCCAGGTGTCGTTGTCGCCGCTCGAGCTGAGGTCGAGGTTGGCCCCGCTGACCTGGTAGAACAGCCAGCCTTTCGACCCGCGCGCGGTCAGGGACGCGAACGGGCGGTTGCTGGTCTGACGCACGCCGCGGCTCACATACTGGCTGGCGCCGACGAAGATCAGGTCGTTTTTCCAGTGCACCTCGCTGACCGGCGGCGGCGCGTCGGCGGGGATCGGCGCGGGGACTTCGGGATCGGCGGGTCGCTGCTGAAGCGGCGGCGCGTCAGGGGCCGGCGGGGCCTCCGGAACCGGGAGTTCCGGGGGCTGGTCGACAGCCGGGGCCGGAACCCGACTGGCCGCCTGCGCGAAGGCGGATCCACTCACCAGGGCAATACACAACGCTGCCCCACACACTCGATACGCCCGCACTCACACACTCCGAAGCCTTGCCTGGCTTGGGCTACGCGCAAATGTTCCGTCGAGTTCCGGGTTCCGTGGCGTCAGCGACGAAGAAAGTCGCGAGCGTCAAAAAGAGCAACCTAGTTGACAAACTCAGAGGCGGCCCGCGTCGGCCAGCTTCTCCAGCAGCCACACCCGCGCCGGCGGCAGCGGGCGGTTCAGCGGACCGAACACGAACTGTTCGAGGAAGTGGCCGGTGATGTCGAAGCCGGCCCGGATGTCGCCCTCGGCGAGGCCGCCCTGGGCCGACAGCAGGAAGCGCGGCAACGGCAACAGCTTGTCGGCGTAGGGCTCCCCCGCCGTGCGGCTGACGGCGCGGCCGGTGCGCGGGCTGACCCAGACGAGGTCATCCATCGACCCGGTGGCCGCGCATTTGCTGAGGTCGAGGCCGAAGCCGAGGTCCTGCAGCAGCCCGGCCTCGAAGCGCACGAACACCGCCGGCCAGACGTCCTCGAACACGAAGGCGCCGGTGAGCGCCTCGAAGGCGTTGAAGGCGCCCGGGTGCGGCTCACGCTCGGGCAGGGCCCCGGCGGCCACGGCGGCGGCGGCGGCGAGGCCGGCCAGCGCCATCGGGTCGTCGAACAGGGCCGAGGGCCCCTCGCCCACCGGCTCCAGCTGCGCCGCGCCGAGCTGGTCGCTGACCCGCGCGCGATAGCTGGCCTGCACCCGCGCCCCGGCCTGAAGGAACGGCTTCATCCGCCGCGAGGCGCCGCCGGCCACGTGCGCGGCGAAGCGGCCGTGGTGCTCCGTCAGCAGCTCGACGATGGCGCCGGTCTCGCCGTGCGACCGCGCCGACAGCACATAGGCGTCGTCTTCCCATTCCATGGATGTCTGATAGCGTACCCGATCTGTTCCGGCGAGGGCCGCGCCATGCTTCTTTCCCTCCTGACCGCTACGGCGCTGATGATGCTGTCCCCGCCGGCGCCGTCACCCGGACAAGGAGCGCTGGTCGCGCTCTTCGCCCGGGACGTGGCGGTGTCGGTGAAGACCTCGGCCCAGACGAAGCCGCAACCGACCCTCGGAAAGGCGCGGCGCTGGCAGCCAGGCGCCTGCCGCAGCGGGCTCGAGATCCGCCTGCCCGGCCTGCCGGCGCTGAGCTACGACATCAACTGGTCGCGCGCCGCCGTGAGCTATCCGCCGGGCGGCCGCCAGGTGACGCTGTCGCGGGGCGCGGCGCCGCCAACCAGCGTGCCCGTCGCCGTCGCCCTGACGTTCCAGTTCGGAACTGCAAGCGACGCGAAGACCGCGGCCGCGGCGATGAACCGGCTGAGAACCGCCTGCGCGGTCGGGTGACGCCTACTTCTTCGCCGCTTCGAAGGCCTTGATCCTGGCCGTCACGTCGTCGGCGATGTCGTTGGGGATCGGGAAGCTGAGCACATACTGCGAGACCTTCCAGCCGGCCGGCGTCTTGACCAGCGCGCCGCTGCCGCGCGCGGTGCCGTAGCTCTGGCTGTCCAGCACCTCGTCGAACCAGGCCACGCAGCGGCAGGCGTCCGGCGCGACGACGACGTGGCGCTCGCGGGCGGTGTAGGTCCAGCCCTTGCCCTTGCTGAAGAACGGCTGCGCGTAGGCCCGGAACTGCGGCAGGGTCCAGCGCTCGGTCACGTCGGTGCCGATGAAGACCGCGTCGGGCGTGTAGCTGCCGAAATAGGCCGGGCCGTCGGCCTTGGAGGCGGCGACATGCAGGCCGTCGAGCACGGCGCCGATGTCGTCCTCGGGGGTGGCGGCGTGGGCGGTGGTGGCTGCGCAGCCGAGGACCAGCGCTAACAGGATGGCTCGCATGTTCGGCTCTCTACCCCCGCTCATCCCCGCGAAGGCGGGGACCCAGGCTTTTTCCTGAAGACCCCGAGCCTATCCGATCCGTCCCAAAAAACACCTGGGTCCCCGCCTTCGCGGGGATGAGCGGACTATTGGGGACGCGACAGTAACGCCTAGACGTCGAAGTCCAGCCCAAGATGCTGGTACGTATCCCGCTCGTCGGCCCAGTTCTCGCGGACCTTCACGTGCAGGAACAGGTGCACGGTGCGCTCGAGCAGGTCGGTCAGCTCCTCGCGCGATGCCTTGCCGATCCACTTCAGGGTCTGGCCGTTGTGGCCGATGACGATGGCGCGCTGGCCGTCGCGCTCGACGAGGATGGTCTGTTCGATGCGCACCGAGCCGTCGTGGCGTTCCTCGAAGGCGGTGGTCTCGACGCTGGCCGAATAGGGCAGCTCCTCGTGGACGCGAAGGTACAGCTTTTCGCGCGTGATCTCGGCCGACAGCAGCCGCACCGGCAGGTCGGCGGTCTGGTCTTCCGGATAGAGCCAGTGGCCTTCGGGCATCAGCCCGGCCAGCCGCGCCTTGAGGTCGTCGACCCCGGCGCCGGTGGCGGCGGAGATCATGAACACCTCGGAATAGACGCCGGTGTCGAACAGCGCCTTGGCGACGGCCAGCATGTTCTCGCGCTTGACGCCGTCGATCTTGTTCAGCGCCAGGATCGCCTGGCGCCGGGCGCCCTTCAGCCCCTCGACGATCGACTGCACGTCCTCGACGGCCTTCTTGTCGGCGCCCTTGGCCTCGCCGGCGAGCGCGGCGAGTTCGGCCTGGACGTCGACGAGGTGAACGACGGCTTCGGCGTCCTCGGCGCCGGCCCAGGCCGAGCGGACCATGGCCCGGTCGAGCCGGCGGCGCGGCTTGAAGATGCCGGGGGTGTCGACGAGCACGATCTGGGCGGTCTCGTGCATGGCCACCCCACGCACCGGGAAGCGCGTGGTCTGGACCTTCTGGGTGACGATCGAGACCTTGGCGCCGACGAGGCGGTTGGTCAGGGTCGACTTGCCGGCGTTGGGTGCGCCG
>JAZJXN010000157.1:2949-6834 GCA_040390885.1 Pseudomonadota bacterium | reverse complement strand
GGCTGGGGAACAGCGTTCGCCAGTTGAGTGCAATCGACGCACCCGGGCGCGGGCCCTGGGAGAATTTCTCCCTGTCCGGGGCTGCAAACGTCTGTTTAAACGGCGCCCAGCCCTGTTTCAGTTCGGAGACACAGCCGTGTCGTCAGATCCCCTTTTCCAGCCTTTCCAGGTCAAGTCGCTCAAGCTGAAGAACCGCATCGTCATGGCCCCCATGACGCGCTCGTTCTCCCCGGGCGGGGTGCCGACCCGCGAGGTCGCCGACTACTACCGCCGCCGGGCCGAGAACGAGGTCGGACTGATCGTCTCGGAGGGCACTGGCGTCGCCCGCCCGGCGTCGCTGAACGACAAGAACGTGCCGCGCTTCCATGGCGAGGACGAACTGGCCGCCTGGAAGACTGTGATCGACGATGTCCATGCCGCCGGCGGCGTGATGGCGCCCCAGCTCTGGCATGTCGGGGCGGTCCGCACCCGCGATCCGGAATGGACGCCGCCGGGGCCGTACGACAGCCCGTCCGGCTTCTCCTCGCCCGGCAAGCAGTTCGGTGAGGCGATGAGTGACGCCGAGGTCGCCGACGCGGTCGACGCCTTCGGCAGGGCGGCCGGCGAGGCCAAGAAGCTCGGCTTCGACTCGATCGAGCTTCACGGCGCCCACGGCTACCTGATCGACCAGTTCTTCTGGGGCGGCGTGAACCTGCGCGATGACCACTGGGGCGGCAAGACGCTGCCGGAGCGGTCGCGGTTCGCGGTCGAGATCCTGAAAGCCGTGCGCCGCGAGGTCGGCGAGGACTATCCGGTGATCATCCGCCTGTCGCAGTGGAAGCAGCAGGACTTCACCCACAAGCTGGCCGAGACGCCCGCGGAAATGGAGGCCTGGCTGCAACCGCTGGCCGACGCCGGCGCCGACGTCTTCCACTGCTCGCAGCGCCGCTTCTGGGAGCCGGAGTTCGACGGCAGCGATCTCAACTTCGCCGGCTGGGCCAAGAAGCTGACCGGCAAGCCGACCATCACCGTCGGCTCGGTGGGCCTCAGCGGCGAGTTCATCGCCGCCTACGCCGGCGAGGCGAGCCAGCCTGCCTCACTCGACAACCTGCTTGAGCGGCTCGATCGCGGCGAGTTCGACATGGTCGGTGTCGGCCGCGCCCTGCTGCAGGATCCGGAATGGGCGGTGAAGGTGCATGAGGGGCGCAACGACGAGCTCAAGCCCTTCGAGCGGTCGGCGCTGGGCGTGCTGTACTAGGTCGCAACCTCGGTCCTCCCCGGTCCGCGGGGAGGGGACCCGCCGAAGGCGGTGGAGGGGAGTCGGTTCACCGTCTCCCCTCAGTCTGGCTCCGCCTGACAGCTCCCCACGCCGTGGGGAGCATCGCCGCAGCTTCTAGGCGTTGTAGTTCAGCTTCAGCCCCGGGCGCGGCCATTTGGCCTTGTAGAGCTTTCCAGTGCCTGAGGCGGTGATCCAGGCGGTGGTCATGTCCGGGCCGCCGAAGCAGATGTTGGTGATCAGCAGGTCGGGGAACGGATAGTGCTCCGTCTCGCCGCTCGGGTCGAAGGCGGTGATGCCCCCGTTGATGATGGTGGCGACGCAGATCTTGCCGCCGGCCTCGACCGCCAGGCTATCGAGCAGCTGGTAGCCGGGGAGGTTGTGGATCACCCGGCCCGGCTGGAACGGCGGCGCGTCGGCGAGGACGCCCGGTTCGGCGATGTCGAAGCCCCACAGCCGCCCGAGCATGGTGTCGGCGACGTACACGACCGACTCGTCCGGCGACAGACCGACGCCGTTGGGCGAGATCATGTGTTCACGCGCCCGGGTGATCTTCTTGCCGTCCGTGGTCGCGTAGTAGAGCGCCCCGTGCTTGCGGCCGTCCGGGGTCGAGCAGCCGTGGTCGCTGAACCAGACGCCGCCCTGCTTGTCGAAGACCAGGTCGTTGGGTCCGTTGAGGCGCTTGCCCTCGCAGCTGTCGTAGACGACCTCGGCCTTGCGGGTCTTCGGGTCGATGCGCTGCAGCGAGCCGCCGGTGTGGCTGGGCGGGGTCGGTCCGGGGATCAGCAGGCCGTTGACCTCCTGGAAGTCGAAGCTGCCGCCGTTGTTGGTCACCCAGATGGCGCCATCAGGTCCCACGGCCGCACCGTTCGGGCCGCCGCCGGTCTCGGCGTAGACTTCCTTCTTGCCGTCGGGCGTGATGCGGGTCAGCCGCTGCGCGGCGATCTCGGTGAGGATCACCGACCCGTCCGCCATGGCGATGGGGCCTTCCGGGAACCGCAGTCCCTCCGCCACCAGTTCGATCTCCATCCGACGCTCTCCCTTGTGTTTTCTTGTGTTGGGGAGAGTGAACCCGCTGACGTGGCGTCAGCGCAAGTCGTAGAGGTCGTATTGGCCCATCGCCAGTTTTCCCCGGGCGTCGAGATAGGCGCGGCCATGCGCCGACCGCTTCAGCGCGGCCATGTCCTGCCACATCGTTGCGCCTGTCGGAACGCGGGCCCCGGGTTTCATGCAGGGCACATCGAGCCTGAAGCGATCCCCCGCCGCGTAGAGGGCGCCCCGCTCGCTGCGGATCACCCGCCCCTCGACCCGGCAACGCCCGAAGCTTCGCAGGACGGGCGTCTTCACCCGGAGGACGTCGAAGACGATCAGGTTGGGCGCTTCGCGGCGGGCCTCGTCATAGGCCTCGGGCGGAAGGGCGGCATGGGCCGCCGAGCCGAGCAGCAGGCTCGCGGCCGCGAGCGCTGCGGTGCGACCCATCAACGGCGGCCGAACAGCTCGACCTGGTCGCGGGCGACCGCGCCGCCGTTGGTCCAGGCCTTCAGCCGTTTGCTCGAGGTCAGCTTGCCGTAGTCGGCCCACAGCCGCGGGCCCGGCGGCGGCGACTCAGGCCCGACGCGGCAGGCGACCTGCAGGGTGACGGTCTGACCAACCTTGAAGGCCGTTCCGCGCTCGACCTCGAACACCGCGCCCGTGACGGCGCAGTCGCCAAACGGCCCGGCCGGTCTGGCCACGCTCTCGATGGTGAGGGTGACCACGTCGCGGGCCTCGGTGCGGGCCTGCTCGTAATACTGCGGCGGCAGCAGCGCCTGGGCGCTGCCCGCCAGAACCAGGGCGGCCGCGCCGCCGATCATCAGCTGTTTGATCATCTTCGCTCCAGAACCCGGAACACGAAGGCGTGGTCGTCGCCTTCACCTGCAGGATACGCCTCGCGCTTGACCTCTTTCCAGTCGCCCTCGGAGAAGGCGGGAAAATACACGTCGCCCTCGGGCTCGGCGTCGACCTCGGTCAGGTAGATCCGCTTCGCCTTGGGCAAGGCCAGTTCAAACAGCGCCACCCCGCCGATGACGCAGACTTCCTGGGCGCCGTCGTCGGCCGCCTGTTCGCGGGCGATCTCGATGGCTTCGGCGAAGCGCTCGCAGACCACCGCCTGCGGCGGCTCGAAGGATCCGTCGCGCGACAGGATGACGTTGAGCCGGCTGGGGAGCGGCTTGCGCGGAAGGCTGTCCCAGGTTTTGCGGCCCATGATCACCGGCTTGAACAGCGTCGTTTCCTTGAACAACGCCATGTCCGACTTCAGCCGCCACGGCAGGCCGCCGTCACGGCCGATCACCCCGTTGCGGGCGCGGGCGACGACGAGGGCGATGGGGATAAGGCTCATGCGCCCAGAGCTAACGTGATGCGCGGCCGGTGGCTACTTACGCATCCGTCATCCGGCTGGCTGCGTCATTCGGTCCAGCCCAGAACGATCACGGTGCCGGCGCCCCTGGCCGGGTCGATGGTGGGGTTGATGGAGAACTGGATGCCGACCTCCGCCTCGCCCGAGCCCCGCCCCATGAGGATCTCCGTGCCGCCGCGCAGCGCCGGCCTCGGCCCGGCCGGGACCCGATAGCCGTCGGCCCTGGCGCGGG
>JAZJXN010000157.1:0-2939 GCA_040390885.1 Pseudomonadota bacterium | reverse complement strand
TAGACGCCGACGGAGCAGGTTCGCATCGACCGGCCGCCCGACGTCGGCTCGCTGGCGACGCGAATCTGCAATTGCCGGGTCCCAATGGGCTTGATGTAGCGATCCGGCGCCAGCGCCGAGGGCGTGAAGCCGAGGCGGGCCGCGGCCTCGGCGATGGACGCGCCTGACGGCATCGCGAGGCAGCCGTCGAAGGCGGCGAGCGCGACGTCGTCGAGGGACTGGGCGTGGGCTTGGCTCGCGAAGGCGGCGGCGGCGGCGAGGGTGGCGATCAGCAGGCGGGTCATGGCTTTACTCCGGTTCGAAGCCCGACGTTTGGCCTGGAGCCCACCGCCGCGCATGCCCAGAAGCGGGGGATGCGCGCACGCGGGCGACTGTCGCTGCGGTCCCGCCCTGGGGACAGCTTTATGACCGACGGCAGAGCCTTCGCACGAGACGCCAGAGAACGCCGGGTGGCCGGGAGATGGTGCTGGTTCCGCAGCCGATGCCCTGCGTGGTTCGCGACGCGCCGCGTCCGCTTCACCCTGCCGGCTAGGACGTAGTCATCCTGAGGAGCGGCGAAGCCGCGTCTTGAGGTGCGAAGAGCCTAGACCGCGATCGGCGCCTTGATGCCGGGGTGCGCCTGGTAGCCGTCGATGACGAAGTCCTCGTATTCGAAGGCCATCAGGTGGTCGCGCGAGGCGATGCGCATGGTCGGGAAGGGCAGGGGCTCGCGGGCGAGCTGCTCGCGGGCCTGGTCGACGTGGTTCAGGTAGAGGTGGGCGTCGCCGAAGCTGTGCACGAACTCGCCGGGCTCGAGACCGACGACCTGGGCCACCATCATCGTCAGCAGGGCATAGCTGGCGATGTTGAACGGCACGCCGAGGAAGACGTCGGCGCTGCGCTGGTAGAGCTGGCAGCTCAGCTTGCCGTCGGCGACGAAGAACTGGAACAGGCAGTGGCAGGGCGGCAGCGCCATGTCATCGACATCGGCCGGGTTCCAGGCGCTGACGATGTGACGGCGGCTGTTGGGGTTGGATTTCAGGCTTTTGACCACGGCGGCGATCTGGTCGATGACGCGGCCATCGGGCGCGGCCCAGGAGCGCCACTGGCGGCCGTAGACCGGGCCCAGCTCGCCGCTCTCGTCGGCCCATTCGTCCCAGATCTTGACGCCGCGCTCCTGCAGCCAGCGGACATTGGTGTCGCCGCGCAGGAACCACAGCAGCTCGAGGATGATCGACTTCAGGTGCAGCCGCTTGGTGGTCAGCAGCGGAAAGCCCTGGCTCAGGTCGAAGCGGATCTGCCGGCCGAACACGCCGAGCGTGCCGGTGCCGGTCCGGTCGCCGCGCTGCACGCCGTTGGCCAGAATGTCCTCGAGCAGCGCCAGATACTGGCGCTCGGGGTGGTCCGGCGCGGCGCTCTGGGCGGCGATGACGGGCGCGATGGCGTTCATGCCTAGGCTCTCCTCGAGGGCGCAGGGTGCCCTCGCGCGCGATGATTCGCACGCTCAAACACGGGCGCCGGGCGTGCCTATCCACAGCTGATTGCGGTTTGTTATCCGCGACTTGATCTGGCGGGCCCGCAATAGGATGCTTGGTACGGTTCTATTTGGACGAGGGGGTCCAGCCCATGTTTATCGCCTTGCTTGCCGGCCTGATGATGGTCGCCTCGTCGCCCGGGGCGGCGGCCACGCCGGCCCCCGCCGGGGCGACGCCCGCGCCGTCATCATCCGCCACCGGAAAATCCGATCCCAACCGCATGATCTGCAAGAAGGAATCGATCCCCGGCTCGCGCTTCACCACCAAGACCTGCCGGACCCTGGCGGAGTGGGAGCAGCTGGCCGAGGACGCCCGCACCGTGACCCGCGACATCCAGAGCGGCCCGAACCTGCCCAGCTGCGGCAGCGGTCAGTGCTAGATCGCCGCTAGCCGGCGAAGCCGCCGTCGTCGAGGAACGTCTGCTCCTCGGCCGTGGTCTCGCGGCCGAGCGCGCGGTTGCGATGCGGAAACCGCCCGAACCGCGTGATGATGTCGCGGTGCACGACCGCCCATTTCAGCGTCTCGGCGTCGCCCGTCGAGTCGCGGAGCGCCTCGCACAGGGTGACGCTGAGGTCCTGGTCGGCCGGATCCTCGGAGTGCTCGAAAGGCAGGTAGAAGAACGGCCGCAGCGCCGCGTCCACCTCCTGGTCGAAGTCGGACTGCACCGCGCGACGGGCGATGGCGCGGGCCAGCGGGTCGGTAGCGAAGGCATGGGCCGAGCCACGCCACAGGTTGCGTGGAAACTGGTCCAGCAGCAGCAGCAGGGCCAGACAGCCCTCGGCCGTCTCCCGCCAGGCGTCGTATTCGCCGCGCGCGGCGGCGAAGTGCACCGGCTCGAACCGCAGCCGGATGGCCTCGTCGAACCGGCTGTCCTTCAGGAACCACTTGCCGGGTCCGGCGACCTGCCAGAAGCCGACGACATCCATGGGGGTCGCGCTCATCGGCAGAAGCTGGCGCCGCCCGGCGGATCGTTCAAGCGCTGTTCAGGATGGAAAGCGCATCGGGTGGTTAAAGGGAACCCACGGGGCGCTGGGAAGCGCGCCCCACGGAGACAGTCATGAAGAAGACCATCACCACCGCGATTCGTAACTTCATGATCCGCAACGCGGAGTCGCATCGCGACCGGCTTACTGGCGACATCAACTGCACCACACTGGCGGAGCAAACCGCCGATAAGTTCAGCCTCTACGAAGGATCGGACTACACCATCCCTGAGGATCTATTCGATGAAGCCCTCATCATCGCCGAACAGCTCGGCGGCTAGGTGCCGCCACCTTATCACCCTTGAGGTGATCCGCCGACCCGGTAACGCTCTCAACATCGAGATCGGAACTGGGTGCGACCGATGCAAATTGAAACCACCTCCAGAATGGGAAGAGATACGGCCCGGCGCAGCTCCATCCGTTGCCCGTTGGCTCTTGTCCG
>JAZJXN010000156.1:0-4343 GCA_040390885.1 Pseudomonadota bacterium | reverse complement strand
GTGATGGCGCTGACCTTGAACACCGGGAAGCGCTCGACGCTGTTGTAGTAGCCGGTGTGGTCGCCGTAGGGGCCTTCGTCCTCGAATTCGTCGAGCATGACATGGCCCTCGATGACGATCTCGGCCTGGGCCGGGACCATCAGCGGCACGGTCTTGGCCGGCACGAGGTCGACCTTGGACCCGCGCAGGAGGCCGGCGAACTGGTACTCCGACAGGGTGTCCGGCACCGGGGTCACGGCAGCCAGGATCACGCCCGGGTCGGCGCCGATCACCGCGCAGGCGGGCAGCGGCTCGCGCCGGCCGGCCTTCTTGTGGCGGCCGTAGTGCTGGGCCCCGCCACGGTGAGCGAGCCAGCGCATGATCGCCTTGTCCTTGCCCAGCACCTGCATGCGGTAGATGCCGAGGTTGAAGTCGTCCTCGCGGCTGTCCGACGGCCCCTTGGTCACCACCAGCGGCCAGGTGATCAGCGGCGCCGGCTCGCCCGGCCAGCAGGTCTGGACCGGCAGTTTGGACAGGTCGATGTCGTCGCCCTTCCAGACCACCTGCTGCACCGGCGCGGTCTTCACGATCTTGGGCCGCATGCTGAGCACGGTCTGCGCCAGGGGCAGCATGTCGAGCGCGCCCTTGAGGCCGCGCGGCGGCTCGGGCTGGCGCAGGAAGGCCAGCAGTTCGCCGACCTCGCGCAATTCGCCGGCCGTGGTGCGCGGCTCGCCGCCGAGGGTGACGCCCATGGCCACCCGCTTCACCGTGCCGAACAGGTTGGCCAGGCACGGCATCGGCGAGATCGTGCCGTCCTCCATCACCGGCTTCTCGAACAGCACCGCCGGGCCGCCGTTGGCCAGCAGCCGGGTGCAGATCTCGGTCATCTCCAGCACGGTCGAGACCGGCTCGGTGACCCGCACCAGTTCGCCGTCGGCTTCGAGTTTGGCGATGAATTCCCGCAGCGACCGATAGGCCAAGGCACAGCTCCCGTTACGCGGGGCGGAAGCTAGGGCGATGGCGGTGCGCTGTCACGCGGTCTGACGGGCCGATCGTCCGAGCAGGCCATCCAGTCCCACCAGCAGCAGGCCCGGTATCAGGAATCCGAGCACCATCGCCGCCATGTTGGCCAGCACCGCCGGATAGCCCAGCGCCGTCACATCCATGAACGGATAGGGATAGAAGCCGCTGAGCGCGCCGTGGCCCAGAGTCCAGATCCCGTAGACCGCCGGAAAGGCCAGCCAACCGATGGCGTTGCGCCAGCGCAGCGTCCCCTTCGGGGCGAACAGCAGCCAGTCGAGGATGAACAGCAGCGGGTCGACGTAGTGCAGCGTGTAGTCGACGACCTTCTGCAGGCCCTGCGGCTCCCAGATGCCGCGCAGCACCAGATGGTAGACGATCATCACCACGGCGATGCAGACGGTGATCCCGCCGCGTACGGCCGGTCGGCCCCACCACCGGCCGACGCTGTCCGGCGCCAGAACCGGCAGGGTGAGCGCGAGCGCCGCCAGCAGGTTTGTCAGGATGGTGAAGTAGCTGAAGAAGTTGACCGTG
This sequence comes from Pseudomonadota bacterium, assembly GCA_040390885.1. Taxonomy (GTDB): domain Bacteria; phylum Pseudomonadota; class Alphaproteobacteria; order Caulobacterales; family Caulobacteraceae; genus Caulobacter. Next base: position 2,810 of record JAZJXN010000156.1, on the reverse strand, counting down.
CGGACCAGCACCTCGCCGGGCGGCTGGCCCTTCGTCATCAGCCAGTACTGGCCGACCAGCGCGGCCCAGGCGATGACGGCGGCGATCGTACGGTAGGCCTTCATGACGTCCCCCCGGTTTTCGAGGACGCTAGGACGGTTTTGACGCTCCGGCTATCCGGCATCCCATTGGAAGGCCGCATCGAGGTAGTCGCCCAGCCGGCCGTCGGGACGGGCGAGGGCATGGACGCGGGCCATCTCGTCGGCGGTCAGCGCGAAATCGAAGATCTCGAAGTTCTCCACTGCGCGCCTGGCGCTGCTGGTGCGCGGGATGGCGACGACGCCGTCCTGCTGGACCAGCCAGCGCAGGGTGACCTGGCCCGGCGTCTTGCCATGCGCCTCGCCGATCGCCTTCAGCACGGCGTCGTCGGCGACCTTGCCCTGGGCCAGCGGCGACCAGGCGGTGACCGAGGCGCCCGCCGTCTTCGCCGCCGCGAGCACGGCCGTCTGGGCGAGATAGGGGTGGTACTCGACCTGGTTGGTGGCGATTGGCGCTTCGGAGAGGCCAACCGCCTTATCGAACAGCACGGTCGGGAAGTTGGACAGGCCGATCGCGCGAGTGAGGCCCTTGGCCTTGACCTCGTTGAGGGCCGTGATCGTTTCCTCCAGCGACGGCGTCGGCTTGGGCCAGTGCAGCAGCAGAAGGTCGACCTGGTCGACGCCGAGCCGCTCGACGCTCTTGGCGGCGGCCGCCTGCAAATCGCCGTCGGCGAACTGGTCGACCCAGATCTTGGTGGTCAGGAAGATGTCGTCGCGGGCCACGCCGCTGGCCGCGATCGCGGCGCCGACCTGCTTCTCGTTGCGATAGGCGGCGGCGGTGTCGATGTGGCGGTAGCCGATCTCCAGCGCCGACTCGACCGCCGCGCGCGCGACGTCGCCCTCTAGCTGCCAGGTGCCGAAGCCGAGGGCGGGCATGGCCACATTGCCGGAGGGAACGGTGTGCATGGGAAGGCTCCTGTCTGAGCCCTTCCATCTAGGCGCCGTCGTAGGCCTTTTCCATCGCCCTGGTCGCCATCTTTCGCCACTGCCGTTCGAGGAAGGCTCTGGCCTGGCCCGGATCAAGCGTCTCTAGCCGCGCCAGCACCATCGGATAGCCGCGATAGTGGTCGGTGACATGGAAGGTGGCCGGCTCCATCTCGATCAGCAGGTCGCGCTCGTCGTGCGCTATGCCCTGCAACACCGCGCTGTCGTCCTCGCGGCGAACGCGGGTGAAGAACTTCCCGCGCACCTTGAACGACGGCTCGCCGTAGCTGGTCCCTTCCTCCGTAGAGGGAAACGACAGGGCGATGGCGGCGAAATCGTCTCGGGTCATGCGATCCCTCATCAGTAGCCCAGCGCCACGCCGTCCTTGCGCATCTCCGTCGCCGCGGCATACCGGCCGGGCCAGCGCTCGATGGCCTGGTAGCCGCCGTAGCCGCCGGGGTTGTCGCCCATGGGCCAGCCGATCGCCGCCAGCGCCTTGCGGGTCGCGTCGGGGACGCCGCTCTCCAGATGCAGCTCGCCGGGGTGGCCCAGCAGCTGGCCGGTCGGCTCGGTCCCGCCCTCGTGGTGCCAGCGCGGGCTGTCGCCGGCCGCCTGCAGGTCGAGGCCGAAGTCGACCATGTTGCTGATGATCTGGGCCTGGCCCTGGGGCTGCATGTCGCCGCCCATCACCCCGAACGCCAGCCACGGCTCGCCGCCCTTGACCGCGAAGCCGGGGATGATGGTCTGGAACGGCCGCTTGCCGGGCTGGTAGAGGTTCGGGTGCCCATCGGTCAGCGAGAACAGCTCGCCCCGGTTCTGGAGCATGAAGCCGGCGCCGTCCGGCGACAGCCCCGACCCCATGCCGCGATAGTTGGACTGGATGATCGAGACCATCATCCCGTCTTTGTCCGACGTGCAGAAGTAGGTGGTGTCGCCCTTCGACGGCGCCTGTCCGGGATGCACGGGATTCAGGATGCGGTCAGGCCGGATCAGCCTGGCGCGCTCTGCGGCGTAGGCCTTGGAGTTGAGCCACTCGAGCGGGATCTTCGAGAACTCCGGATCCGCGAAGTAGCGGCCGCGGTCCTCGTACGCCAGGCGCTTGGCCTCGACGGCGTGGTGGATGGCGGCGGCGGACTGGAAGCCCATCGACTTGACGTCGAAGGTCTCGAGGATGTTGAGCAGCTGCAGGGTCGAGAGCCCCTGGCTGTTCGGCGCCAGACCATAGACATCGACGCCGCGATAGCCGCTGACGAGCGGCGTGGTCCATTCGCTGTGATGGGCCTTGAGGTCGGCGCGGGTCATCCAGCCGCCGATGCGCTTGAAATAGGCCTCAATGCGGTCGGCGATCGGCCCGTCGTAGTAGGCGTCGCGCCCGCCGGCGGCGATTGTCCGATAGGTCTCCGCCAGCGCCGGGTTGCGGAACACTTCGCCTTCGCGCGGCGTGCGCCCCGCGGCGGCCCAGACCCTGTTGAAGTTGGCGACCTCCTCGATGCCGGAGGCCGGGTTGTTGAACCGCTTGTGTGAGCCTGCCAGGTAGTAGGCGACGTTCTGGGTGACGGGCGCGCCGTCCTCGGCATGGGCTATGGCCGGATCGAACAGGTCCTTCCACGGCAGCTTGCCGTATCGCTGGTGCAGGTCCCACCAGGCCTGGACGGCGCCGGGGACGCTGACGCTGACCGCGCCCCAGCTCGGGATCAGGCCGTTCTTCGAGCGCGCCCGCACGGTCTCCAGCGACAGCCCCTTGGGCGAGCGGCCCGAGCCATTGAGGCCGACGACCTTCTTCGTCTTCGGATCCCACAGCATGACGAA
>JAZJXN010000155.1:964-4108 GCA_040390885.1 Pseudomonadota bacterium | reverse complement strand
GGCTGGTTGCGGCGCAGGTCCCAGGCGATGCCCGAGCCGCGCACCATCACGCCGGAGAAGCTCCAGCGGATCGCGTCTTCCTTGCTGACCACGCCGATGTCGTCGTTGCGCTGCTTGAAGATGCGGTTGCCGGTGATCAGGGTCTCGAGGTCGTCGCAGATCTTCGGGAAGGCCACGGCCCAGGCGTCGATGTCCTCGACCAGGGCGTCGGGCAGGTCCTGGTGGACGCCGCCCGGCCGGAAGTAGTTGCTGTGCAGACGAGCGCCGCAGGCGCGCTCGTAGAAGATCATCAGCTTCTCGCGCTCCTCGAAGCCCCAGAGCGGCGGCGTCAGGGCGCCGACGTCCATGGCCTGGGTCGTCACGTTGAGCAGGTGGTTCAGGATCCGGCCGATCTCGCTGTAGAGCACGCGGATGATCGAGCCGCGGATCGGCACCTCGACGCCGAGCAGCTTCTCGATGGCCAGGCAGAACGCATGTTCCTGGTTCATCGGCGCCACATAGTCGAGGCGGTCGAAGTACGGGATGTTCTGGAGGTAGGTGCGGGCCTCCATCAGCTTCTCGGTGCCGCGATGCAGCAGGCCGATGTGCGGATCGACCCGCTCGACGACCTCGCCGTCGAGCTCCAGCACCAGGCGCAGCACGCCGTGCGCGGCCGGGTGCTGCGGGCCGAAGTTGATGTTGAACTTGCGGACCGGCGTCTCCGGCACGGCCGGCGTCGTCGGCGCGTCGCGGAAGAAGTCGGTGGCGGCGGCGGGGGCGGCGTCTCCGGTCATTTCGGACCCTCGAGCTTGGCCTTCTCGTCCCCGGGCAGCGCGTAGTCGGCGCCTTCCCAGGGGGAGAGGAAATCGAACTGACGGAATTCGGCGATCTTCACCGGCTCGTAGACCACGCGCTTGAGCTCGTCGTCGTACCGGACCTCGACATAGCCGGTCATCGGGAAGTCCTTGCGCAGCGGGTGACCGTGGAAGCCGTAGTCGGTCAGCAGCCGGCGCAGGTCCGGGTGGTTGTCGAAGAAGATGCCGTACATGTCGAACGCCTCGCGCTCGAACCAGTCGGCCGCCGGGAACACCGAGGCGACGCTCGGCACCGGGGTGTCCTCGTCGGTCTGCACCTTGAGCCGGACGCGGTGGTTCCTGGTCATCGACAGCAGGTGGTAGACGACGTCGAAGCGCAGCGGGCGCTCCGGATAGTCCACGCCCGCCAGGTCGACCAGCTGGTGGAACCGGCAGTCGGGATGGTCGCGCAGGAAGGTCAGCGCCTGGACGATGCGGCCGGCCGGGCCGGACATGGTCAGCTCGCCATACTCGATATGGAAGGCGGTGATCGCGCCGGCGCTGTTGGCCAGGATCGACTGACCGAGGGTTTCGAGAGCCTCGCTCATCGCTCGATCGTCCCCGTGCGACGGATCTTCTTCTGCAGTTGCAGCACACCGTAGACCAGCGCCTCGGCGGTCGGCGGGCAACCCGGGACATAGATGTCCACCGGCACCACGCGGTCGCAGCCGCGAACGACGCTGTAGCTGTAGTAATAGTAGCCGCCGCCGTTGGCGCAGCTGCCCATGCTGATGACGTAGCGGGGCTCCGGCATCTGGTCGTAGACCTTGCGCAGGGCCGGAGCCATCTTGTTGGTCAGCGTGCCGGCGACGATCATGACGTCGCTCTGGCGCGGGCTGGCGCGCGGCGCGAAGCCGTAGCGCTCGAGGTCGTAGCGCGGCATCGACGCCTGCATCATCTCGACCGCGCAGCAGGCGAGGCCGAAGGTCATCCACATCAGGGAGCCCGTGCGGGCCCAGGTGATGAGGTCGTCGGCGGCGGCCGTGACGAAGCCCTTGTCGGCCAGCGACTGCGAGACGCCGTCGAAATAGGGATCGTGAAGCTTGGGGTCGTACCCCTCCACGGTCGAGCGCCCGGCGCTGAGCGCCGACGGATTGGCCGGAACGATCACTCCCATTCCAGGGCGCCCTTCTTCCACTCGTAGATGAACCCGACCGTCAGAACGCCCAGGAAGCCCATCATCGACCAGAAGGCGAAGACGGACTGGTCGTGCGGCAGCTTCATCAGGCTGACCGCCCACGGGAACAGGAAGGCCACCTCGAGGTCGAAGATGATGAACAGGATCGACACGAGGTAGAACCGAACGTCGAACTTCATCCGCGCATCGTCGAACGCGTTGAAGCCGCACTCGTACGCAGACAGCTTTTCAGGGTCCGGGGCCGAGGGCGCCAGGACCGCCGAAGCGACGGTAAACAGGATGCCCAGCGCGGCCGCGACTCCGAGAAGGATCACGATCGGCAGGTACGAAAGGAGAAAGGCTTCCATGGGGTCCCCGGGGAGGAGTCGGGCGCCTTGTAGCGCGCAGTTGCGCGGCATTCAAACGAACCGGCACTCTTGAGAACCGTTCTCACGCTTGCTGTCCCGGCGAACGCCGTGCACTGATCGCACAACGGGCGCCCGCCCCCTGCCATCGCCTCTTCAGGACCACGAATGAGCGAAGACACCGGAACGCGTCGGCGCGGCATCCTGGACCTGGTCGAGCGGGTCGGCGACCGCCTCCCCGATCCCGTCTTCATCTTCCTCTGGCTGATCGGCGCCCTGGTCCTCGCCAGCATCGTCTGCGCCTCCGTGGGCGTCTCCGCGGTCAATCCGATCACCCAGGAAGTGCTGGTCGCCAAGAGCCTGATTGACCCGGTCAACGTCCGCACGCTGCTCACGGAAATGGCCAAGACCTTCACCGGCTTTGCGCCGCTGGGCCTTGTCCTGCTTGTGATGCTGGGCGCCGGGGTGGCCGAGCGGGTCGGGCTGCTCGACTCCGCGATCCGCGCGCTTGTCGTCGCCGCACCGACGAAACTGCTGACGCCGATGGTGCTGCTGATCGGCCTGCTGTCGAACCACGCGGCCGATTCGGGGATCGTGGTGCTGCCGCCCCTCGCCGCCATGGTCTTCGCCGCCGCCGGTCGTCATCCGATCGCGGGACTGGCCTGCGCCTACGCCGCCTCGATCGCCTCGTTCGCGGGAAACCCCCTCCCCGGCCAGTTCGACGCCCTCATCCTGGGCTTCACCGAACCCGCCGCGCGACTGCTCGATCCGCACTGGACCGCCAATCTCGCTGGCAACTGGTTTTTCACCGCCAGCAGCTGCGTGGTCT
>JAZJXN010000155.1:0-954 GCA_040390885.1 Pseudomonadota bacterium | reverse complement strand
GGTCGGCTGGTGGGTCACCGATCGAATCGTCGAGCCGCGACTCGGCGCCTGGGAAGGTCCCAGCACCCTGGCCGACGACAGCGACGCCCCGGCCGCCCCAAAGGGCGCCCTGCTCTGGGCGGGCGCGGCGGCGCTGTCCGTGATCCTGCTGTGGGCCGCCCTCGTCCTTTTGCCCGGCGCGCCGCTGCGGGATCCCGAGGCGGTAGGACCGGCGCAGTGGACGCCGTTCTTCCGGTCGCTGGTCTCGGGCTTCTTCCTGCTCTTCCTGGCGGCGGGCTGCGTCTACGGGATCCGGACCCGCCAGATCCGCAAGGACAGTGATGTCGTGCGGCTGGCGTCCGATTCGATCGCGGCGATGGCGCCCTACATCGTGCTGGCCTTCGCCGCCTCGCACTTCATCGCCATGTTCAACTGGTCGAACCTCGGGGCGATCACCGCCATCAAGGGCGCCGACGCCCTGAGGGCCTCGGGCGCGCCGCTGCCGGCGATCCTGATGGGCGTGACGATGCTCGCCGCCGTCCTCGACATGTTCATTTCCTCGGCCTCGGCCAAGTGGGCGGCGCTGGGCCCTGTGGTGGTGCCGATGCTGATGCTGCTGGGCGTCAGCCCCGAGATGACCACGGCCGCCTATCGCGCCGGCGATTCGAGTCTGGTCATCGCTTCACCGATGAGCTCCTACTTTATTCTCATCCTCGGCTTCGCGCAGCGCTGGAAGCCTGGCCTCGGCGTGGGGGCGCTGCTGTCGGCGCTGCTGCCGCTCGGCATCGCCTTCTTCGTCGCCGCCCTTGGCATTACAGGGGTCTGGGCGCTGCTGGAGCTGGCCACGGGACCGGTCGCGCCATTTCATTATCGGATCGCCGTTCACGGCGGTTGACAGGCCGCGGGCCGGGACCTATCAGACGCCCCTCGCCGCGAGGCGGGCCCTATTGCGGGTGTAGCTCAGTTGGTTAGAGC
>JAZJXN010000154.1:13834-22892 GCA_040390885.1 Pseudomonadota bacterium | reverse complement strand
CGGCTGTTCACGCTGTTCGATCAGCGCCGCGCCCGCCCACCCCTCCGTCAGCGCCGACCTCGGGCACCCTGAAACTCAGCAAGAAAGATCGCGGCGATGAACGCCCAGACTCCCCACACCGACCCGCTCACCCAGGCGGCGATCCAGAACGGCGCCGTGCTGCGCGCGATCGCGAGCCAGCCGGCCAAGCTCACGTCACCGGGCGAGGTCGCGCACGCCGCCGGCGTCCCGACCAAGAACATCGCGCGCACCATGCTGGCGCTGTCGGCCGATGGCCTGGTGCGCCTCGGGGGTGCGGGGGTCTATGAGCTCACCGCCACCGGCGAGCGGGCGCTGGACGCCCTGGACGTCTGGGAAGGCCGCGTGGCCCGCGCCGACGGCCCCGCCAACGACGTGCTGCTGCTCAGGCACCACCAGATCCGCCGCAACCCGCTGAACGCCCGCAAGCTCGACCTCACCGATCCGCGCCAGCGCGAGGAGCTCGACGGCCTGAAGGCGCAGATCGTCGCCGCCGGCGACGTGCTGCAGAACCTGGTGGTGTTCCCGGCCGACGCCGAGGGGATGCATGACCTCTTCGCCGGCGAACGCCGCTGGACGGCCATCGGCGAGCTGATCGAGGAAGGCCAGTGGGATCGCCACCGGCCGTTGCGCGCCATCCAGCGCGACAACACGCCGGGGCAGACGGCGTTCATCTCGCTGGTCGAGAACAGCCAGGTCTCGCTGACCGTGCTCGAGCGGGCCCGCGCCTACCGCACGCTTTGCGAGGATACCGGCTGGTCCGGCCGCGAGGCGGCCCTTCGCACCGGCTGGGACGTGAAGTCGGTGCAGCAGTACCTGCAGGTGCTGCGCGACGCCGACCCCGAGCACATCGCCGCCCACGAGGCCGGCGACCCGGACTGGACCTGGGAGGCGCTGCGCAAGAGCGTCCAGAAGAGCCAGGAGCCCGAGGTCCTGGAGCCCGAGCAGGGGGACATCGAAGAGGTCGCCCGCGGCGCGGAGACCATCACCGGCCCGCAGAGGTTCTCTCAGGCCGACCAAGAACAGGCGCTTTCTGAATATCGCCGCGGGCCCGGGAACGAGCGCGCGATCGCCGCCCCGCTTTCCGGCAAGACGACAGCATCCGGTGAGACCTGGCCGGCGGGACACACGGAGTGCCTGGCCACCCCTTACGAGGGCTTCCCGCGCGCAAAGATCTACCTGACCGTTTCGGATCGCGGACGCTGGCATATGGCCACCAGCACCCATGCGGGCGGCCCGAGCTTCGCGGGCTACAGCGGCCCGACTTCGGTTTGGACGAACGATCTGATCTTCGAGAATCGCGCGTCGGCGCTAGCCCATGCGGCCGAACGGGTCGTGGACCAGCTGGGAGACTGGGGCAGAAAGCGCAAGCTGCTGCGCTGGTTGGTAAGTCTGGGGGTAACCCCGACGGCGCAGGCCGAGGATGACGCTGATCCGCTGACGCCGACCCAGCGACGGGTGCTGCGAGAGATCGCCGCGCGCTCGATTCATCGACACCGCTTGTTGGACGGCTGTGTGACGGCAAACCGAGCGGCGATCTCAGACCCGGATTTCCAGGCTCTCTACAATCTCGAAATGGTCACGCGCCGCCCTGGCGGGGACGACCGGGCGGAAGTCGAAATAGCGCTCACCCTGTCAGGGCGCGACCACCTCCGATCCAGAGACCAGGATCCCAAGGATGGTCTTTCGCGCAATAGCTGCACCACGCCCTGGCTCAGGGAGCCGGGCGCGGTCGAGGCGCGAGCGACTGCCGTGGCGCGGCCGGCACCCACGCCCGTGGACGCGCCGCTCTCGCCGATCGCCATGCTCGCCCTGGTCGAGCTCGCCGACAAGCTGAGCCGCGAACCCGTCGAGCCGACGTCGACGTCAGGCAAGCTGGTCCGCGTGTTCAAGTACTGGCTGGACACCACCAGCAGTGACCTGCGGGCGCTCGGCCTGGTGGACTTCACCCATGGCTGGACCGGCGGCCCGCACGCGCTCCTGACCTACGAGGGCCGCCACAAGCTGAAGACCGCCGGGTTCGACGCCGGCGTCATGCTCTTCAACGAGATCTACAACGCCCGCCTGAAGGCCGGGGTGAAGCCGGAGCGCGCCCGCGACGAGGCCTACGTCACCCCGTGGCTGAACGAGGTTGCGGCAGACGAGCAGCGCAAGCCCGAGCCGGCCCCTGGCCTCGAGGCCGCTCTCGGTGCGGACGAAGAAGATCCTCAGGAGATCGAGGACTCCGCGATCCTGGCCGAGCTCGAGGAGGCGATCGAAGATCACGACCTCAATCCCTCTGAGGCGCTGAGCTTCTTCGAGCGCCTGTCGATCCCGTCGCCTTTCCGGCCACTTACCGGCGACGCCGCCGGCGGCCTCGCCGACGCCGAGGGCGAAGAATACCTCACCGTCGATATCAATCGCGACAACACCGACGCCCGGGCCGAGGCGATCGCCCGCCTGATCGCGCACGCGCTCCGGCGCCTTGCGCAGCCATCACCCTACGATCCGCCGCTGGTCGAGATCCGCAAGGGCGACATCGTCCACAAGGGCACGACGGCGACGGCCTACAGGATCCTCGAGCGCCTGGACGATGGCGACCACCAAAGCCAGGGCCTGAGCGTGCCCAGGTTCAAGGTCCAGACGATCCGGAACGGCCGCGACTACGGCACGCCGGTCACCATCAACTTCACCGACATCTACGGCCTGGTTCCGGAGGCGCGCGCATGACCCTGCTGATCGAACACGTCCCCAGCGCCCAGGAGGGGCGTCTCTACAGCCCGGCCGTGCTGGCGGCCCTGGACCTGGCGCCCAGCCTGCCGGCGGGCTGTCCCTATGCCCTGGTGACCGCCGCGGCCGGGGCCAAGCCCTGGGCCTTCCCAGGCCTCGCGCAGCTCGCCCGCCGGATCCACCGCGAGCGCGCCGGCGAGGCCCTGCAGCTGCGCCCCGTGCGGGTGCGCTTCAAGGATGGGCCGCGCGACGTCGTCCAGGTCCTCTGCGTCGACCAGGTCGGCGGCCGTGAGCGGCTGATCGGCTACGCCTGGATCTCCGGGCGCGACTGGACGGTGCTGACCGCCGCGCTCGACGCCGGCGAGGCCAGCGATGGCGAATGGCGGGGGGTGGCGTGATGGGGCTCGAGAAGATCGAGGCCCGCGACGCCGAGGCCGACCTGGAGCTGCTCACCGCGCGCCTTCTTGAAGAGCTTGGCGACGACAATGTCGCGCGGATCGACCGGTTCGGCGGAGGGACCAATATCGTGGTCGGCGAGGAAAACCTGCGGGCGATCCTCGGCCGCGCCTGGATGATGGGCGCCCGCGTGGTGATGAACACCATGGCCACGCGCCAGCCCTGCCGCATCTGCGGCTGCTGGGAGCTCGAGGCCTGCGACGAAGGCTGCGGTTGGGCCGAGATCGGCCTGTGCACGGCGTGCGCGGAGGGCGAGTGATGCCGGCTGAGCGCGCGACCTCACCGGGATCATGGGCAGTCTGGCCTTCGCTATATGAGGGCATGGCCGTGGCGATCGTTCACGATGTCGAGCCACTTCGCACAATCGCCGAGGTCCGCAAGCATCCGAACGCCTACGGAGATGCGCTCCTTATGGCAGCCGCCCGTGATCTCCGAGATGCGCTCGTCAGGCTCATGGCCGCCGAGCGCGCGGCCGACAGGGCTCTACGGGCAAGCCTTGTCGCCGATCGCTTCAACAGCCCAGACAAAGACGCCAAGGCCACCGAGCAGACTCTCGCGGGCCGTGAACTAACAGCCGCCTGGGAGGCGGCCCGCGCAGCCCTCGCCAAAGCCGGCGACGACCGCTGATGTCCCGCCAGGCCCGCCAGCCTTTGCAAGAGCCAGGGCCGCCGCCGGCGGCCTCAGTGTTCGAGCTCGCGCGGGCCCTTGTGCAGCTGATGATCGCGGAAGAGGATCGCACGCCCGTGGCGCCCCGGGCCCAGGGAGATCAATCGTGATACCGCCCAACACACCCCTGAAGGTCGGGGAGCTGCTCTACACGGGCATGAACGTCGCCGTACGCGAAGGGCAGCTATGGCGCGCGCAGGCAGAGGACGAACGGATCGGGATCGCGCTCCACGATATCCCCGAAGGCCAGACCGCCGCGCATGACGGCTGTGGCAACGTCGGGGAATACCTCGAGCTCCAGCCCTTCGTCGATCCGGACCTCGACCTCCGCGGCTACTGAAAGATGCGCGCCGCCCTCTACGCCCGGTTCTCCACCGACGGCCAGAACCCGCGCTCGATCGCCGACCAGCTGGTCGACGGCCGCCGGCACGCCGATCGCCTGGGCGCGAGCGTCGACGGCGAGTTCTCCGACGCGGCGCTGTCGGCCGTGGCCATGGCCAACCGGCCGGGCCTGCAGGCTCTCCTCGAGGCGGTCCGCGCGCGGCGCTTCGACGTGGTGATCGCCGAGGACCTGTCGCGGCTGACGCGCGACGGCGGCCACCCCTGGGACCTGTTCTACGAGTTCGAGGACCTGGGGGTGAAGATCAACACCCTGGCCGAGGGCGAGGTGAACGAACTGGTCATCGGCCTGAAGGGCACCAGCAACGCTGTGGAGCGCAAGGCGACCGGCGCGCGGGTGCGACGCGGGCTCGCCGGCGTGGTGCGCAGCGGCCGCGCCGCCAGCAAGCCGCCCTACGGCTATCGCGCGCGGCTGGCCTATGACGCCGGCGGCGAGCGGATCCGCGGGCTGCGCGACATCGACCCGCTGACCGCGCCGATCGTGCGGCGGATCCACGCCGAGTACCTGGCCGGCTCGAGCGCGCAGGCGATCGCCACCCGGCTGAACGCCGAGGGCGTCCCCGGGCCCGCCGGCGGCCTGTGGCACGCCAACGCCCTGCTCGGCGATCGCCGGCGAGAGCAGGGGATCCTGCGCAACCCGATCTACGCCGGCGTCGTGGCCTGGAACCGCGCCACCCACCCGAAGAGCCGCGGCACCGGCCGGGCCCGGGCGCGGCCCAACCTCGAGGCCGAGATCCTGCGCCAGCCCGTCCCCGAGCTGCGCATCGTCGACGCCGAGACCTGGTCTGGCGTACAGGCGCGCCTGCAGGCCCAGGCGAGCGCCGTGGCGGCCGCGGGCAACCCCTCGGCGGCCAATGCCCCGCGCCGGCTCTTCTCGGGCCTGCTGCACTGTGGCGTGTGCGGTGGAAGCTTGCGGGTCGGCGGGCCCGATCGGCGCTACCGCTGCCGCACCCGGATGGACAAGGGCGCCTCGGCCTGTTCGAACAGCCGCACGGCGCCGGCCGACAAGCTCGAGGCCGAGATCCTCGACCAGCTTCGCCGCGACCTGCTGCATCCGGACCTGGTGGAAGCCATGGTCAAGGAATACCGCACCCTGCAGGCCCGCAAGGCGAGCGGCGACCGGGCGCGCCGCGCCGGCCTCGAGCGCGACCTGGCCGAGGCCGGCCGTCGCGCCGATCGGCTGGTCGACCAGGTGGCGGACGGCGCGCTGAGCGGCCGCGCGGTGAAGGCCAAGCTCGCCGAGCTCGAGGCGCGCCAGGCGAAGCTCTCGGCCGAGCTCGCGGCGATCGCCGCCGGCGGCGACGTCGTCGCCCTGCACCCGCACGCCGCGGCGCGCTACCGGGCCATGGTCGAGGACCTGCAGGCCAAGCTCGAGGGCGACCAGCTGGCCGAGCGCGACGCCGCGCGCACGGCGCTGCGCCTGGTCATCCGCAACGTGCTCTACCACCCCGGCGAACGCCGCGGCGAATGGCGCCTGGAGATTGACGGCGACCTCTCCTCGCTGTTCCGTAAGGCCGCCCAGGACGCGCCCCAGACGCGCCGCGCCAGAGGAACCTGACCCATGCCCCCGATATCGGCCGAGACCTACGTCTCGCGCTCCGGAGTTAAGACAGCGCACGACGCCGACAGCCACGTCCGACGCTGACTTAGTGCGAGCGGCGCTCGTAATTCAGAACATATTGGCAACCTCGGCGCGGAGGCGTATGCGTCCCCGGCCATGGGCCAGCGCAACCCTGACCGCGTCTCGATCCGCGAGCGCTACGAGCTGGGCCGCGACGTCGCGGCGATGGCCCGGGCCCGCTGGGACGTGATCTCGGTCTGCAGGGCGTGCGGGCTGATGATGCAGGTCGACCTGAAGCTCATCGCCTATGTGAACGGGCCCAGGACCTCGCTGTGGAACCGCCGGGCGCGCTGCCGGCGGATCGGGTGCAACGGGGCGGTGGAGTTCCAGGCCAGGGCGCCGGGCATGGCCTGGCACGAGCAGCTGGCGATCGACCCGCGCCTTCCGGCCGAGCCCGGCTGGGCAGAGCGGCGCCTGGCGCAGGCTGCGAAGCGCGATCCCGCGCGTTCTAAGCCGGAGTCGACGTAACAAGGATCGCTGATGGCCAAGGCCGCACCCGTCGCCCCGGACGAGATCACCGTCACCATGACCCGCGTAGAGGCGCTGGCGCTAGCGCGCGTGGCCGACACCGGGATCCGGGTCACCGAGGCGCTGGGGTTGATCCAGAGCACGGCCTCGGCCGAGCGGGGCCTGAACGCGCTCAACGCCGCGGCGGCCGGTCGGCGCGGCCGAGGGCGCTAGGCGACCTTCAGGGTGGGGATGGCGGCCAGGGCGTCGCCGAGGCTCGCGCGGGCCTGCTCGAGGTCCCAGGCCTTCTGCATGTTGAGCCAGAGGTCCGGGCCGTTGCCGCAGAGCTTGCCGAGCTTCAGCGCCAGCTCGGCGGTCACCGGGCGTTCGGCGGCCAGCAGCTTGTAGAAGCTGGTCCGGTCCATGCCGATCAGGTCGGCCACCTCGGCGCGCGAGGTGCCGGCCGCCTTCAGCGCCGGCAGGACGATCTCCTTCAGGAGCTCGCCGGGATGGGTGGGGGGCGCCCCCCGCTTGGGGGGCTCGAGTCCGGGGAGGGGCATCAGTGGTAATCCTCAAGGTCCACGTCCACCGCGTCGCCCTTTTCGAAGGCGAAGGTGATCCGGTAGTTGCCGCTGGCGCGCGTAGTGTAGCGGTTCGGCTGCGAGGGGGCCAAGTTGTGGAACATCAGGCCCGGCAGGTCCATGTCGGAGGGCTTGCCCGCCGCGTTCAGCGCATCGAGGATCATCTTGATGCGCTTGGGGTTTTGGACCGCAAGGCGGCGAGTGGACCCGGTCTCCCAGAAGAGTTGCAGGCCCTTGTCGGTGAAGCTCTTGATCATGGGATAACTGTAAGCTTTGCGCTTACACCGGTCAAGCAGTTTGTAAGCGATTTGCTGACATTATTTCGGGCGCGAGCAGGCACAAAAAAAACGCCCCCGGCCGGAGCCGGGGGCGCTGCAGGTGTCGACGGCCCAATGCCGAGGCCGCCGCGGGGAATGTGTGGGCTGTCAGCTGCCCCAGCCCTTGCCGCCGCCGCCGATCCGGACGGCCTCGTAGATCGTCACCCGCTTCCAGGCCGGGACGCCCAGGGCGACCATGCCCTGGCGCAGGATCTCGTCGCACTCGGCGCGGACGTAGGGCGTGGCGCGGGTGCGGCCGGGGTGGCCGTACCAGCTGAAGTCGCCGCGCGTGCGGTAGCAGGCGTCGTGCGGCAGGGCGGCCTCGGCCCAGGGCCCGTCCGGCGGCATCAGCCACCAGACCGCCTGGGGGATCGAGGCCAGGTCGGTGCGCTGGCCGGCGTGGAAGGTGACCGTGTCGCCGGCGGCCGTGGTGAACTGCACGTCGTTCCGCGCGGCGTAGTAGCTGTGGCCGTTGCGGATGACCGGCTTGCCCTTGTCGAACAGCGGCACGAGCTCGAACTTGCCGGCGAAGTGGCCGGGCGCGGGGCGGGGCAGGGCCGGCGCGGCGTGGCCTGGGCCACTGGGGTAGCCCAGGCCGACGAGAGCCGCCCCAGCGAGCGCCAGGACGGCCAGCAGGAGGCGTTTCACGGCCGAGGCTACTTCGGAGGCTCTGCCGGCGCGGGCGCTGCGGCAGCGCCGGGCGTCTGCGCCTTGCAGGTGATCTGGAAAGTGAAGGTCGGCGGGACGCCGGTGCCCCCCTGGTAGGTGCGGTCGCAGGTCTCGACGTGGGTGAGGATCTGCTGCAGCGCCGGGTTGGTCGCCGAGGCCGGCATCAGGTTGCCGATGCCGGCGCAGGCCGACAGGCTGGCGGCCAGGAAGCCGAGGGCGAGGAAGGCAAGCACGCGCCCGCGGATGTTGCGCAGCAGCGGCCAGGCGGACCACAGGAAGGCCACCAGCAGCAGTCCCCAGAAGATCGGCGCCGGGATGGGCGACATCGGCCCGAACGCCAGCGCGATGGCCAGCATTGCGAACGCGGCCCCAAGGACCGCGAAGAAGGTCTTGAACATGGTGATCTCTCTCAGGTTATGCCCGGAGCGGGCGGGATTACTTCGGCAGCGGGCCGACGTACTTCTGGTAGGCGACCAGCCAGTTGCCGAGCAGCGCCTGGCGAGCCTCTCCGAGGCCGAGCGTGCCGGCGCAGACGCGGCGCGAGAGCTTGGTCTCCAGCACGTCCTTCACCCGGGCGCCGTAGCGGTCGGCGTAGATCATCCACCAGAGGTTGGCGGGGTCGGCTGGCGCGCCGCCGTCCTCGATCGACAGGCGATGGTCGAGCTCGCCCTCGATGGGCTTATGGCCGGCCGGCGTCTGGGTGCAGATCGTCCGCGCCTGGGTCGCCGGCGTCACGGCCGGGTTGACCACGCCCGGGTGCGCCGGATCCGGCAACACATGCGCGGCGACCAGCTGGGCCTCGGTGCGCCCGTCAGGGGCGACGTAGCCGGCGGCGAAGGCGCCGCTGGCCAGCAGTGAGGCGGCGACGGCCGCGGCGACGAGACAGGCGCGCATAGGAGCCTCCGCTCAGGAACAGCTTGGCGAGGATGAAGAGGAGGACGAGCGCAACGAGGAGGCTCGCCAGGTAGAAGAGTCCCGGCTCCTCGTCGTGGCTGGTCACGCCGGGGCGAAGCCGATCCGTTGGCTGATCCAGCCGATGAAGTTCAGTTCGTTGGACGAGTTCGCGCCGCCGCCCTCGGTGATGTCGACGTAGCGGCCGAACTGGAAGCCGTTCAGGCACTTCAGGACCAGGTCCTCGCCGGCGCGCTGGCCGCGCAGCTTCAGGAGCGCCTGCA
>JAZJXN010000154.1:2463-13824 GCA_040390885.1 Pseudomonadota bacterium | reverse complement strand
CGCCGTCGACCAGCACGTCGGCGTAGTCCTGGCCCTGGCGGTTGCAGAGGTTGAGGCCGCGTTGCAGCCACACGGCCGGCCAGTGCACGCCCAGGTTCACGCCGCTGTCCAGCAGCTCCTCGGCGATCCGCGGCGAGATCGCGGCGATACGGTCGAAGCCCGGCAGCACGAAATAGCGCTGGCGATAGATGGCCAGCGCCTCGGTCTGCCCGAGCGCCTGCACCTCGGCCGCGGACGCCGGGCGGCCGAGCTTGCGCCAGTCGCCCAGCGTCCTGGCGTCGATGCCCCAGCGGGTCGGGCCGCCGGCGTCGGCGGCGCGGTCGGTGAACGTCCCGCCGCCCTCGCGCTGCAGCAGCGCCGGCGCGAAGCCGTCGAACACGTCAGCCATGGGGATACCTCGGTTTCACCAGCCCCCGCACCGGGCGGCCGTCGTAGACGGGCAGCGGCGGGTCGAAGGCGGCTTTGAGCAGCTCGGCCAGGTCGAGCGGCTCGGAGACTTCGTTTGGCGTCAGCGGCGCCTCGATCTCGCGGACGATCATTCGTCGGCGGGGTCACGCGAGATCGGCGTCTTGCCGCGGCGCTCGCGACGCCAGACCCACAGCAGGTGCACGGTCTGGATGATGATGTAGATCAGCGTCGCGAGGGCTACGGCGGTCGGCAGGTTCTGCCCAAGCCACCCCCAGAGGGTGACGCCGATCGGCGGGGCGGCCTTCATCGCCGCCGTGCTCAGGTCGTGGGTGATCTGCCTCGCGTCGGCCATCGGTACGCTACCTCGTGATGCTGGCGCGGACCTTTCCGGGGTCCTGCGGGTTGATAGGTCGGGGGGTAGAAAGGCCGACGCGATGTCTGCTGCCCTTCACGTCCTGCAAGTCTCGATCCTGGGCGGGATCGTCGGCGGCGTGATCGCCGGGCCCTTGGGCGTGGCGGCTGGCCTAGCGCTGGGCGCGGCCGAGGGTGCGGTGCAGGTGGGCGAGCGGAAGCTTAGGCGGCCGCTCTGACGTTAGGCGCAGCCGGGGCATTCTGGCGCTTCATCGCCTCGCTGGCGCCCCAGCGGTAGCCCGCATAGGCGCCGAGGATCGAGCCGCTGATGAACGACAGCAGCGAGGCGATGATCGGCAACGTCTCCTTCGGGATATTCGGGACCATGAACAGCCCGTAGAGACCGCCCGCGATCAGGATCAGGGCCCCTACCACCAGGATGAAGTCCAGAAGGCTGGTGCTGCTCGCCTGCCGCGGTCGCGGCGGCGCGGTGATGCGCTGCGCGAGGGCCTGGGCGAGGATCTCCCAGAAGCCCTGGCCGGACGCCGCAGGGGGCGATGACGCCGCTGCGGCGGCGGCAGCAGGCTTGGCGGATGCGGTGGCCATGGGGGCTCTCCGGAGAAACTCGCCTATCGCGCGTGAGGCGTTGACACCTGCACGGCCACGGCGAAGTGTTAGCGAAACACAACAGTGAGGCGTGGTGATGGGTAGGCTTTTGGCGGCCATGGCGGCCGCGAGTGTGTTGACGTGCGCCGGGCAGGCCGCCGCGGCGGTTCTCTATGATAGCGGCACGCCGACCGAGCTGGGCGACAGCCTCAGCCACGGCCAGTGGCTCGCGGCAATGCTGCAGTTCGGCTCGGCCGCCACCATCACCGACGTCGAGGGCTTCTTCGACACCAACCACGCCGGGGACGTGGAGATCGCGCTGCTGAGCAGCAGCGGCGGCCTCCCCGCCTCGACCCTGTTCTCGTCCACCGTAGCCGTGCCAGGCGGCGTGAACGACTGGGCAGGCGTGCACGGGCTCAACTGGTCCATCGCCGCCGGCAACTACTGGTTCGCCTTCGAGGTGCAGCCGGCGAGCACCTACATCGGCGGCCTCGGCGACAAGGCCCCTAATCCCGTGACCCACTACGCCTTCAAGGACGTCGCGGACAGCCTCGACTGGCAAGCCGAGGCCCCCAAGGGCTACGGCGTCCGGGTTTCGGGGACCGGCGGCGATCCAGTGACCTTCGGTGCGCCTGGCGGGGTGCCTGAGCCGGCCACCTGGGCGCTCCTTCTGACGGGCTTCGGCGGGCTCGGGGCCATGCTGCGCCGCCGCAGGCTGGCGCCCTACTAGGCCGCGTGGAGGTGCCCGGCGCCGACCGCTGGGCCGATCGGGGTGAAGATCGTGTCCGCGTCGGCCTTGAACTGGGCGTAGTCGGTGACGTTCCAGGCCCACCACCAGCGCTTGTCCGTGCCGTTGGTCGTCTCGTAGAGGAAGTTGTTCACCTTGGCGTAGTTGCTCGGGTTCGCCGGCGCGGCGTTCGGGCCATGGAAGCACGCCGGGATGTCCTGGCCGCTCGAGGCGAAGGGGCTGACGTAGACGTTCGCCGACATGGTGGGTGCGATCCCGCCGTCCGAGAAGCTGGCGGGGACGGCGGCGTCAGAGGTGTAGATTTGCGCGGTCTTGTAGTTGCGGAACTGCGCGGTGATGTTGTTGCTGATCAGCACCGTGCCCAAGGTGGGCGCGTCGCCCTGGGTGCGCAGGGACTGAGCGATGTTCGGCTGCAGGTTCGCGCCCGCCGGATAGTAGGCGGACCCGGCGTCGAACTGCCACGAGGGGCTGTTCTTGATGACGGTGTTGTTGCGGACCTCCAGCGTGTTGCCGCTCGCGACCCGGCAGAAGTCCAGGGTGTGGCGGTTGCTCGACGCCAGGAAATTGTTCGCGATCACGCCGTACACGTGCGCCGCCGCCGACGTCGACGAACTGCAGAAGATGCACTGCTCGCGGCCGATATAGTTCCACTTCCAGAAGACGTTGTAGCCCCGGTCGTCAGCTGCCGCGCCGAACTGGATGCCGTCCGAGTGCGCCGCGGCGAGCTCGGGCAGGTAGGCCTGGGGCAGCATGATGTTGTCGGTGGCGACGCACACACGGTCGGGATAGGTCATCGTGGTCGGCTGCGCGGAGCCCGACAGCAGGTAGTCGATCCCGTCGTCTGAGAAGTTCGCGCCGAAGTGGTTGCGCATGGCCGTCGAGCGGGGCAGATGCCGGCAGATGATGCCCTTAAAATAGTAGTCGAAGGTGCAGTCGTAGACGTGCCCCTCCTCGGCCTCGAAAAGGTCGATGGCGTTCGCCCAGGAATTCGAGGCGATACCCAGTCCACCTGCACCGAAGGTGCAGTTGCGGATGATGATCGTGCCCGCGACGCCGGCTGCCGCCTTCTCCAGATAGACCGCCTTGTAGGCCGTGTTCCCGGTGGCCGCCGACACCCGCTGAAAGGTGAGATTGTCGAGCAGCAGGCCGCGCACCGAGGTGAGATAGAGGCAGTGGCCCAGGGTGCTGACGCCGTCGATCCCACGCAGGACGCCGTGGCCGTTGCGGCTGGTGATCGTGAGCGACCCGCCCCCGGTGAAGGACGGCCGGGCCGTCCGGTCGAAGCTGGCCTCCGAAACGCCGCGGTTCGGGTCGTTGATGCTGGCCGTCCACGCCTGGTTCTGGATCAGGACCTGGCCGGCGATGGTGTAGCCATCCTTGACGTAGATCTTCCACGTCGCGGTCAGGTCCGCCTGCGCGAGCGCGAGGGCCGCGTTCATCTCGGCCAGCGAGGTCACGTCGAAGGCGCCGGCCTCGGTGTTCACGGTGATCGTGTGGTCGGCATGGCCCGAGGCGTTGGTGGCCCGGACGCTGAGCGCGTAGCTGGCCAAGAGGGCGTCCTGGCCCGCCGAGGTGACCGTGATCTTGCCGGCGTTGCTGATCGCGAAGTGGCCAGAGGGGTCGCCGGACAGGATGGACCAGCTGGTTGGCGTGTTGATAGCGGTGAGGTCGGCGACCGTGCCGCCGCTCCGCGTCAGGCGGCCGACCGCCACCGTCTGGTTGGCGAAAACCGGCGCGCCGCCGATGATGATGACCTGATCGACGATGATCGAGATGGCCTGCGCGGGGCCGACCCGGCCGGTGGCGATGGCCCGTGGCGTGACCTGGACGTTGTAGACGTTGTCGCCGCCGACGTCGGAGGGGACGTCGTAGCTGCGCACGCCATTGGCCAGCCAGCGCAGCGTCGTGCCGCTGATCTCCACCTGGCCCCCGTCGGGGCCGCCGGTCACCGTGAAGGTCGAGGGCTGACTTGCGGTGAGCGCGAGGGCAAGCTGCGCCCCCTCGTTCACATGGACGACAGGCGCCGAGGTGATCACCGGCGGCGCCTTCGCCTGGCGGACCAGGCGCAGCAGCTGACCGATTGAGAAGGCCATCAGCGGAAGCCGAAAATCTGCGCCAGCGCGTTGCCGGCGGTGATGTTCGATCCCGGCTGGGTCAGCTTCACCGAGAACGGCGTGCTGGTCGGGAAGCTGGTCTCCACCAGCGGCAGGGCGCCGCGCCCGATGGTCGGCGACGACGTGGACACGAAGAGGCCGCCTTCCATCACCGCGACCTCGGATCCGGCCGCCCCGGTGCCCAGGAGGGCGCTGTAGTCGTCCGCGGTTCCCGTAGGCGCGGTCGCCGTATTGCCGATGATGCAGAGGACCGCGCCATAGGCCTGCGACGAGGTGGCGATCGCCACCCAGAGCCCCGACGTCAGCGAGATGGACGGGGTGGTGGACGGCAGGGTGGCGGATGTGTCGGCCGTCGTCAGCGCCTCCATGACGGAGAAGCCGGGCGCGCCGGTGGCGGTCTTGACCGTGCCGACGACGATGATCTTCAGCGTCGAGGTCGCCGCGCTCGACTGGCACTTCATCGCGAACTGCGCGCCGCTCGAAATGGCCAGCGGCAGGTTGATGCGGAAGTAGCCGCTGGTGTTGTTCTGGTTGACGAAGATCGGCGGGGTCAGCGCCGTCGAGCCCCCGTCGATGCTGAGGATGCAGAGGTAGCGATTGCTTGCCGACGCCGCCTGGCTGAACAGCAGCGTGATCGCCGAATAGTCGTGGGTCGACGTGCCGATGATGGCGTAGCCGCCGTTGGTGTTCGCCGCACCGGTCGTGACCGTCTTGCCGCCGGCCGTCGCCGCGTCTAGCCACTCGTACGTCGTGTTGGGGTTGACGCCCGCGCCGCTGCTGGCGCCGTTGTAGACGACGCCGGCGGGCGCGGCGGCCGCGAAGCTCAGCGCCGCGGCGAGAGCGGCCAGGACCGTGAAAAGGGAGCGCATACGCATGGTCAGGCCGCCGCCTTCACGTACCAGAACTGGCACTTGACGTTGACGTTGGCCAAGGAGTTGAGGATCAGCGCCTCGTTGGCCGCGGTGACGAAGTAGGCCCAGCCCGAGAACTCTAGGTTTAGCGCCCCGCCGGTCGACGGGAAGTCGAAGCCCCCAGCGTAGGTCGTCGAGCCGTGCTTGAAGGTGATCGTCGTGGCGCCGGAGACGGTGCAATACATCCGGTGCAGCCAGGTGAACTGCGAGGATGTGGCCGTCACCAGAGTGAGGTCGCCGGAGGTGGTCGCCGTCTTGCCGTCATAGGTCAGCACAACCGGCGAGGTGGCGGACTGAACGCCCGGTAGGGGCAGATAGGGGGCGGGCGTCGTGAGCGCCGCGATGAGGGGGTCGTCCGAGGCGAGCGTCACCCGCTGGGTGCGGCTATCGACGTTGCCCGCGCCAGTCGAGACGGCGCCCGATGCGAGGCAGGTCAGTGCAGACGGCGCGGGCACACACGAAAGGCCGGTAGCCATATCGATGCCCAGCGGGATCTCGTAGGGATGGCCTTGGGCGTCGCGTAGCGCGGTCACCTGCGCGGCCGCCGGCATCACGCCCATGAGCACCGAGATCGCCGCCGCCAGGGCGAGCATGAGGGCGCCCGGGGCGCGATGCGCCCGGACCGGGAATAGGGTCATCAGAAGATCTCCGGATGGTCTGGGGATGCGAGCGGCGCTCGCATGAAGTCGCTGCGGCTAGACCAGTGTGCCCGAGCCGGTCAGCGCATGAACCGTGTAGCCGCCCGAGCTGGTGATCACGCCGCCGGCGCAGCGCGGCGCGCCGGGATACCAGATCCAGCCCTTGCCGATGCCGCCGTTGTCGCCGAGCGCGGGCGACCCGCCGCCGCCGAACTTGGTCGGGCCGCCGCCCAGCGGATAGCCCGCCTGGACGCCGCCGTGGGCGTTCCCGGGCCCACCGCCCGCGACGTCCTGCGGATCTCCCGGAACATCGCTGGTCCAGCCTGGACCGCCCACCCCGCTGTCGGCGACGCCGCCGCCGGTGCCGGGCGCTGTGCAGCCCCCGCCGGCCCCGGACGCGCCGTTGCTGGCCGCGTTGCAGGGACCGCCCGAGAAGCCCTGGCCGGCGATCGGATTGCCTGCCTGGTGCAGGGCGGCATAGGTGCCGCCGCCGCCGGACGAGCCGCCGTCGCGGCCACGCGAGAGGGTGAAATCGGGGGAGTAGAGGCCACCGCCGCCGCCGCCCTTAGCGCGGTAGGCGCCGACGACCGTGTCACCGCCGTTCTGGCCCGGGTTGGCGTTGTTGAACACGCCCGCGGCGCCGATGCTGAACGCGCCCAGCAGGGCGGCCAGATAGTCGCGGCCGCGCAGCACGCCGCCGGCCCCGCCGCCGCCGCCGATCCCGCCGCCGCCCGGCGCACCGCCGCCGGCCACCAGCAGGAAGTCGACGTCGCCGTCCGCCGGATAGGCGGGAGCGGCTGGCGCCGCCAGGCCGTAGAACGCCGCCGCCTTCTGGCGCAGGCGGTAAAGGATGGCCCGGTAGGCGTAGATGTCGAAGGCGTTGGCCATGACCGGATGCAGGCCGTCGAAGCCGTTGGTCATCCATTCCGGCAGCGGGTGCGGCCAGGCGGCGTAGAGGTCCAGGTAGTCGCAGCCGTTGGCGATCGCGGTGTTGACGGTGTCGGTGTAGTAGTCGGCCAGGTTCGGCCGCAGGCCTGCGCCGGCCGTCGAGACCGGGCTCATCGTCAGGAAGGTGATGTCGACCGCAGGGTTCGCGGCCCTGAGCGCGGCGATCATGTCCAGCTGGTTCGACGTCTTAAGCGTGCGGATCTCCGCAGGCACGCCGCCGGAGACCACGCTGGCGTTGATGTCGCCGCTTTCGAGGAAGACGTGCGTCGGCTTCTCGGCCGCGCCGCCAGGACCCAGGAGGTCGGCTCGGATGTCGCCGCTCATCCAGCCGCCGTGTCCGCGCGGGATGAGCACGAACGGCCCGACGGCTTCCGGCTGGCAGCGGAAATCCCAGGCCAGGCGATCGGGCCAAGGCCTCGGCGGCGTCGCCAGGCGCGAGTTCGCGCTGAGCGACGACCCGTTGGTCATCAGCACCAGCGGGCGGGGAATGGCAAAGCTCATGGTGGGCTACAGGAAGTTGGCCAGGTCGAGGTCCTGCCAGGCGCGGGTCTTGACCGCGATCACGTCGCTGGCGTCGGACGAATAGGTGAGGATATGCGCCGTGCGGTCGGTCCACTCCCAGAACTCGTCGGTCTCGTAGGAGTACTGCGTCGCGCCCGGGGTCTGGGCGGCGATCCGGCGCACCTGGGCCCGCTGCTGGGAAGTGCCCCAGGAGGGCGGCGCGCCGTGGTCCGGATCGAAGATCCCCGAGTAGTAGGGGTTGTTGTCGATCGTGCCGGTCGACTGGAAGTGGAAGTTCACATAGGGCTTGATGCCCTGGGGAACAGTCACGGCGCGGCTGTTCGGGCCGCCGGCGTTCGCTTGGTTGGCATAGTCCACGACGGGACCGCCGAGGTAGTAGAAGAAGCCACCCGGCTTCTGCAGGAAATTGCGGATCAGCGCCGAGCCGTCGAGCACGATCGAGCCGACGCGGCGGAACTTGGTGTAGCCGGCCGGCAGGGTGGGGTTGGTCAGCGACTGCGAGTGGAGCCCGTCGACCGGCACCGCGGCGCCCCAGATCAGGAAGGAATGCCAGGTCTGGCCGGCAGCCGGGGCGCCGGCCACGTCACGGCCGCCGTTGCCGGTGCCGACCGCCCAGACCGCGTCGAGCTTCTTGTCGAGGGCGGCGGCCAGATTGATTCGGGTGGTGTTCGTGCTGTCGCGCTGGCTGCCGGCGCTGAAGGTGATCCGGGTCGTGGGGTGACCGGGGGTCGGATTGATCGTCGTGGTCGGCAGGTTGCCGCCGGCGGATCCGGAGGCGTCGGCCAGGGTCTGCACCGCTTGCAGGACCTGAGTGTCATTCAGCTTGTCCAGCGTCTCGCCGGCGCCCTCGACCAGGTTCTTGAGCTCGGCCATGACGGTGTTCATGAACGCCCACTGCAGGACGGTGGGCACGCCCACGCCCGGCGAGGCGGCGGCGAACCAACCCTGATGGCCAGCATCCGCCGGCTGCGCCGGGCGCGCGCCCGCTGAGGTGGGATCGTCGTTCAAGTGCATGGAAGAGAGTCCTTGCTGTGCCGCTCGGCCGGCGAGCTGCGCCCGCCCGATCCGCTGGGCCCTAGGGAATGTTCGTGAAGTCGACCGTCGTGTGGGCGGGTTTCAGGTCATCGATGACGCAGAAGACCGCCTGATCGGAGATGGCGAAGAGCGGCCCAGGCACGCTCGAGACGCCTACCTCGAACCAGAAGATCGACAGGGTCGGGAGGTTGATGGTCCAGTGGTAGATCCACTCGATCCCGTAGATCGGAAAGCCAACGTGATCGATGCCCACGCGGAACGGCGCATACTGGGTGATCGTCGCGGTCGGATAGCCGAGGCGCGCGAGGACCCCCTCGAAGTAGAGAACCGACTGCCCCCCGGCGCTGACGAACTTGTTGAGCACCTGGGCGCGGCGCTGGTCGACCGTCTGGTCGGGTCCGTCGCAGGGATCCGGCAGACCGAGGGAATCCTCCCACTCCGGCAGCAGCTCCGTCGTCGTGGCGGGGAAAGCCTCGACCAGCAGGGTCTGGGCGCGGGCGTCGAGCCGCTGGAAGGTGGGCGCGAACCCCGCCATCACCGCGTGCTGGGCGCTTCCCGGATCCTTGGGCCACACCCGGCCGCGCGGCAGCAGGGCGGTCAGCGCCTGGGTGTAATCCAGGGTGCTGAAGAGAGAGTCAGCCATGTTTGCTTCCTCGCTCGGCCGTCACGCCTGCGGCGCTCCCGATCCGCTCGCTCGGGTTGGGTCTACGGGAAAGTCACCGTGCCCCGGACCGGCAGATAGCCCGCCGTCGAGGTGACGTTGCCGTTGGTCGGGGCGATCGAACCGTGGTTGCAGGCGACCGCGGTGACCACGAACCCCTCGGTGCCGGGGATGCCCGCGATCGCGGCCTCGATGTCGCTCATGTCGACCGTGCCGCCGAGCGGGTCACCGAAGGCGAGGAAGACCAGGTCGATGGCCAGGCGCACCTGGTTCTTAACACCGGTCGACGCGGTCGAGAGGCCGTTGATGGTGAACGTCACCGTGTTCTGCTGCGGCGCCCAGGAATAGACGATCGGGGTGACGGGCTGCAGCGGGAAGATGTGATCGGCGACCGCCAGCAGATCCTGGGTGGCGGCGGTGTCGCGGGCCTCGCCGGCGGCCACGCCGCCGGTCCCTTGCGGGAAGCCGCCGTGGATCGCCTCCGACACGTCGAACATCGTGTAGACGACGACGGTCCCGGCGCCGCGGCCGTTGGGCACGCACCAGGCGCGGGTCACCCCGGGCACCTCGAGCGACCAGTCGACATAGTCCGCCTTCGCGCCGCCTTGCGGGGGATTGGCGTAGACCTCGAGCATCCGGGTCCGCAGCGAGGCGTCGGTCTCGACGTCGGCGCCGGAGACCCCCGCCGAGGCCGTCCAGTTCGGAGAAACGTTCGGGATGGCGACGACCAGCGCCAGCGCCTGGCCGCTCTGCAGGGAGCCGTCGACGCCTGGGGTGAGGCAGACCAGCTGGACCGTGGCCGTGCCGCCCCCGCCCACCGCGACGTCGGCGATCGTCTCGTACGTCACGCCGTCGCCGCGGACCAGCTGCGTGCCGGCCGGGACGTCGGTCCCGACCGTCGAGGCGCCGGAAGTCGCGCCGCCGGTCGCGGCGCTAGGCGCCTTGCGGATCACACCCTTCAGGGCCGCCCAGCCCTCGAGCGCCTCGCCCGTAGCGGTGAACGGCGTGCCCTGCTGGGCGATGTAGTCCAGGTAGCCGTACTCGGCGTTGAAGCCCTCGCCCAGCAGCCTGCCCAGGATGTTCAGGTTCGAGCGCGGGAGCAGCGGATCCGTGCCCGGCAGCTGGGCGGCGATATCGCTGAGGGCCTGAGCCTGCAGTTCGGCGGCGGTCGGACGGGCGAACGGCATCAGACAGTCCCCCAGGCCCACTGGTAGTTGAAGACGACGGTGCGGCCGGACGGCTCGTCGATGGCGATCGCGGCGGCGAGGAAGCCCTGCAAGGGGTCGGCGCCGACCTGCCACTGGACGGTCACCGTCACGGCCGCGGCGATCCCGTCGTCCACGAGCCAGGCGAGCGCGGCTTCGATGTAGTCCTGGGCTCGCTGGCGCGTCGCCTCGGTCTTCTTCGACCGGTCGAGCAGCCAGAGCTTGGAGCCGATCGGCGTGGTCTCGTAGAGGTCGCCCCACCAGCCCCGAGGATCTCCGGAGCCGTCGGGGATCGCGTCATCCGGATCCGCGCGGCGGTCGGTGAACAGGCTGATCAGCACCGCCGTCTCGAGATCGGATCCGGAGGCCAGGATCGCGCCCGCCTGGGCCCAGTCGCCGCGGCCTTCGAACGGCACCCAGAAGGTCGAAATATCCGGCATGACCTAGGCGACCCCGGTGATGATGCCATTGGTGACCGTCACCGTGCGGGCGTCGCCGGTGGCGAAGGTCCCGGTCCAGCCATCGGCCGGCTTCACATGCGCGGCGAACACCGTGCCCGTGGCGTGCAGGTCACCATCGTGCGCCCAGTCCGGAGCCTGGGATGCGATGTGGCCGGCGTCGTTCAGCTTGATGAACTGCGCGCGGATCGCGTTGAGCAGCATCACCTCGCCGGGCAGAAGGCCCTTCGGCCGAGCCGCGCGATAGCCCGTGGCGATGATGACCCCTTGGGTCTTGCGGCCGCCCTGGAACAGGACCACGGCCTCAGATCCATCCGGCGGGCAGCTGTAGAGCCCGTACTCCCCAAGCCGCGGGACCTTGTCGACGATCTCCGCGATGCCGTCCGGCGCGCCCGCCTTGACCTGGACCTGGGCCGTCTGCTGCTCGCCGCTGTCGTCGATCACCGACAGGCGGACATAGCCCACCAGGTTGAGCACCCGGTCGACCAGGCGCTGCAGGGGATCGCGCATCAGGAGGCGAGCGGCGGCTTCATACCGATGCCGGGCGCATCCTCATCCGTCGGGATCTTCAGATACTCCACGGCCGCGGCAGGGCAGGTCGGCGATCGGGCTGCGTGGTCGAGACCCAGGCAGGCGCGCGCGACTTCCATCCAGGCCAGGATGTCCGCGCCCTCAGGCCGCTGCGGCACCTCGAGCTCGGCCTCCTTGGCCATGCAGTGGCACTTGTAGCGGACCGTCAGCATCAGCGACTCCTAG
>JAZJXN010000154.1:0-2453 GCA_040390885.1 Pseudomonadota bacterium | reverse complement strand
CTAGCGCGCGCCTTGGCCCGCCGGCGGCGGATCCAGTCCGAAGAGCACGGGCTGCAGGACGATCGGCTCCGGCAGGAAGGCCTCTTTCGGCATCAGCAGCACGTCGGCAGTGCGGCCGCCGCTGAGCCCCAGCCGGTAGACCACCTCAGCGATGCAGAGACCCTTCTCCCGCACCTTCAGCCGCGGCAGCGTCACCGGGGCGAGCGTGTTCGGCTCCCAGAGCTTGCCCTTGCCGTCTCGCCATGAGTCGGCCGTCAGCCGCACCCGGCGGCCGCGGCCCGCGCGGCGGTTCATGTCCCAGGTCGCCCGCTTCTTGGCGAGGTCTGGCGAGCCGGGCACGCCCTCGATGACCGAGACCAGCTTGCGATGCCGCTTGATGTTCGGGTCGGCCACCTTGCCCACATAGAGGTCGTCGTTGTTGACCAGCAGCGGAGAGGTGTTCACCGCCACCGTCGAGCAGAGGTAGTCCGAATATCGGCCTGCCACGCTGCGCGGGGCCGAAGCGGCCTGGACGTTGCCGCCCTCGACGAAGCCGGATCCGGCCTTCGCCGTGCCCGCCTGAGCCAGCACCAGGTTGCCGTTGGGGTCTTCGTAGTAGAGCAGCTGCGCGACGCGGCAGACGAGCTCGAGGATGTCACCCGGCGTCTCGGTCAGGTTGATGTTGAACTGGTCGATCTTGGGCCCTGCAGGGCCGATGTTCGTCGCGGTGATCCCGTAGGGGCGGCTGAGCTTCTGGGCGATCTCCAGCGCGTTCGAACCGGAGATCTGGCAGGTGGGCCATTCCGCCGAGCAGTCGACCAGGTCCTCGCACTTTCCGCGGCCCTGGATCGTCACAGCGTGGCCGCCGGCGCCGTACCCCGGGATCACGGCGTCGACGTAGCCGGTCAGCACCAGGTCGGCGCCTAGCGAGATCGTGCAGGCCGCGCCCTCCTCGACCATGACGGCGTCTGACGCCACGGGGCTGGCTTCGGTCGCCGAGATCCGGAAGGTGTTGGGGATCTGCTCGATCCCGCGCGTCACCTCGATCTCGGTCCAGCCGGTCAGGCGGCGTCCGCCGACCTTGAGCACCAGCTCGTCGATCACGCCGAGAGCGCCTTGAAGCTGAGCGGCATGAACCACGGATGGACCGGGACGGCCTGCGTCACCAGCTCCTCAGCGCGCGCGGCGTCCTGGTAGCGCATCTGGGCGATCAGCACCGCCGGAAGGGCCGACGGAAGGTCGACGGCCGAGAGCCGAGCGAGCGAGCCGCCGCGGTCGCCGAGGTCGTCCACCACGGCCTTGCGCAGCGTGCGGTAGGCCTGGAAGACCCCGTCCTCACCGGTCAAGCCCGCACGGTCGATTGCGGCGCCCAGCGGGCCCAGGACCAGCGTGCGAGCGGCGCTCGCATCGTCGGCCGAGCTCGGCGCGTAGGTCGCGCTCACTTGAGCCATGGCGGAGGCCGAGGCGCGCTGGAAGAGATCGCTCATCGCCTGGCCCGGCGCAGTGCGGGATCCGGGCGAAAGCGGCGTGAACTTCGCCAGGTCGCCCAACATCCGCAGGCCATCGGCCGGGTCGGCGACCGAGGTCCTCAGGGCCGCCACGGCGGCCTGGACGGCCTGGCCGACGTCGGTCGGGCCCGTACCCTCTCCGAAGGTCGCCAGGGCCTGGGTGATGCCACCCGTGGCCGTGCCGATCGCGGCGCGGTTCGCGGCGCCGAGCGAGATCAGGTCGGCGACCGACGTCGCGCCGGCGTAGGGACTGACCAGGCCTTCCAGGAAGCCCGCATTGCGGCCGTTGAAGAAGCGGCCGTAGTTCGCGCCGCCCAGCTGGCTGACCGTGCCGTAGAGGCCGGTGGCGTCGCGCGCGAGGCCGGTGACCTTGTCGATCCACTCGCTGGCCGTGGCGCTCATGGCGTTCAGGGTCGCGACGCCGCTCTGGATGGGCGCCAGGGCATCGGCGAAGGCCGTCAGGCCGGCGGCGTCCGCCAAGCCGGCGGCTTCGCCCACCAGGTCACCGAGCGCGCCGGCGATCGCCGGAAACGCCTGCGCCGAGCCCTGAACGAAATGGAACTGGACCTCGGCGACGCCACCTTCGTCCCAGCGTTCGTTGATCACCAGCGGGCCGACCAGGTCGACCGTGACGCGGCCGGCCGACGGATGCACCAAGACACCGGCGCCCGTGGTTTCCGCCGCCTTGAGCATCCGGCGGATCTGGCTCTCGAGATCGCCGCCGCCATAGACCGCCGAATTGGCGACAAGGAAGCCCATCAGGCTGAACTCGCGCGGCAGCTTCCCCTGGTCCTCGAGCCAGACGCTGTCGCGATAGGGATAATCGTGGCGGACCTTGCGGCGGCCGGCCGCGCGCGAACCGGTATCGACTCCGAACGGCACCCCGCGCCAGGAGGCGCCCTGCAGGCTGTCAGCGAACGCCATCAGGGACCGTCCATGCCGCGCTGCACGTTCATGGCGACGTCG
>JAZJXN010000153.1:35781-39615 GCA_040390885.1 Pseudomonadota bacterium | reverse complement strand
GCGGCGTGCGCTTCACATAGCCGCCGTGGGTGACGGTGATGACCATGTCCTCGCGGGGGATGAGGTCTTCATCCTCCATCTCGGCGCCGCCGTCGACGATCTGGGTGCGGCGCGGGATCGCGAACTTGGCGCGAACCTCGACCAGTTCCTCGCGGACCACGGCCATGATGTTGGCGCGGTCGCTGAGGAGCTCCAGCAGGCCGGCGATCGAGCCGGCCAGCGTCGTGGCCTCGCCCATGATCTCTTCCTGGCCGAGTCCGGTCAGGCGGGACAGGGTCAGGCCGAGGATGGCGCGGGCCTGCTCGTCCGAGAGCCGCACCTTGTCGCCGTCGGTGATGGTGGTCCGCGGATCGGCGATCAACGCGATCAGGGGCATCATGTCGCCGGTCGGCCAGTCGCGGGCGCAGAGGCGCTCGCGCGCCTCCGCCGGGTCGGCCGAGCTGCGGATGATGTGGATGAATTCGTCGATGTTGGCGACGGCGATGGCCAGACCGACCAGCACGTGGCCGCGGTCGCGGGCCTTGGCCAGTTCGAACTTGGTCCGACGGACGACGACCTCTTCGCGGAAATCGACGAAGGCGCCGATCATCTCGCGCAGGCCCATCTGCAACGGCCGGCCACGGTTCAGCGCCAGCATGTTGTAGGCGAAGCTGCTCTGCAGCGCCGTGAAGCGGTAGAGCTGGTTCAGGACCACGTCGCCCTGGGCGTCACGTTTCAGCTCGATGACGATCCGCATCCCTTGGCGGTCGCTCTCGTCGCGAATGTCGCTGATGCCGTCGATCTTCTTGTCGCGCACCAGTTCGGCGATGTGCTCGACCAGCGTGGCCTTGTTCACCTGGTACGGGATCGCGGTGACGATGATCGCCTCGCGGTCCTTGCGATGGTCCTCGACCGTCGCCACGCCGCGGATGATGACCGAGCCGCGCCCGGTCATCAGGGCGTTGCGCGGCGCGGCGCGGCCGATGATCTCGCCGCCGGTCGGGAAGTCCGGTCCCGGCACGAAGTCGAGGATCTCGTCCAGGCCGATCTCGGGGTTGTCGATCAGCGCCAGGCAGGCGTCGACGACCTCGCCGAGGTTATGCGGCGGGATGTTGGTGGCCATGCCGACGGCGATGCCGCCGGCGCCGTTGACCAGCAGGTTCGGAATCCGGGCCGGCAGGACGGTCGGTTCCTGCTCCTTGCCGTCGTAGTTCTCCTGGAAGTCGACGGTGTCCTTGTCGATGTCCGCGAGCAGCGCCATCGCCGACGGCGCCATCCGGCTTTCCGTGTAGCGCATGGCCGCGGGCATATCGCCGTCGACCGAACCGAAGTTGCCCTGACCGTCGATGAGCACGAGGTTCATCGAGAAGGTCTGCGCCATCCGCGCCAAGGCGAAATAGACCGACTGGTCGCCGTGGGGGTGGAACCGGCCGAGCACGTCGCCGACGACACGGGCCGACTTGGAGTACGGCCGGTCGGGCGTCATGTTGAGGTCGTGCATCGAGTAGAAGATGCGGCGGTGCACGGGCTTCAGCCCGTCCCGCACGTCCGGAAGCGCCCGGCTCACGATCACGCTCATGGCGTAATCGAGATAGCTGCGCTTCAGCTCGTCCTCGATGGCGATGGGGGCGATGTGCCCGCGCCGGCTGTCGTCCGGCGGCGTGATGGTTTCGTCGGTCAAGTGTGGGAATTTGCTGTCAGAATCGGACACAAAACGTCCGTCTGTTAGTTATCATCCTGAACCCCCCGGCGCCACCTTTCGGCGTCGTTTTGCTCACCTAAGGAATCCAGCCTCATGCGTCTGTTTCCCGTCGCCCTCGCGATCGCCGCGATCGCCCTTCCCGCCATTGCCGCCCCGGCCTCCGTCACCGTCGATCTGAAAGGGCCAAAGGGAGAGGATATGGGCAAGGCGACCCTGACCGAGGGCGCCCGCGGCGTGCTGGTCCGGGTCGACGCCAAGGGCCTGACGCCCGGCTGGCATGGGCTCCACTTCCACGAGAAGGCGGACTGTTCGAGCGCCGACTTCAAGTCGGCCGGCGGTCACGTCCATGACGCCGCGCCGGTGGTCCACGGCTTCCTCGCCGAAGGTTCCAACGACGCCGGCGACCTTCCGAACATCCATGCCGGCGCCGACGGCATGGCCAAGGCGGACGTGTTCACCGGCTTCGTCGAGCTGAGCGCGGCGGTGTCGCGCCCCAGCCTGCGCGACGCCGACGGGTCGGCCATCGTCATCCACGCCAAGCCGGACGACTATGCCACCCAGCCGATCGGCGGCGCCGGCGACCGCGTCGCCTGTGGCGTCATCAAGTCGAAGTAGGCGGCGGGCCCGAGGCCGCCGCCACCGCGGCGGCCCGGCGCTCCGACAGGGCGACCAGCGCGACCCCAACCAGGGTCGCGCCACCGCCGAGAGCGAGGTTGAGGGTCATCTGATCGCCCATCAGCCCGATGCCGATGCTGCAGGCCACCAGCGGCGTCAGCAGGAACCAGGGCGTGACCCGACCGGGCTCGCGCCTCTGGACCAGCCAGAACAGCAGCGCCGTCGCCCCGACTGTCGAGGCCAGGGCGGCGAACAGCACCGTTCCCCACACCAGCCAGCTCGCCTGGGCCATGGCTCCGATCACATCGCCCTCGAAGGCGAACGACGCGCCCAGCAACATCGGCGCGGCCACGACCGAGGTCAGGGCCTGCATCTTCAGCGGCGGCACGCCGGGCATCCGGCGGACGAACACCGTCCCCAAAGCCCACAGGGCGCTGGCGAAGACGCCGATGGCGATGCCGGGCAGGTCGGCCGCCCCTTTGGGATCCAGGCTCATCCAGGCCACGCCCAGCAGGGCCACGATCATCCCGGCCAGGGCGGCAGGCCTCATCGTCTCGCCCAGCACCCGCCACGCGAAGAAGGCGGTCAGCGGGATCCACAGCTGCAGCGCCACCACCATCGGGCTCAGGTTCTCGATCAACGAGAAGCCCCAGTAGATCAGACCGAAGTGCAGCGGACCGCACAGCAGGATGATCGGCAGGATCTGGCGCAGCGGCGGGAACGGCGGCTTCAGGAACGGGATCAGCACGATCAGCGCGATGCCGAAGCGCAAGCCCCCGACCAGCATCGGCGGCAGCGCGTCTGTCGCCACCTTGGCGGCGGCGTTGTTCACGCCCCAGACCAGGATGATGACGGCGATGGCGCCCCACTCGGCGAGCGAGAAGGCGGATCTGGCGGAGGGAGAAGTCACGGAGGCGCTCTTCGCACGGGCCGCCGGGGCGGTGGAACCCCCGTGCTGCTCAAACCGGGTTACGGACTGTGCCGCGACCCTACCGATCGTTCATTTGACTGCGAGGTCGCTCCCCGTCAGGTCGAGACAAACGGGAGACCTTCCATGAACGGATCCATGAACCGCCGCGCGCTGCTCGCCGCGACCGCTGGCCTGGCCGCGGGCGGGCTCGCCGGCCGCGCCTTTGCGGCCGACACGGCGGCGACGGTCGCGCGGCTGTTCCGGGACGGCGTCATCATCGACGGCAATCTCGCCGTGCCGATCGACGACTCCGCGCCGTTGCCGGAGGAATGGGCCGCCAAGATCCGGATCTCGGGCCTCACGGCGACCAAGGTCACGGTGGTCGGACCCGGCTCCGGCTATGCCGACACGATCAAGATGCTCGAGGCCTATGAGAAGGGTGTGGCGTTCAGCCCGACGCTCTACGCGCGGGTCCGGAGCGTCGCCGACATCGAGGCCCTGCGCGGCAAGGGGCCCGTCGGGCTGATCTGGTCGTTCGAGACCACCGAGATGTTCGACGGCAAGGTCGAGCGCATCGACGAGTTCGCCGGGCTCGGCGTCAAGGTGATGCAGCTGTCCTACAACACCG
>JAZJXN010000153.1:31268-35771 GCA_040390885.1 Pseudomonadota bacterium | reverse complement strand
CAACTTCCACTTGTGGCTCGCCGCGCTGCCCGTGCTCGTCGCCGCCGCCGCGGTCACGTGGCTGCTGTCGCTGCCGCTGCGCAACGTGTCGATCGTCGACGCGCTGTGGAGTCTCATGCTGTTCGCCGCCGGCGTCATGACCCCTGCCGCAGAGTCGACGGGCCTGACCGCGCTGGGGCGCGAGGCGGTGGCCAGGATGGAGGCGCGGCGCGTCACGCTCGACCTCAGCCACAGCGACGAGCGTTCGACCCTGGAGGCGCTGGCGGCCGCGACCCGTCCGGCGCTGGTCACCCACGCCGGCTGCGCGGCGGTCCACGCTCACCCGCGCAACAAGTCAGACCGGGTGCTCAAGGCCGTGGCCGACAAGGGCGGCGTGGTCGGGATCTACGACCTGTCGTTCCTGACCGCCGCCCGACCATCGCAACCCACCGTCGACGACTACATGGCCCATGTGATGCACGCCCTGACGGTCTGCGGCGAGGACCACGTCGGCGTCGGCAGCGATGCGGTGATGACCGGCTTCGACACCACGCCCGAGAGTCTGAAGGACTGGGGCGAACAGACCGCCGCCCGCAAGAAGGCCGGCGTCGCCGCGCCCGAGGAAGGCCGTCCGCCCTATGTGGACGGCCTCAACAGCTCCGACCGCATGAAGGTCATCGCCGCCGAACTGCTGAAGCGCGGCGTCAGCGAGGCGGCCGTGGCCAAGGTCCTGGGCGGCAACTTCCTGCGCGTGTTCCGCGAGACCTGGGCCGCCTGAGGTCAATCCGGCGCCGCGTTCCCAGCGGCGCGATAGCGGTCGAAGACCGGCGGCGGCTGCGCCTTGAGCGAGACGAGAAGCTGCTCCATCGGCCCCTGATCCTCGCGCACGCCACCCATGGTCGGGCGGTCGATGTCGAGGATCAGCAGGAATGACAGCGTCAGCAGCAGCAGCATGAAGGCCGCCGCGCCGCGCCCCCGGTTGCCGACAAAGACGTAGCCGAGCACGCCGGCGGTGCCGATCAGATAGACAAAGAGCACGGCGAACACCTCCGCCGGCACCCGCACCATCCGCGCCGTCTTGCGGGCGGCATCTAGATCGATGACCGCATTCAGGCTTTGCAGCAGCGCCCCGGTGAGGCCTGGATCGCGGATGGACGGGACGGCGGCCGCCGTGGCCGCCCACAGCTCGGTGACGAGGCGGTCGTTCTCGGCCAGTCGCTCGCCGGTGCGGGGCTTCGCGCTCTTGGCCAGGGCGATGCGGTTGTCCGTGTAAGCCAGCAGAAGACCGCTCAGCCTGGCGCGGTGCGGCGCCTGCAGAAGCTGGGCGCGCAGGTAGGCGGTGCCGATCGCATTGGCCTCCACCAGCACCAGCGCCCGCCGGGTGTCGAACCGGTCGACGGCCAGGGAGAAGGTGAACCCCATCAGCAGCGCCAGCAGGCCAAGGACGGCGGAGACCACCAGCCCCTCGAGGTCGCCCTCGCGCTCGGCCCGCACGCGACCCGCCCGGTAGTTCCAGTGGTGCAGCGCCACGCCCACGCCCACGGCGAGGAGCATCAGCACCACCAAGACGCCGCCCAGGAAGTGGAGCGACGCCTGATTCAGCCAGTCTTCGACAACAGTCCAGCCCATGGAAAACCCTCTGGCCATGCTGGCCTTCGGACAAGCCCATGTAAATTCGGCGAAACCCCTAGATCATGTGTTCCGCCCCACGGCGCGGATGCCCGCGATCGCACGGGACTGCACCCGAAAAACTGGGGGGCCGTCTCCGGGATTACCCTGATTGACCGGCCGGAGGACCGAACAGCACGGTGACGTCGCTGCAGCGTATCCGGCATGCCTTTCCAGCGTGGAGAACTCCAATGCAATTCGGTATCGCCGACATGCTCGCGATCCTGCTGATCACGATCGGTCCCCTGAAGTCGGCGGTCGTGTTCGCGACGCTGACGGCCAAGGCGGACGCCGCCTTCCGGCGTCAGGTGGCGATCAAGACCGTGATGACCGCGGCCGTCGTCATCGTGCTGTTCATTGTCGCCGGCGAGTTCATCCTCAAGATCTTCCACATCACCCTGCCGGCGCTGAAGATCGCGGGCGGCCTCATCCTTCTGCTGTTCGCGTTGCACATGGTGCTGGGCGACGAGAAGCACGACGATGCCGAGGACGTTCAGCCAAACGCCAACATCGCGGTTTTCCCGCTGGCCATGCCGCTTATGGCCACCCCCCAAGGAATCGTCGCCATCGTCACCCTGTCGGCGGGCGCGGGCAGTATCATGGGCGTCGCCACGCTGCTGGTGCTGGCCCTGATCGTGCTGGCGATAAACCTCGTGGTGCTGCTGCTGGCGGACAAGATCGTCAGGGCGGTCGGCCCCGCCGCCCTGCTGATCACCGGCAAGGTCGTGGGCATCCTGCTGGCCGGGCTGGCGGTGCAGTTGATGATCTCATCCGGCATGGACCTGGGCGTGATCCCGAAGGCTGTCGCGCACTAGGGCGGCGGCGTCATGACCACCGACGCCCCCGTCGAGCCGCCCCCTCCGGCCCGCTCGCCGCCGAACAGGATCCGGCGCGTCACGCTCGCGGTCCTGCTGATCGCGGCAGCGCTGTTCGTCTACGGGCTGATCGCCGACCGACTGACGCCCTACAGCGACCAGGCGACGGTGCAGGCCTACGTGGTTCGCCTCGCGCCCGACATCGCCGGCCGGGTCAGCAAGGTTGAGGTCGTCGACAACCAACTGGTCAAGGCCGGCCAGGTGCTGTTCGCGCTCGACCCCGAACGCTACGAGATCGCGGCGGAAACGGCCGAGGCCCAGCTGGCGGTCGCCGGCCAGTCGGTCGGCGCTTCCACGGCCGGGCTGGCCGCCGCCGAGGCCAACCTCGCCCAGGCCCAGGCGGGTCTGGCCAATACCCGCCAGCAGAGCGCGCGCACGCTGCGGCTCGTCGAGACCGGCTTCGAGACCCGCTCGCGCGGCGACCAGGCCAAGGCGCTGCTCGCGTCCTCGGTCGCGGGCGTCGGCCAGGCCCGCGCGGAAGTCGAGCGTGCGCGGCAGAACCTTGGCCCCGGCGGCTCCGAAAACCCGCAGGTGCGCCAGGCCCAGGCCGCTTTGCGCAAGGCCCGTCGCGATGTCGCCGACACCGTGGTCCGGGCGCCGGCGGACGGGGTGGTGACCAACCTGCAGCTCGCGCCCGGCCAGTTCGTCGGAGCCGGCCAGCCGGCCCTGACCTTCTTCGACAGCGCGGTGATCTGGGTCGACGCCGAGATGGAGGAGAACGCCCTCGAGCACATCAAGGTTGGCGATCCCGTCGACATCGTCCTCGATATCCGTCCCGGCCGGGTCTACCGCGGCCAGATCGAGAGCGTGGCCTGGGGCGTCGACAGTCAGGAGATCGATCCCCAGACCGGCCTGCCGACGGTCCGCAACGACTCGGGCTGGATTCGCGAGCCGCAGCGGTTCCCGGTCCGAGTCCGCTTCGACCCCGAACGGCGGCCCACGGGCGTGCGGCTCGGGTCGCAGGCCGACATCGTGGTCTATACCGGCGAGAATGGCCTGACCGACGGGATCGGACGGCTGTGGATCCTGCTGGTGTCGGCCTTCAGCTACATCGCCTGAGATGGCCGACGCCCCCGCCCCTCACGCGCGGCGCGGCGTTTCGCTCTCGGGCGCCGACCGGCTGGTGCTGCGACTGGCCTTCGGCGCGACCTTCGCCTTCGCCATCGCAACCCTGTTGAAGTGGGAGTTCAGCTTCCTGGCGCCGCTGCTGGCGGTCCAGATCATCGCCAGCCTGCCGACGCGGCCGGCCCTTGGCCAGGGACTCGCCATCCCGATCGTGATCCTGTTCTCGACCCACCTGGCGCTGGCCGCGTCGACCCTGCTGCGCGGCGCGCCCCCGGTGCTGCTGGCGCTGGTCGGCGTGGCGGTGTTCTGGAGTTTCTACGGCCAGCGGCGCGGCGCGCCGGCGATCCTGATGCTGCTGGTCCAGATCGCCGTCTGCTGCGTGCCGCTGATCGCGACGATCTCGCTGGACCTGGCCCGCGAGTTCTCCGACTTCCTGTTCAAGAGCAGCGTCACCGCGATCGCGACGGTGTGGATCGCCCACATGGTCTTCCCGGCGCCGGCCGCGGCCGCGTCGCCACCGCCTCCCCCCGCTCTGGCCAGCAGACAGGCCGCATGGGTCGCCTTGTCGGACATGGTGGTCCTGCTGCCGCTGCTGTTCACCTTCGTGGTCGGCGGCGACATCAACAACGTCGTCATCCTGATGATCACGATCAACCTGCTGCGCGAGGTCGACCTGCCCCGCAGCGTCCAGCTGGCGGTCGCGATCCTGCTGGCAAACCTGATCGGCGGTCTGGCGGCCGTCGCCGCGCATCAGGTCGTGCTGGTGACAGACAGCCTGGCGCTGTTCCTGCTGGCCGTCTTCCTGGCCGGGCTCGTGTTCGGCGGGCGGCTGGTGCGGGGCAGTCCGACCGCGCCGATCTACGCCCTCGCCTTTTCGCCCGACCTCATTTTGCTCGACGTCATGCTGCCCGACCGC
>JAZJXN010000153.1:26306-31258 GCA_040390885.1 Pseudomonadota bacterium | reverse complement strand
GTCGACAGCTCAGCAGGCAATGTAACTGTGACGCTGCCAGCGCCATCGCCGCAGCCACCAGCCTGGCCATCACGCCCCTGCCCGGCGCCTCGGAGGAGCTTCTCACCGTCCGCATCCTCAAGATCGGCCTCGCCAGTCTCTACGCCCTGGGGGCCCTCAGCCTGGTCGGCGGGTTGCGGCGCAAGACCTAGACGCCTGCACGAAAACGGCCGCCGCCCGAAGGCGACGGCCGCTGCACGCCCCCGCGTTGTCCGGGGCTAGAACGGAATTTCGTCGTCCAGGTCGGCGCTGAAGCTCTCCTTCGGGCCGGACGACTGGGCGCGACCGCCACCGCCGCCGCCATAGCCGCCGCCGAAGTCGCCGTCGTCACGACCGCCGCCGGCGCTGTCGCCACGGCCGCCCAGCATCGTCAGTTCACCGCGGAACTTCTGCAGCACGATTTCGGTCGAGTACTTCTCGACGCCGGCGTTGTCGGTCCATTTGCGGGTCTGGATCGCGCCCTCGAGATAAATCGTCGAGCCCTTCTTCAGGTACTGCTCGGCGACCTTCACCAGGTTGTCGTTGAAGATCACCACCCGGTGCCACTCGGTGCGCTCCTTCTTCTCGCCCGAGGCGCGGTCGCGCCAGGACTCGGAGGTGGCGAGCCGCAGGTTGGCGACACGGTCGCCGGAATTGAGGGTGCGGATCTCGGGGTCGGCGCCCAGGTTGCCGACCAGAATGACCTTGTTGACGCTGCCCGCCATGGGATTGCTCCTTCACGCCCGGCGACCAAAACCGCGCCGGAATCTGACCCGCAAGCTAACGGGCGTTAACACTTTCCGAAAGAGTGTTCACAGAATGTTCTTGTGCGCAAGTCCGAGAATCTTGCGCCGCGCGGCGCGGCCTACTGCACCGCGCCGGGCTGGATCAGCCGGCCGTCGCCCGAGCGCACCAGCATGATGTACTCGGCGCCGCCCCACTTCTGGGCGCGATAGATGCCGTCCCGGCGCAGCATGATGAAGCTGCCCTGGTAGGAGCCCATGAGCTCCTTGGTCTGCCCGCCCATTCGGAGGAACCGCAGCCGCATGCCCTCGAGCTGGGCGGCGCAGTTCTCGATGTTGGGCATGTTCCGCGCCACGACGTTGAACTTGTAGGTTCCGTCATCCTGGGCGGCCATGGCGTAGCAGACGCCGACATCGGTCGGGGCCTCGACGCCCGGCTTGCCGCAGGCGGCGAGCGCCAGGCCGGCGAGGGTCAGGACGGCGGAGACGGCGAGCGTGCGGGTGCGGGACATGAGGGCCAGCCTATGCGCGCGCGGCAGACGGCTCAACCCACCGCGGGAATCGAACAGTTGCCGCCCTGCTCCGCCAGGGTGCGGAAGCGGCGGTTGTCGGACGAGATCTCCACCTTGTCCTTGACCAGGCGCAGCGTCTGGTCGCCCCAGCGGCCGTAGGTGGCCCCGCCGCGCTTTTCGCACTGCCCGCTGAACAGGGTCTGGACGCAGGCGTTGAGATCCATTGATCCGACCGTCGACCAGCCGCCGCCGGCATAGCGCAGGCAGGAGGCTCCAGCCGCCTGCGCGGGCGCGGTCTGGGTGTTGTCGGCGACCACGACCGGCGTCGCCGGCTGCGGCGCGACCTTGGGCGGCAGCGGGGTCAGGATGGTGCCGGCGCTGTCAGCCGCCGCCAGGGCGCCGGTCTCGTCGACGCCGACATCCAGCGCACCGGTGGCGACGCCGTTGCGCTGGGCGCAGTCAGCCAGCGTGATTTCGCCGACGAACTGACCGGCGACGAAGCAGCGGATCGGGCGCGAGGCGTCGAGCTTGGTGTCGTCGTCACGGCCGGTCTGCACGACCAGTCCGCCCGTCGACGCCGGCGGCGCTTCGTCGGACCCCTTGTCGCCGCTCATGATCGTCACGGCGATGATGACGCCCAGCACCAGCGCCAGCGCGGCGCCGCCGAGGAGCATCACGGTGCGACGATCTTTCAGCATATCCATGACCACCCGCTAACCCGCGCCCGTGACGCTTTCAAGTCCGGCTGAGGCTCGAGCCGGCGTTAAGGACGAGCGTCAGCCGCCGCCGGTAAGCCGGTCCAGAGCCGCCTGGTAGTTGGAGATCTGGTTGGTCAGATAAGCGGGCACTGGGCCGTTGGCCCCCGGCTTGATGGTGCTCTCGGGCTTGGCGGCGGTTTCCAGCGTGCGGTAGGCGTCGCGGATCTTGGACATCGACTTGGCCAGCACCGCCAGCGCGTTCTTGATGTTGTCCTCGCCCACCAGGCTGATGTCCGTGGGCAGGCTGATTCCGAACACCGGCCCGCCGCCGTCGGCGGAGGCGCTCTTGCCGTTCTTGTCGACGATCGTGTTGCGCACGACGCCCGGCGTGATGCCGAGGGCCTCAAGCGCGTCAGCGCCGCCCTTCCCCGGCAGCACCTCGACGCTCGAGCCGGTCTGGGCGGGGGTGATCTTCAACCGCCGGAACTCGCCGTCGTTGACGACCTCGATCTTGGCCTTGAAGCCGGCGATGCGCTTGATCCGGGTGGCCAGGGTCTCGAGGGTGTCGTTGGCCTCGATGGTGATGGTCCCCAGTCGGCCGCCCTCGCTGGTGCGGATCTGGAAGCTGTCCCCGGCCCGGGCGGAGGTGGCCGCGACTATCTTCTGGGAGTCGGCGTAGAGCAGCGCGCCTTTCGGCAGGCCGAGCTTGTCGAGCGCGCTGGCGCCGGTCCTGTCGACCGCGATCGAGGTCACGGTCGCGATGCCGTCCTTGCCCGAGACCCGCTGGGCCTGGACCGTTCCGCCGAGGACGTCGATCTCGGCCAGATAGCCGTCCTTCTTCGAGATCGCCTCCGCGCCAGGCTGGTCCGCCGAAGCGCCGCCCGCGACCCAGACCTTGCCGTTGACGACGGACATGGCGGTGACGGTGTCGTCGGTCGTGCCGCCGAAGTAGGCCAGGCGGTCAGCCGAAGCATCTGAAAGGTCGGAGGAAAGCCGCGCAGCGAACGCGTCCAGACCACCGTTGTAGTCCCGGGTCCTGCCGCCGACGCCGAGCGCCTCGTTGCGCGTCGAGCCGGCGATCCACAGCTGGCCCCCGTCCAGTTCCAGCCCGCTGATGACCCCGCCTTC
Source organism: Pseudomonadota bacterium (assembly GCA_040390885.1). GTDB lineage: Bacteria > Pseudomonadota > Alphaproteobacteria > Caulobacterales > Caulobacteraceae > Caulobacter. Next base: position 28,159 of record JAZJXN010000153.1, on the reverse strand, counting down.
GAGATCGCCAAGGTCGCGGGTCGCGCCCGCGGTGACCGTCGCGGCCGAGGTATGGACCGTGGTCGTCACCTTCACGGGGTCGGCGCCGCCATTGTTGGCGCCGTAGTCGGTCGAGGCGACGGTCGGGACCCCGTTGGCCGTCGTCGTCACCGTGACGTTGGTGAAGCCGTTGTCGTCGGTGCGCACGGTCTCGGTGGAGGTGGTGTTGACGCTGAAGCTGCGCAGCACGCCGCGCCCGCTCTCGACCCCGGCGACGGTCACGGTGTTTCCGTTGACGACGATGCCGCCGATGCTGTCGTCGCCGGCGGTGCCGAACTGCTGCGTGAAGAGGGTCTTGGGCACGCCCTTGGCGTCGGGCGCCACGGCCATCAGGTAGTTGTCCCACTTGCCGCTCAGGCTGCCCGCCGCGCCGGGGATTCCCGTCTGGGTGCGGCCGGCGACATAGACGACCCCGCCTGCCCCGAACGCCACCTGGGTGGCTTCGTCCTCGCCAAGCGCGCCGCGGCGCTGGGTCCACATCTCGTCGCCCTTGGCGTCGAACACGGTGACAAAGCTGTCGCTCTTGCCGGACTTGAGGTCCGAGTTGATCGGGCCGTTCACGGCGCCGTTCAGCGCGCCAGTGATGCTGCCGGCGATCGCCACCCGCCCGTCGTCGGCGACGGTGAGGGCAAGGCCCTCGGCATCTTCCGCCGCCCCGAGCGTGCGGGCGTACATCAGCTTGCCCGTGCTGTCGTAGCGCATCAGCGCGACGTCGCGTTGGCCCTTGATGGTCTGGCCGTCGACCGTGCCCTGCACGTCGGCGAGCACATAGAGCGAGCCGTCTGGCCCGACCTTGCTGGAACGGACGGCCTCGATGGTCCCCTCCAGCGTGCCGGACGAGATCTTCGCGCCCTCGACGCCGATCGCCGAGCCGTCGATCTTGATCAGGCTGCTCTGGAAGACGCCGTCCTCGGTCTTGGTGTTCTTGTCCGGGTCAGGGTCGCCGGCATAGGTGGTGACATAGACGGCCGGCTTGGTCGCCGCGGCCGAGAAGGTCAGCTGCTCGGTCGAGTCGCCGGTGATCTTGAAATTGTAGTTGTCGGCCAGGGCCGGCAGCGTGACCTTGGCGCCGCCCATCTCGACCACGCGCTTTTCGCCGGCGGTGCGCTCGACGCTGAAGCGGGTGCTCAGGCCCTCGGCGGCCAGCTTGTCATTGATGAAGGACGTGACCGCCCCCATCGTCCTGGCGCCGGTCATGTCCGCCAGGTTGACGGTGATGTCCTTGGTCACCGTGCCGCGCTTGACCGTCATCTTGAACTCGACGTCGCCCTGGAAGGCGGCGACGGGGTCGGACTGGGCGCCGGAATGCACGGTCCCCGTCTTGTAGGCGTAGACCGGTTTGGGCACGCCCACCGCGGACTTGTTGGTGATCATCGTGTCGCCGCGGGTGATCCGCATGTCGGCGAGATTGAGCTTGTCGGTGTAGCCCGCGATCTCGGTCAGGCCCTTGGTGAAGATCGCCGCCAGGCGGGCCTTCTCGGTCGCCGAGACGCCCGCGGTGTTGGCGCGGTCGGCCAGGCCGGTGAGGGCGTTGAGCCCCTGGTAGAGCGCGAACAGCTTCTTGTAGTCGCCGCTGGCGCCCGGCAGGTCGAGCTGGACCGTGCCCTCGTCGATGAAGCGGCGGCCGGCCAGGGCCTGCTTGACCAGCTCGCTGGCCTTGGGCGCGGTCGACTTTGTGTCCCACGGCGAGGTGGGCGCGTACTTGGGTTTGCCGTCCGCGCCGACAGCCGTGTTCGTTCCCGCGGTGAGCAGGTTGGTCCCGCTGCCGCCGAACTTTGCCTTCATCGCGCCGAACGTGGACTCGACGTTGCTGC
>JAZJXN010000153.1:6543-26296 GCA_040390885.1 Pseudomonadota bacterium | reverse complement strand
AGCCAAGCAGAACACTGCTGTCGAAATTGACGGCCATCACATCCCCGACGCGGTTTCCCGCCGCGACACCTTGCCCGACAAGGGCTGACAGGGTGTTAAGGCGGGACGGTTCAGGCCGCGATCAGGCCAGCTTTGGAAAGGCCTTCGCGGGCAGCCGGCGCGCGGGCGCTCCATTCGTCGGCCAACATTCCCAGCATGACCACGTCGCGAGGCTGGCCATCCTTGAGAACGTGGCCGCGGAGGTAGCCTTCACGGCGGAACCCGGCCCCGGCCATGACCTTCATGGCGGCGTCGTTGTCGGCCATGACCTGGGCCCAGACCTTGTTCAGCCCGAGTTCGCCGAAGGCCCGGTCGAGGCCCAGCACCTGGGCCGCGCGGCCAACGCCCCTGCCCCGCGCCTCGCTGTCGCCGACAAACCAGTTCCAGCCGGCGCGGCGGTGATGTCCGGTCAGACCGGTGAGGGTCAGCAGCCCGGACGGCCGACCGGCCCGTTCGATGAGCCAGCCGCGCTGGTCGGGATCGCTGTTCAGCCGATCGAACCAGGCGCGGTGCGCTTGACGGCCCGACACGTCGGCGTCGGACATCCAGCGCGCCACCTCCGGCTCGCCGCGCCACGCGAACAGACGCTCCTCGTCGTCGGGAATGAGGTCCCGCAGCTCGATCATCAATACGCTCCGCCGCCCCGAGAGCGCGCCAGGTGAAAGTAGATGCCGGTTTTGCCGCCCGGCGCGCTCTGAACTTGAAACCTGGAGCCTTCTCTTCAGAAGGCCCCAGGCAACTCACTATAGCCTGGCGGCCGTGACGTTTCGATCAGCCCTTGAACAGGGACAGCACGATCTGCGGCGCGGCGTTGGCGATCGACAGGGCCTGGGCGCCGAGTTGCTGCTGGACCTGAAGGGCCTGCAGCCGCGCGCTTTCCTTGGCCAGATCGGCGTCGACCAGGTTGCCGATGCCGGTGTTGAGCACGTCGGTCAGCTTGCTGACGAACTTGTTGTGGGTCTCGATCTGCCGCGCCTGGGCGCCGAGATCGCCGAGCGCCTGGTTGACCCGCGAGATCGTCGTGGTCAGGGCCGTGGAGATCGAGGTGGCGATGGTCGCCGTACCGATCGAGCTGCCCGCGCCCATGGTCACCAGCGTGCCGCCGAGAGACATGTTCTTGGCCGACAGGGTGACGAAGGAGTTGGCGTCGGCGTTGGCCAGGAATCGGATGCCGGCGCCGAGCGAGCCGTCGAGGATGTTGGCGCCATCGAATTCGGCGTCGTCGACGACCTGGGCAATCTGCTTCAGCAGCGCCTTGTAGTCGGAGTTCAGCGCGGTCCGCGACACGGCGTCGAGCGACGGGTCCATGGCCGCGGTGACCTTCTCCTTCATCTGCAGCAACAGGTCGGAGACGGTTTCGCCGGCGGACATCGCCACGTCGGCGATCGACTGGGCCCGGTCGAGGCTCATCTTCACGGCGTTGAGCGCGCCGATGTCGGCGCGCTGCGCCTGGGCGATGCCCCAGACGGCGGCGTTGTCCTTGGGACCGGCGACCTTGAGGCCCGTGCTGATGCGGTTCTGCGCATCGCCGAGGGCGTCGTTGGTCTTGTTGAGATTCTGCAGCGCAAGCAGCGCGGACTGGTTCGTATGGACGCTGATCGCCATGGGTTTCTCCTCGCAGGGCGTTCGCAACTTGGCGACTCACCAAGCCGCCCCGAGGTCAAAACTGGCGGGAGAAAGTATGCTTATGGTTAACGCGTATAAACCATGATGGCCGCCGCCCCGGGAGGGCGTCGGTGAAAGGGGCGAAAGCCCTGCGGCGCAACGCCGCGATTGGTCGCTTCAGCTCAGGGAGTCGGTCACTTCGCCCGGCGCATATCCCGGCTCGTCCTTAAGGCGCAGAACCTCCTCGCGGGGGAGCTGGCGGACGACCTCGCCGGTGCGACGGTCGAGAGTCTTGTAGACGATCGTTCCCGTGGCCTCGTCTTCTTCGATGATCAGGCGCAGATCCGCTGACTGATGCGCGGGGGCTTCGGGCCGTTTGGCGGCGGCGGGAAGCGGGACCTGGGGCGCCGGAAGGCCACCCGGATCGAGGATGAGCGACAGTGGTGAGATGTTGGTCTTCATGTCTCCTTCCGCCGGCCTCCACAGCGCGGCGTCTCTCTGATTGCGCGAACGGCGAAAGCCCCGAGGCTTTCGCCGACACGACGGGAGACGGGCGGCGCGAACCGCCCGCCTCCGCGCGAGTCCCTTAGCGGAAGAGTCCGAGCAGGGAAGACGTCGAGGAGTTGGCGATCGACAGAGCCTGAACACCAAGCTGTTGCTTGGTTTGCAGGGCCTGCAGTCGGGCGCTTTCCTTGGCCAGGTCGGCATCCACCAGGTTGCCCACGCCGGCGTCCAGGCTGTCTTGCAGCTTGCCGACGAAGGTCAGGTGCATTTCCAGCGCCTTGGCGCCGGTGCCGAGCTTGGCCAGGGCCGCGCCGACGTTGGTGATCGAGGTGGTCACGGTCGCGATCATGGCCGTGGCCGTGGTCACGGTGCCGATGGTGCCGGCGGCGGCCACGGTGACGTTGCCGCCAGCCAGAGCCAGGTTTTGCGCCGCAACGGTGATCTTCGACGCAGCCGAACCGTCCGAGTTGCCCAGGGCGGTGACGGTGTTACCCGACGCCTTGATCATGTTCGAGCCGTTGAAGTCGGCGTTGGTGACCGCCTTCGTGATCTGGTCACGAAGCGCCTTGAAGTCTTCGTTCAGGGCGGTGCGGCTGGCCGTGTCCAACGTCGAGTCCGACGCGGCCAGGGCCTTTTCCTTCATCTGGCTGAGCAGATCGGCGACGGTTTCGCCGGCGGCGATCGCGACGTCGATGGTCGATTGACCGCGTTGGAGCGAGTCCTTCACGGCGTTCAGCGAGTTGGAGGTGCTGCGCTGGGTCTGGGCGATGGCCCAGATGGCCCCGTTGTCCTTCGCGGAAGCGACCTTCTTGCCGGTGTTGATCCGGCCTTGAACGGTGTCGAGTTCGCGATTGGTGGCGTTGAGGTTTTGCAGGGCGACGAGCGCGCCGGTGTTCGTGTTAACGCTGTTCAGCGCCATGACGATATTCCCTTCCAGGTGTCCGACGTCATTTTGACGGCCGGGGGCGTTTTGCCCGAGAGGATGGGAAGCAATGGTCGGGCCACTTTGGCCGGGCTGTGGATATTCCCACTAAACGATTGAAATTACTGCGTTATATATGAATTAGGAACGTTGATTGGCGGCAGTTTTTGCCGGCTTTTTGACCCCTTCGGCAGAAATTGCCGAGCAGGCATGGGAAAAGGCTGCCGGGCGAGGGGGTCAACCCTCGCCCGGCTTCGCGACCTAGGACCGGAACAGCGACAGCAGCGACTGCGTCGACGAGTTCGCGATGGAGAGGGCCTGGACTCCGAGCTGCTGCTTTGTCTGCAGGGCCTGAAGCTTGGCGCTTTCCTTGGCGAGATCCGCGTCCACCAAGTTGCCGACCCCGGCGTCCAAGCTGTCCTGAAGCTTGCCGACGAAGGTCATGTGCATGTCGAACGCCTTGGATTTGGTGCCAAGACGCGCAAGTGCGGCGCTGGTGTTGGAGATGGAGGTCGTGACCGTGGCGATCATGGCCGTGGCCGTGGTCACCGTGCCGATCGTCCCCGCCGTAGCGACGGTCACGATCGAACCACTCAACGCCATCACTTCGGCGTTGACGGTCAGCTTCGAAGACCCGTCCGCGTTCGCAAGCGATGCGAACGAGGTAGCGCCGGTCTTGATGAGGTTGGCCCCATTGAAATCGGCGTTGGTCACGGCCTTGGTGATCTGGTCACGCAGGGCCTTGAAGTCTTCGTTCAGCGCGGCTCTGGAGGTGGTGTCGAGCGTGGTGTCCGACGCCGCCAGGGCCTTTTCCTTCATCTGCACCAGCAGATCGGAAACGGATTCACCGGCCGCGATCGCCACGTCGAGCGTGGACCGTCCGCGAGCCAGGGAGTCCTGCACCGCATTCAGGGATTGCGACGTGGCCCGTTGGCCCTGGGCGATTGCCCAGATAGCCCCGTTATCCTTCGCCGACGCCACCCGCTTGCCGGTGTTGATCCGTCCTTGAGTTTGCGAGAGCTCCGTGTTGGTCGCGTTGAGGTTCTGGAGCGCAATCATCGCTCCGACGTTCGTGTTCACCGAATTGGTGATCATCGGCTGGTCCTTCCATTCTGGTCGGGGAACTAATCCGGCTTTTGCCAGTCGGGCATTTCTCGCCCGCGCCACGCCTCGCAAGCGCCGCGCCAGCCGAACGCCGGTCGCCGCGCGACTAAGGCGCTGGTTTCACGAAGCTTTTCACAAACGAAAAAGGCGCGCCCTGATGGACGCGCCCGGCGCGGATGACCGCGCGGAATCCTTTGCCGGGCCGGATCGGCCGGGCGGGCTCAAGCCGCCTGGGACTGACCCGAGAGCCCCTGCATCATGATCCTGTTGATATCGATCAGCGGGTCGATCTCTTCCTCTCGGCGGATCACGGCGCTGGTGTGCCGGCTGACCCACATGCTGAGGGAGATGATCTGGGCGCGGAGCGGCGGCGGCAGCACGTTGTCCGGATGCGAGCAGTCGCTCGCCAGCGCGGACCACAGGCGCCGGTTCCAGTCGAGGGCGTCGATACGGCCGCGCACATCCTCGGGCGGAATGGCTGCCGCCTCGATCAGGGCCCGGGTGACCTGGCCGAAGAGGCGATACTCCGCGTCCCGCGGATTCTCGCTAAGCGCCGCGGTCTGCTGGTAGGCCTGCAGGGACATGTCCCAACCTTTCGTCTTCGTACTCGATAAGCTTCCGGCACAGCATCAGGGCCTTGTAGTACTCCTTGGCCATGGCGTGCTTTGAGACGGCCACGCAGTCGGCCAGCACGTCGGGGTTCCGGATCACCCCCATGAATTCGGAAAGTCGCCGCACGAACTCGTCGTAGTAGCGAATGGCGTTGGCCTCATCGAGGTACATCATCATCACCGGGAAGTAGACGTGACGCGCGGGCGTGACGGCCTCTTCCTGCTGCATGATGTCCTTCTCGCGGAGGACCGAGGCCTTGTTCTGGAGGACCAGCACGCCCCGACGGTCGCCGTTCTGGACGACGGCCCCGTTGAGAACGAACTTCTCTCCGGGCTTGAGCGACAGTTTCAACGGCACGGCGATCGGACTCCAGGTTCGCGGGCACAACGGCGCGGACCCTCTGACCCAGGGAATCTCGCCCACCCGACTAAAGGAAACGCTAAGGTCGCATGGTTAATGGGTTGTTGCAGCCCCCGCCCGCCGAAGGGGCGCCTTAAGGGGCGGTTAAGCATAGTCGCGCGACGGAGGGGGTGATGATCCGTCCCGGAGTCGCGTCCGCATGCCCCCGCAGCCTGTCCTGAAGCCCGCCTCCTCGGCCGCCGCGCTGGGCTTCGCGCCGATCGCGGCCCAGGCCCGGATGACCGCGCCGGCGGCGGGTCAGGCTGGCTCCCGCGCGGCCCTCGCGAAACTCCAGGAAGCCATGGCCGACCTCAAGGTCATGGCGGTGCAGCCCCTTCTGCAACAGGCGGTTGACGCCCTTCAGGCCGACGACTTCAAGACCGGCGGCGCGCTCGCGATGCAGGTGCTTGAAGCGGACGAGACCAACGGCTTCGCCTGGTACCTGATGGCCATCGCCCGCGAACGTGCGGGCGACTTCGGCTTCTCGCTGCGCTGCTACGAGTCGGCGCTGACGCTGCTGCCCGAACAGGCCGAGATCGCCAACGACCTGGGCCGCCTCGCCTATCGGATGGGCATGAAGGAAACAGCCGAGAAGCTGTTCGCCCACTACCTGGCCCGCTACCCAATGTCGCACGAGGCGGCCAACAACATGGCCTGCGCCATCCGCGACCAGGGCCGGTTCGGCGAGGCGATCGGCGTCCTGACCCCGGTCATCCAGCGCCACCCCGAGAATGCGCTGCTTTGGAACACCCTCGGGTCGGTGGTCTCCGAGCAGGGCGACCTGACCGGCTCGATCACCTTCTTCGACGAGGCGCTGCGCCTCGACCCCGGCTTCGCCAAGGCGCGCTACAATCGAGGCAACGCCCGGTTCCTCAGCGGCGACACCGCCGAGGCGCTGATCGACTGCGAAGGCGCCATGGGGTCGGCGATGGGGCTCGACGAGACCCAGATGATGCGGCTGTCGCGGTCCAGCATCCTCATCGCGCTTGGCCGCATCGCCGAGGGCTGGGAAGACTACGAGGCCCGGCTCGATCCCAACTTCAGCGACGTCACCCTCTATGCCGTCGACGGCCCGCAGCCCTGGACGCCCGATGCGGAGCTTGCGGGAAAGACCTTCCTCCTGTTCGGAGAACAGGGTCTGGGCGACGAGGTGATGTTCGCCAACACCGTCCCCGACATGCTCGAGGCGCTCGGCCCCGACGGCACGCTGCTGATCGCGGTCGAGCCGCGGCTGGTGTCACTGTTCCAGCGCTCGTTCCCGACCGCCCAGGTCGGCACGCATTCGACCTGGAACATCGACGCCAAGACCGTCCGCGGCGCGCCGTTCGTCGACAACATCGAGGGCATCGACCTTTGGGCGCCGATCGGCTCGTTGCTGCGGCGCTTCCGGCCGACGGTCGAGAGCTTCCCCGGCCAGGGCCGGTTCCTCAAGGCCGATCCCGCCCGCGTCGCTTACTGGCGCGCCCAGCTCGACGCCCTGCCCGGCCCCAAGGTCGGGCTGCTGTGGAAGAGCCTGGTCAAGAACGGCGCGCGGCACCGCTTCTTCTCGCCGTTCGAGCAGTGGGCGCCGGTGCTGGCCACGCCCGGCGTCACCTTTGTGAACCTCCAGTACGGCGACTGTTCGGCCGAGATCGAGGACGCCCGCCGTGAGCTGGGGGTCGACATCTGGACGCCGCCTGGCATCGACCTGAAGCAGGATCTCGACGACGTCGCCGCCCTTTGCTGCGCGCTGGATCTGGTGGTCGGCCCGTCCAACGCCAGCAGCTGCCTGGCCGGGGCCTGCGGCGCGCCGCTGTGGCTCATCGCCACCCCCGGCGCCTGGACCCTTCTGGGCACGGATCGGTACCCCTGGTACCCGCAGGCGCGGGTCTTCCTGCCGCCCGCGTTCGGCCAGTGGGGGCCGGCCATGGACGCCATCGCCGACGCCCTGACGGTCGCCTTCCCGACCGGAACGAAGGCTGCTCTGGCGGGTTGATTCCGGGACAACGGGGCGTCTGAGCCCCGGCGAACCAGGAGTCTCCCCATGACCCTCGAAACTGACTTCGAATACGAGGCGCAAGACCGTGCCGAGGTGCTCGACGAGACCAATCTCACCGAGGACGGCGAAGACATCGCCAACTTCGACGAAATCGAGGATGTCTTCGACGTCACCGCCGCCTCCGACGACGACGACGATGACGAGGAAGACGACGCGGCGTTCGACGCCGACGCTGATCCCGACGCGGTCGATGATGAACTGAGCGCCGCCCGCGATGACGAGGGCGCCGATATCGAGCGCGAGACGCTTTCGCTCGCCACGGCCTCGGACGGCGACGGCGGCGTCGCCAACGACGACACCCCCGAAGCGCTCGAAGGCGACGACGAACCGGCCGAAGACGTCGACGACGTCGCGGACAAGCATGTCGATCGCCAGCTCGACAAGGGCCTGAAGGAAACCTTCCCCGCCAGCGACCCGGTCTCGATCAACCCCGGCGCCGACTGATATCCGGGAAGGGTTCAGCGATTGAGCCCCACGGTGTGAGCGCCTACCTTGCAATCAAGGAGGCGCTCATGACCGACCCCAAGACTCCCCACGATCAACAGCAGGAAGCGATCGACGACCTGCTGGACGAGGAACTGGACGAGACCTTCCCCGCCAGCGACCCGCCGTCATCCCTGCTGCGCGAAGGCGACAAGTCACCGAAACCGGCTTGAATGTCCCGCGCCGCGCTCTAGTCTGCCCACTGAATTGAACGTTTGTTCGAAACCGGTTCCAGAACTGGTCGACCAGGGGATGACATGAGCCAGCGCTTTGAAGGCACCGACAGTTACGTCGCGACCGAGGATCTTAAAATCGCGGTCAACGCCGCCATCGCCCTGCAGCGTCCGCTGCTGATCAAGGGCGAGCCCGGCACCGGCAAGACGGTGCTGGCCGAACAGGTCGCCGCCGCGCTGGGCGCGCCGCTGATCACCTGGCATATCAAGTCGACGACCAAGGCCAGCCAGGGCCTCTACGAATACGACGCCGTCACCCGCCTGCGGGACAGCCAGCTCGGCGAAGAACGGGTCAAGGACGTCAAGAACTACATCAAGAAGGGCAAGCTCTGGGAGGCGTTCACCAGCGACGTGCGCCCGGTGCTCCTGATCGACGAGATCGACAAAGCCGACATCGAGTTCCCGAACGACCTCCTGCAAGAGCTCGATCGCATGGAATTCTTCGTCTACGAGACCGGCGAGACCATCAAGGCCGAGATCCGGCCGGTGATCATCATCACGTCGAACAACGAGAAGGAGCTGCCGGACGCCTTCCTGCGCCGCTGCTTCTTCCACTACATCCGCTTCCCCGACGAAGAGACCATGCAGAAGGTCGTCGACGTCCACTATCCCGGCATCAAGGAGAAGCTCGTCGCCGAGGCGCTGCGCATCTTCTACGACATGCGCAAGGTGCCGGGCCTGAAGAAGAAGCCGTCGACCAGCGAGCTGCTCGACTGGCTGAAACTGCTGATGGTCGAGGACATCGACGAGGCGACCCTGCGCGAGAAGGATCCGACCAAGCTGATCCCGCCGCTGCACGGCGCCCTGCTGAAGAACGAGCAGGACGTTCACCTGTTCGAACGCCTGGCCTTCCTCGCCCGTCGCGAAGGCGCCGGCGGGACGCGCCCCGGGCAGTAACGCCTGGCCTTCAGGCCGCTGAAATCAGGGACACGCCCCAACAGGGCGTGTCCCTTTTTCGTTGCGCCAGCGTTACCGCGATTTCACTCGACCGGCCCGGCGCCGGGGAGCACTCTTGCAATACAAGATAGCTCCGAGGGAAACGTCCAATGACCCGTATCGCCCTGCTGGCCGCCGGTTGCGCCGTGCTCGCCCTGGCGGCCTGTGACCACCCTGACGCGAAGCGCCAGCATCAGGCCCGCGCCCTGAAGGTGGTGACCACGCTCGACTGCCCCGACAGGCAGGGCGCGCTGAACCGCGTCAGCACCGCCGCCGACGGCCAATCCTGCGTCTATGCCGGGGACGGATCGGAGGTCACGCTGAAGATCGTTAAACTCGAGAACGGCGACGCCGCAGCGAGCCTGGCGGCGATCGAGAGCGAGCTGCGCGCCCTCGTCCCCAAGGTCCAGGTCGATCACGCGGCGATGGAGAAGGCGGCCGGCAGCGGCGAGAGCGTCGACATCAACCTGCCCGGCGTCCGCATCCGCGCCAACGACGCGGGGGCCGACATCAAGGCCGGCGGCGCCGTCATCAACGCCAGTGATGAGGGCGCCGAAGTCCGGGTGTCGCGCAACATCGAGGGCGATGGGTCGGGCAAGAGCGAGCGCGCACGTCGCCGCAACGCCGAAGAAGGTGTCATGGCCATGCTGATCCTCGCCAACGACAAGAACGAGGGGGACTTCAAGATGGTCGGCTACAACGCCCGGGGGCCCAAGGACGGCCCGCTGGTCGTCGGCGTGGTCAAGGCCAAGAACAGCGCCGAGATGAAGGACGGCGAGCGCGACGGCGGCGAGCTGTTCGAGGACGTCGACAACCTGATCCGTCACAACGTCGGCGGCCGCGGCTTCCACGGCGTCCATCTCGGCGTCGACTGACCGTCAGAGTCTGGGCGTGATCCTCAGGCTGCCCGGCGGCCTGGGGAACTGCCCCTTCTTCGCGACAATTGGCGGATCGAAGACCTTCGCCGCGGCCGCGAGGTCGCCGAGCCGGGCGTGCAGCTTGCGCCGCGCCGCCAGAGGCAGCGCCTTGTAGCTCTCGACATCGGGCAGATACCGCTCGAGCCAGGCGCCGTAGCCGCCGCCGTCCCAGATGCGGTTGGTCCGGCGCATTTCCTCCTGCAGTTTCTCGTAGGCGACAAGCGCCCGACGCCAGCGGTGTTCGTCGAAGTCGAACTCGGCGACCAGCTTGCGGCCGGCCACCTGGCCAAAGCCCATGAGCTTCTTCGACAGCGCCGGCGGCATCGCCAGGTTCATGCCGCCCTCGTCAGGGGCGAGATAGACCCGCGCCACCCGCTCGCGCTGGGCGCCCATGACGCTCATCATCGTGTCCTGCCAGTTCTGGGCCGCGCCGAACACGCTCTGGCCGAAGTCGAGCAGCGACTTAAACCCGTCGATCGAGGTGAACGATCCGCCCCAGGCGTGATGCGGCAGGTAGACCCGCCCTCCCCCCGGCTCCATTCCGGGCGCCAGGTTGTCGAGGCCGAGCGCGAAGGTCGGACGGCCGGGCAGCATGGCGTCGAAGAAGTGGATCGGGAAGTTGCTGGTCACCCCGCCGTCGGTGAACCAGATCGGACGAACCGTGGCCTTTGGATCCGGGATGTCGATCGGATCGATCATGCCCTCCTGGTCCTTGGCCAGCATCACCAGGCTGAGGTCGAGGAAGCGCAGGGGCACGGCGGTGAACAGCACCGGGAAGCTCAGGCTCATGCGGACGGCGACGATCACCGGCAGGTCGTCGGGCGCCGGGAAGCGGGGCAGCTGGTCCCAGGGTTCGGCGTCGTCCTCCGGCCTGATGCTGTCCAGACCCATCAGGAAGTCCATGACCGGCTTAGGAAACAGCCGGGCCCAGGCCTTCTCCTCGAAACGAAAGCCCTCGCCGGGATCGGGCAGGCTGCGCGGGCGCCCCATCGACAGGTCGGTGGTGACCGCGCGCAGGGTGATGGTCGCCTCGTCGGTCGGCTTGGCGCGGTTGATGTTGGCGAGGTCGCCGAAGGTCAGGGGCTGCGCGCGGCCGACCGGGCCGAACGCGATCTCCTGCAGCGACTGGTAGATCCAGTCGGTCAGGGCTGGATGATCGTAGCCCGGCTGGGTCAGGCCCGTGCAGAGGCCGAAGTCGTTCTTGGGGATTTCCTTCAGCAGTGACCAGATCCGCCAAGCGAACGCGACGGCGAAGCCGACCACGGCTCCGAGAATGGCCCCGGCCCAGCCGCCGCCGAGCAGCGCCATGCCGACGCCGCCGACCAGCACGCCAATCAGCAGAGGAAGCCAGAACACCAGCAGCGCCGCGAGGATGCCGCCGCTTTGGCTCTTCAGCAGGAATTGCATCAGCCCGGCCACCGACTTCGTCGGCTGAAACAGCCCCAGCATCAGGGCGGGCAGGCTCTCGCACTTCTCCTTGAGCCGCAGGAAGCCGCCGGGATCGCCGCTCTGGCGGGCGTATTCGGCGGCGGCGGCGAAGGCGGCGGCGATGGCCCCGGCGGACGTGCCGCCGATGCAGCGGAACCGGTACTTGCCGGCCAGCTCAAGGATCGCGAACGGATAGACGATGCCGGACGTGATCCCGCCCTTCATCACCAGGTCACACTCCGGAGGCTGGTCCGAGGCGAGCTTGCCCGCGAACTGTGCCGCCGCGTAGTCGTCGCGCAGAGCTTCCGCCATCGCGCCCTCCCTCACAACCTGAGGGCGCGACCGTTGCAGAAATTCGCCTATCTGGCGAGAGCGGTTCTTTCCGAGCGAGCCCTAGTCGGCCGTGGTGACGTCGGTGACCTTGTAGGCCAGCAGCCGGCCGTCCTCGTCGGCGACGGAGACGTACTCGCCGAGCGAGAAGCTGTGCTCGCCCAGGCGGTGGACCGGTTCGTCATCGGCGTCGTCGGCATCGTCGTAGTCGAAGAACCAGGTCTGGCCCTTGCGCGCGAGGCGACCGTTCACGGCGTCCTCGTCCGGCGCGAAGCGGCGCACCGTGCATTTGGCCTTCGCCTTCTGGAATGCGTCCAGATCCAGCTTGCCGTCGTCAAGCAGGGGCGCGACCAGGGTGTAGCCACGATGGTCGTCGCCGTCAGCGAACTCGGTGCCGGGGTTGCGCGCAAGGCGCATGACGATGCGGGAGAGCGTCATGATTTCCCTCTTTCTTGTTGGTTTTAGTGGGACAGGAACAGCGACGGGCCGTCGTTGTTCAGAAGCGTGCGCGTGGTGCCGCCGAAGATGTATTCCTGCAGCCGCGGGTGTCCGAAGGCGCCGGCCACCAGCACGTCAGCCGACAGGCGGCCGGCCGCGCTGAGCAGCAGTTGAGCCGCGTCGCCGCCGTCGGACAGCGTCTCGACCTCCGCCTGAACGCCGCGCTCGCCGAAGAACTGCTGCAGACGCGTGGCGTCAAAGTTGCGCGATGATGCGGCGGGCGCGGAGAGGATGACGACCCGTTTGGCCTTCTCGAGCAGCGGCAGGGCCGTCCGCGCGGCGCGCGAGGCTTCCTTGCCGCCGTCCCAGGCCACGACCACGGTGCCGTCGGCCTTGAGGCCGCTTCGTGCGACGATGGTCGGCCGCTGCTCGTCGGCCACGATCTGTTGGAAGGCTTCTGCCAGCGGGCCGCGACCGCGAGCGGCCTCGGTGTCGAACAGCACGACGTCGGACAGCCGTCCCTCCATCGACAATCCGGCCCAGACCGGGGTCTCGAGGGTGATGAAGCTGGTCCTCGCGTAGCCGCAAGCCTCGACAGCCGCCCTGGCGGCCCGTTCGCCCTCGGCGGCGGCCTCCTTGAGGCTGTCCATGGCGGTGATCTGCACACCGCCCATGAAGCCCTCGCCCATCCAGGGCATCAGGTCAGCGATGTCGGCCGGCGCATGGATGGCGGCGACCTCGGCCCCGAACGGCGCGGCCAGGGTCGCGGCGTGCTTGAGAATGTCCGCGTCGTGGGCGCCACCGGCCAGCGGCGCCATGATCCTAGCCCAGCTCATCCAGCTCTCCTTCTCTCTGTTCCAATCACAATCACCAGATCGCGAATGGCCGGTCATTGATCTTTGTCAGACGATGCTCCAGTTGAAGCGCCCTCTCCAATCAAAGGAACGTTCAGTTGGCGAAAGGGCTGCGAGGCGTGCGTTCGCCGAACAATACACCGCGAGCCTGGCAGCGGATGCTTTCGGGTCGCCGTCTTGACCTGCTTGATCCCTCGCCGATGGATATCGAGATCGAGGACATCGCCCACGGCCTTGCCCGTGTCGCCCGCTGGAACGGCCAGACCATTGGCGAACATGGCTTTTCCGTCGCCCAGCACTCGGTCGTGGTCGAGGACATCGTCGCCCACATTCAACCCGGCATCGACCCCAAGTGGCGGCTCGCCGCGCTCCTCCACGACGCCAGTGAATATGTGATCGGCGACATGATCAGCCCGTTCAAGGCGGCGCTGGGCGTGTCCTACAAGGATTTCGAGGAGCGGCTGGAGCACGCCATCCATGCGCGCTTCGGTCTTCCGGCCAAGGTTCCGGCGGCGATCAAGAAGCTGATCAAGCAGGCGGACCGCGCCTGCGCCTACTTCGAGGCCACCCAGCTGGCCGGCTTCAGCCACGAGGAATCGCTGCGCTTCTTCGGGCCGCTGCCCGCGGGCCTGGAGCTGCACCTCGTGCCCCAGCCGCCCGCCAAGGCGCAGGAACACTACGTGCTCCGCTTCCACCTGTTGTCGGAGGCCGCCGGCTTCGAACCCGCCATCCAGGCCTTCGACACCGAATGATCGCGCTTTCGTGCAAGCCGCGGCCTGCTCGCGCGTTCTAGTGTCCACGCCACAGGAGAACGCGACATGACTGACATCACCTACGAGATCGTCGAGCACGACGGCGGCTGGGCCTACAAGGCCGACGGGGTCTTCTCGGAGACCTTCAAGAGCCATGACGCCGCCCTCGCCGCCGCCAAGCGGGTCGCCGCCGAACAGCAGCTGCCGGGTGAAGACACCGGCATCGTCTACGAGACCGCCGACGGCAAATGGCACGAGGAACTGGCCGACGGCGACGATCGCCCGACGACGCACGTGAAGGACTAGCGAGGTCCTCCCTCCCCTTCGTGGGGAGGGAGAGTATCGGCGCCCTCCCCCCTTGCCGCGGACGGTGCTACCACCGTCGCAATGACTCTCTCCGTCGTCATCGGCCTGTCCGCCGTCATCGTGGCCATCCGCAACGGCGAGGCCGTGGTGCTGACGGTGCGCCCGCACGACGCCGCGACGGAGAAGGCCTCGACGCTCGCCGGCCTGCCGTTCGGGCCGTTCGATCCCGAGGGCCACCGCACCTTCGAGATCGCCCTGCGCGCCTTCGTGACCGAGCAGACGCGGTTTGAGCTCGGCTATGTCGAGCAGCTCTACACCTTCGGCGATCAGGGTCGCGACGCACCGCGGGCCGAAGTCGGGGCCGGCGCCGCGCGCGTGGTCTCGGTCGGCTATCTCGCGCTGACGCCCGCCGCCGTGGATACCGACGCCCCTGACACCGCCTGGGCCCCCTGGTCGCGCTTCTTCCCGTGGGAGGACTGGCGGCAGGGCCGCCCCGCGCTGATCGACGAGGCCATAGCGCCTGCCCTGCGCCGTTGGGCCGACCGCGACGAAGCCCGCCTGGCCCGCGCCCGGCTGCTGTTCGCGCTGGACGGCGCGGCCTGGAACGAAGAGCGGGTGCTCGACCGCTACGAGCTGCTCTACGAAGCAGGCCTCGCCCCCGAAGCCGGGCGAGACGAGATCCGCGACCGCGGCGGCGCGGCGGCCGAGCCGACCGCCCTCTCCGCCGCCCTCGGGGAGCCCATGCTGTCGGACCACAGGCGCATTCTGGCCACCGGCCTTGGCCGGCTGCGCGGCAAGCTGAAGTATCGCCCCGTCGTGTTCGAGCTGACGCCGCCGGAGTTCACCCTGTCCGCCCTGCAGCGCGCCGTGGAGGCCATCGCCGGGGTGCCTCTGCACAAGCAGAACTTCCGCCGCGTGGTCGAGCGCATCGACCTGGTCGAGGGCCTCGGACGGATGGATACCGAGACCGGCGGACGGCCGGCCGAGCTGTTCCGCTTCCGCCGCGAGCTGCTTACTCAGCGGCCGGCGGGAGGGCTCTCGCTGCCTCTGCTGCGGGAGTAGCAGCGGCCGCTTCCCGCGCCCGCCATCTGGCCTTCAGCGTCGCCGACGTGTCCCGCGACCCGTCCGGGCTCCAGCCCGGCGGGCCGAACAGGTAACCGACCACCTCCCGAGGCGATCGCGCGGAGGCCAGGTCCTTGCCTATACCGACCCACTCGTGGAACGCCACCCGCAGGATGTTGAAGTCGCCGAGGTTATGCACCAGCCCGTAGCGGCAGGGCTCGGCGTCGTCCTCGGGGACGAAGGTGCCGAACAGACGGTCCCAGATGATCAGGATGCCGGCGTAGTTGGCGTCGAGATAGCGGGCGTTGCGGGCATGGTGCACCCGGTGGTGCGAGGGGGTGTTGAAGACGGCCTCGAACCAGCGCGGCAGGCGCCGGATCGCCTCTGTGTGCACCCAGTACTGGTAGACGAGGCTGATCCCCTTCTGGATGGCGATCATGGCGGGCGGGAAGCCCAGCAGGCTCAGCGGCAGCCACAGCAGCCAGGTCCCGGCGAGCCCTCCGCTCCAGGTCTGCCGCAGCGCGGTGGCGAGGTTGTAGTGCTGGCTGCTGTGGTGATTCACATGGCTGGCCCACCAGAACCGACGCTCGTGCGAAAGGCGGTGGAACCAGTAGTAGGTCAGATCTTCGAGCAGGAAGATCGCCAGCCAGGCCCAGATCGCCGTCATCGGGATCTCGAACAGCCGATATTGGTAGACCCACACGCTCACCGCGAAGATGGCGCCGGCCGTCAGGCCGCCGGCGATGGTGCTGCCCAGTCCCATCAGCAGCGAGGTCGCGGTGTCCTTCGCCTCATAGGTCGCCTTGGCCTTGCCCAGCCGGCCCAGCGCGATCTCCAGCAGGATGGTGACGACGAAGATCGGGATCGCCCAGGTGACCGGGTCGAACGCCGGCTTGATCGGATCGAGGGTCATGCGGCGATGGCCTTCTGCGGGTCTTCGGGGGGCCAGGGCTCGGCGCCGTCGACCGCCAGCTTCGCCACCGGCGCGGCGGGGTCTCGCAGCTTCAGCCGCACCACGCCGCGCACGACAGGCGCGCTCAACGCGTCCTGCCAGGACAGGGTTCGCGCGACCCAGGAATCGCCGAGGCGATAGAGGACCAGCGCCCTGTCGCCGTCGCGGGCGATGAGGCCGGCACGGTCGGCGGCAATCCAGAGGACGGTGGGGCGACTGTCAGGGAATTCCGTCGCCAGCAGGTCCCGCGCACGGGCCTCGTCGAGGGGGGCGGTCGGCCGCGCGATCCTCGCCCAGGCGGCGATGGCCACCATGAGTCCGACCGCCGCGGCGGACGCGGCCAGGATGATGAGCTGGGTCACTCGTCTTGTTGCCTCCCCAGCGGAGTGTCTCCCCGCCGCGGTCGGCGTCAACAGAAAAGCCCCCTTCCGTCGCCGGAAGGGGGCTCGATCTGATCATGCCCTAGGGCGTGATGCTTACCACTTGCGGACGTAGGCGACCGACCAGGCGTCGGCGTCGCCGTAGTTGGTGTAGTCGAGGCGGACGCCGTTGCGCTCGGAGAAGAACGCCGTGGCGCCGACGCCGTAGGCGACGTCGTCGTTGCTCTCGGTTTCCTTGACGCCGGCGAAGTTGGCTTCGAATTCGGCGGTGCTGTAGCCGACGCGGCCGAACACTTCAAAGCGCTCGGCGAACGGGTAGCTGGCGACCGCGAACACGCCGAACTGGTTGTTCAGCTTCACTTCCACGCCGCCGACGGTGTCGTCGTTCACGCCGTGAGCCGCTTCGCCTTCGACGGCGAAGAATTGGTTGAACTTCGCGCCGACGCGGACCTGGCCGGCGCCGAGCTCGACGTCGACGCCGTCATCGGCCTGCACGTTGGCGTAGCCGAGGGTGGTGTAGAAGCTGGTTTCCGCTTGAGCGATGGCCGGAACGGACAGCAGGGCGCACGCGGCGGCGGCCGCGATGATGGTCGTTTTCATTTTTTTGTTTATCCCCGAGAGACACAAATCACGCCCGAATCTGGGGCGCCGGGGCGGGGTAGCCGCGCTTTTGACTCGCCACAACAAAAAACCCCTCCGTGAGGAGGGGTCTTCCGTTACGTTATAAGGGTTTCAGCCCCTAAAACTTGCGGGTGTAGCTCGCCGACAACACGTCCGCGTCGCCGCCGTCATAGTCGTGGCGGGTCCAGTCGAGTCGCACGCCGTCCTTGGCGGTGAAGTAATACTGGCCGCCAACGCCATAGGCCCAGCCGTCGCCGTCGGCTTCACCCAGCGGGGTGTCGACGGTGGCGCCGCTGTAGCCGACGCGGGCGAACAGATCGGCCTGCGGCGTGATCGGCGCGTAGCCGACGACGAAGGCGCCAACCTGGTGCTTCAGCTCGATGTCGCGATCGTCCTTCACCCCGAAGGCGGCTTCGCCCTCGACGCCGACATACGGATTGAACTTGTAGCCCACGCGGCCCTGGATCGCGCCGAGGTCAGCGGCGTCATCCAGATCGACGGCGCCGTAGCCGAGGGTGCCGTAGACCTCCTGGGCCTGGGAAACAGCGGGAACCGCAACGACCGACAGCAGGGCGGCCGAGGCCGCAAACATGAGAGTTTTCATTCGTCAGTACTCCTTGACGCTTTTATCAGCTCCCCAGCTGCCCAAAGGCGTAGGTCCCAAACGCGGCGGGTCCGGGACGGTTCAGGAGCAGGATTGAGTCCGCAATGTTGCGTTGCGGCGAAAGCACACCTGCTGACCCAGGGTCCGGTCGTGCTATCTATCGGCTCAGCAACACCAAGACGCCGCGCAATCCAAGCCGCGGCCATCGTCGGGAATTCCGTCAGTGCATCAGGCCGTCATCGCCGCCACGGGGCTCTTCACCCCCGAGCAAAGCATCTCCAACACCGAGCTGGTCGACACCTTCAACGCCTATGTCGAGCGCTTCAACGTCGCCAACGCCGAGGCCATCGCCGCCGGCGAGGTCGAGGCGCTCAGCCCCTCGTCGCCCGAATTCATCGAGAAGGCGTCCGGGATCAAGTCGCGCTTCGTCATGGACAAGACCGGCATCCTCGATCCCGAGGTCATGCGCCCGAACCTGCCCGAGCGCTCCAATGACGAGATCTCGGTGATGGCGCAGATGGCGGTCGCGGCCGCCAGGCAGGCCATCGCCCGCTGGGGCAAGGACCCGAGCCAGATCGACGCCGTCCTCTGCGCCGCCTCGAACATGCAGCGCGCCTATCCGGCCATCGCCATCGAGGTGCAGCAGGCGCTCGGGATCGGCGGCTTCGCGTTCGACATGAACGTGGCCTGCTCCAGCGCCACCTTCGGCATCAAGACCGCCGCCGACTTCATCGCCACCGGCTCGGCTCGGGCGGTGCTGATGGTCAATCCGGAGATCTGCTCGGGCCACCTGAACTTCCGCGACCGCGACAGCCACTTCATCTTCGGCGACGTCGCGACGGCGGTGATCCTCGAGCGGGCCGAAGACGCGGCTGACGGCGCAGGCTGGGAGATTCTCGGCACACGGCTGAAGACCCAGTTCTCCAACAACATCCGCAACAACTTCGGCTTCCTCAACCGCGCCGCCCCCGAGGGCATCGGCGCCCGCGACAAGCTGTTCGTCCAGGAAGGCCGCAAGGTATTCCGCGAAGTGGTGCCGATGGTCAGCGAGATGATTGTCGAGCATGCCGCCGACATCGGCGTCGACCCCAAGGGCCTCAAGCGCCTCTGGCTGCACCAGGCCAACATCAACATGAACGACATGATCGGCCGCAAGGTGCTCGGCCGCGACCCCGAGCCCGGCGAGAACGTCATCATCCTCGATGAATACGCCAACACCAGCTCGGCCGGCTCGATCATCGCCTTCCACCAGGCCAATGACGATTTCCAGTCCGGCGACACCGGCCTGATCTGCTCGTTCGGCGCGGGGTACTCGGCCGGCACGGTGTTCGTCAGAAAGCGCTAGCCGCCCTCGCCCGGGCCTTTGCGGTCAGGACTTTCGCGTCTCGACCGCGGGGCCGAAGGCCGTCCAACCGGCGGCCATAACCCTCCCCTCGCCCGTGCGGGACCTCAAGAGGTGGCCCGCTTTGGGGCGCGTCAGGTGAATTCGACGTCACCCGACGCCCGTAAAAAGGGAACCGGCGGTCTTCCAGCGTCATTGTCGGGTTTTACCTGATGGCTCGGCGGCCTTTTGGCCGCAGATTTGTCGGGCGCACGAACGGGCGTGCCGGTCGCCTTCGCGAAGGCGGAGCTTGCCGGTGGCGGAGGGCTGATATGGATTTCGACAACGAGGCGCAGGCCGCAGGGCTGAGCCGCCGGAGACTGCTGGGCGGCTCGGGCGTCGCGCTGGGCGTCCTGGCGGCCGCCTCGATCGCGCGCGCCCAGGAGGGCGAACCCGCGGCGACTGACCCGGACTTCCACGCAGGCGACCTCGCCGCCGAGCCGCCCGCTCCGGTCGAACCGCCGCTTCCCGCCCCCGACTGGCAGCGCGTGCGCGCCCAGTGGATGCTGGACTGGAGCATGGTCGATCTGTCGGCGATGCTGTTCGCATCGAACCCCAAGGTCGTGCGCGACGCCATCGACCGGCATCGCAAGGGGCTCGACACCTCGCCCATCACCTATCTCGAAGCGCGCAACCGCCCGCTCCAGAACAGCGCGCGGCGGATGGCGGGGGCCTATTTTGGCGTCGACTTCGAGAACGTGGCCCTGACCGAGAGCACCACCAGCGCGGTCGCCATGGTCTACGCCGGCATCGGGCTACGCTACGGCCAGGAAGCCCTGACCACGACCCACGACTACTACGTCACCCACGAGTCCCTGCGTCTTGCGACCAGCAAGACCGGCGGGTCGGTGCG
>JAZJXN010000153.1:0-6533 GCA_040390885.1 Pseudomonadota bacterium | reverse complement strand
CTACGAGGATGCCGCCACGGCCACGGTCGGCCAGATCGTCGGCCGCATCATCAGCGAGATCAAACCGCAGACCCGCGTGCTGGCCCTGACCTGGGTGCACTCCTCGACCGGCATGAAGATGCCGATCAAGGAGATCTCCGCCGCGCTGGCCCCGATCAACGCCGCCCGGCCCGAGCGGGACCGCGTGCTGTTCTGCGTCGACGGCGTCCACGGCTTCGGGGCCGAGAACACCACCCTGCCCGAGCTCGGCTGCGACTTCCTCATGGCCGGTTGCCACAAGTGGCTGTTTGGGCCGCGCGGCACCGGCGTGATCTTCGGCACCGCCTACGGTTGGTCGCGGCTGACGCCAACGGTGCCGAGCTTCCTGGCCTCGAACGCCTACAGCGCCTGGATCGGCGGCTACGACCCCGGCGAGACCACCGGCGCCCGGATGACACCCGGCGGTTTCAAGGCATTCGAGCATGTCTGGGCGCTGAGCGAAGCCTTCCAGTTCCACCAGTGGATCGGCAAGGCCAACGTCCAGGCCCGCACTCACGAACTGGCCCTGCGGCTTAAGATCGGCCTGCGGCAGATCCCCGGCGTGACCGTCTCGACGCCGATGGATCCCAAGCTGTCAGCCGGTATCGTCAGCTTCGACGTCGCCGGCTTCTCCGCCCCCGCCGCCGTTCAGCGCTTGCGCAGCCAGCGCGTGATCGGCTCGGCCGCGCCCTACGCCGTCCAGCACGTCCGCCTGACCCCGAGCATCCGCAACACGCCGGAGGATGTGGACTACGCGCTGAACGCGGTGCGTACGCTTGTGAGCTGAAGGCGGCGCGGCCGGATCGAGTTGATAAAGCCCAACTCGAGGCGGCGGTGAACCGGCTAGGGTGATCGCCCCCTGAGGAGATCGGCGATGCCCCGGCTGAAACTACACCCCGAGAGCCATCTGGTCGCGCGGATCGGCTGGCTGCGGGCCGCTGTGCTCGGGGCCAACGACGGGATTGTCTCGACCGCCAGCCTCGTGCTCGGGGTGGCCGCCGCCTCGCCGGACAAGGGCGCCGCGATCATCGCCGGTGTGGCGGCGCTGGTGGCGGGCGCGATGTCGATGGCGGCGGGAGAATACGTCTCCGTCAGCTCTCAGTCGGACACCGAAAAGGCCGATCTCGCCCGCGAGCGCAAGGAGCTGGCGACCGACGTCGAGGCGGAGACGGACGAACTCACCGCGATCTATGTCGCCCGGGGCCTTGAGGAACCTCTGGCCAGACAGGTGGCCGGACAGCTTATGGCCAAGGATGCGCTCGGCGCTCACGCGCGCGATGAGCTGGGCATTTCGGAGATCACCACCGCCCGCCCCATCCAGGCCGCCCTGACCTCCGCCGCCACCTTCGCCGCGGGCGCGGCGGCCCCGCTGCTGGTGCTGGCGGTGTCGCCCATGGACATCCTGCCGGTCACGGTGAGTGTGTCGTCGCTGCTGTTCCTGGCGGTTCTGGGCGCCGTCGGCGCCCGGGCTGGCGGAGCGAGCCTGTGGCGCGCGACGGCGCGGGTGACATTCTGGGGCGCCCTGGCCATGGCCATCACCGCCGGCGTCGGGACGCTGTTCGGCGCCACAGTGTAGCCTAGTCGGCCCGCCGCCAGACCCGCACCCAGTCGATCTCCAACGTCGCCGGGAAGGCGGCCTCGTCGATCCCCCGCGCGTTGGCGCCTTCCGGCCACCGACCGCCGACCGCCATGTTGAGAATGAGGTAGTAGGGCCGGTCGAACGGCGCGCCAGCCGCCGCCGCGGTGGCGTAGGGACGGCCGTCGAGCAGCCAGGTGAACCCCTCCGGAGTCCATTCGACCGCATAGGTGTGGAAGTCGCTCCAAGGCTGACCGGGAACCATGGCCGAGACGCCCGGCCGCTGTTCCCCGCCGACGTGGATCGCGCCCCAGACCCGGTTCTCGCGCTCCCCCTCGCAAGCCGGACAGGGCGAGCCGGGATTGACGATCTCCATGATGTCGATCTCGCCGGCCGGCATGCCCTGGCCGTAGCCGTAGCCTTCCGGCAGCATCCAGAAGGCCGGCCACAGACCCTGGCCGACCGGCGTCCGGGCCCGGATCTCGAACCGCCCGTGGAGCCATGACGCCTTGCCGCGCGTGAGGATCTTGGCAGAGCGGTAGGGCAGCGTCCGGTGTTCAACCCCGGGCGCGTCTGGGACGACCGGCGCCGTCCCGGACTCACGGCTGGCGGTGATGCGCAGCCGACCGTCGGACACGGCCAGCGCGGACGAGGCGTAGCATTGCCGCTCCTCGTTGCCGCCGCCCCAGCAATCCTCGGCGATGCCCCACTTGCGCTCGTCGAGCGCCTGGCCCTCGAACTCGTCGGACCAAACCAGGCGCCAGTCGCCGGGGGGCGTGGCCGAGGCGCAACCGGCCGACGCCAGACCCAGGGCCACCACCGGGCCAATGAACCGCCGGTCAGTCAACGGGCGCCGTCCTGGATTCTCCGGCCGACAGCGTCAGCACGGTGCGGCCGCCGCCGATCTTCGGCGTCAGCACCACCAGATCCTTCACCGCGTCGCGGCTGGCGACCTTCAGCACCCAGCGGCCATTCTCCTGGACGAGATCGGCGTCGAGCTGGTCCCTCGCCGCCCACCAGGATCCGAAATCGGCCAGGGTTCCCATCCAGGCGCGATCCTTCCAGGCGGCGATCAGGCGACGCTCGAACCCGAGCTTGTCGCCCACGACATTGGGGTGGATGAGGATCACAGCCATGCCGCGATGCTCGGCGATGCGGCGCAGTAGCGTGTCAGCGGCGTCGAACCGCTGCGCCAGCGGCGCCCCCAGTTCGTCCTCGATGGTCACCGGAAACTCGTAGACCGGCGTCAGGGCCCGGCTCTCCCGCCCGACCGTGAGCTGGAACGGCAGGTGGGTCATGGTCATGTTGGCGGTCAGAGACGAAGAGTAGCGGTAGCCTGCGGCCTCCAGCGCCTCGGGCAGGCTGAACGGGTATGACAGGTGGCCCGGGCGGAAGGACACCACCTTGGCCCCGGCCGTCTGCTCGAGCAGGAACCTCGAGACCCGAAGCTCCCCCAGAACAGTAGCCTTGCGCGTCTTGAGCCGCGCCTCGACGAACGGGCGGTAGCCTGGATAGCGCTCGCGGCCGTCGCCAAGGGGGAAGTCCTTGAACGTCATGGCGTGAGCGACGCTGTGGCTGCCGATCTCCATCCCCTGGCCCAGCAGGCGCTCGACCACGGGCACGGCGCGATCGTCGAAGAAGACCTCGTCGTTGTAGTCGCGGATATACTTGGTCTGGATGAAGAAGGTCGCCCGCACGCCCTCGGCGGCGATCATGTCGCCATAGGTCCCGGCGTTGGGGACCGACTTGCCGTAGTCGACGTCGTGGGTGAGCAGGATGCTCATGGTCTTGCCGGCCGGGACCGTGTCGAGCAGCCATGGCGCCGGCTCGCCCGCGACGTAGAAATCACGCACCCAGCGCGCCAGGACGTCCAGCGACGGCTCGTAGGCGTTGGCATAGCTGCGCCCCATGCCTTCGGAGCGTCCGTTCATGGCGCGTCCGGCGAAGCCGCCCAGGTCGAGGCCCATGAGGCACGCCTCGCCGGCCACGGTGCGGCAGGTCACCGCCGCCGAGCCATCGTCGAACCGGCCCAGAACCCGTGCCGTGGTCGCGCTGTAGCCGACGGTGCCCAGCCTGCGATCGCCGCTACCCGCGACGCGGGTGACGTCTTCCTCGGCGACGCCGGTCTTCTGCGTCCAGGCGATGGACGACCTTGTCCGGGCCTCCTGGGCGCCCGCGACCCCGAACAGCTCCTCGAGCCCGCCCCCGGCGAGATGGAAGGTCAGCAGCGAGCCGCCGCTGCGCACATGCGCCGCCAGCGCCCTCAGGTCCGGCGGCGACAGGTTGCGGCCGGAGATCATCGGATAGACCAGGATCACACGGTGACGCAGGGCCTTGGCTGGATCGCGGGTCACCGTCAGCGGAACCCCCTGGGCCCGGAAGGCGCGCACCAGCCCCAGCCAGTTGGCGGTCGGGTCGGTGACCAGGATGGCCATGCGGTTCGGCGCGCCGCCGCCATAGTCCTCAAGATTGGCCGCCGGATGGTCGACGATGCGGCTCGCCTCCTGCGGCCCCCGCAGGCCCTTGAAGATGAAGACCTGGTCCTTTCCTCCCCCGCCGAACAGGAACCAGCCGACGGCCGCGAGCACGGCGATCGCCAGGATGGGAATGCCGAGCAACGGCAACCAGCGGCTCATACGACGCTCCTCGCGTGACAGGGCGCGACAACCTCGGTCGCCAGGGTCTCAACGCCTAGAGGTCGGTTCCAGGCCCATTCGGGCGCCGGATCTTCGGGTTCGGCTCAGCGCGGCGCAAGATCCACCCGCCACCGCAGTCCGTCATGGCCGCCGTGGGCTTGGGGCTTGTCGAACCGTCCGACCAGCACCCCGCCATTCGCCTCGATCACGCGCTGCGAGGGAATGTTGTCAGTCTCGGTGGTGATCTCGACCCAGCGCAGCCCGCGCGCTCGCGCCTGCGGCAACATCAGCCCGAGCGCGGCCGAAGCATGGCCCAGACGTCGTTTCCACGGCACGACCGAATAGCCGATGTGGCCCAGCACATAGTCCGGCAGGGCCTCGGTCCCCGCCTGCCAGCGAAAGCCGATCGACCCGCAGAAGTCTCCGTCCCACATCCAGCGGACGATCCCGGGCAACCGCTTCACCGCCGTCCCGTCGGGCAGGATCACGTCGCCCGCCCGGCCCTCGGGATCGTCCATGCCGGCTAGAAGGCCGTCGGGGTCGTCGGTGATCTTCGCCAGCTGGGCCCGCCGCGTCGCCTCGCCGCCGGCGGTGTTGTCCGGCGACCAGCCGTGCTCGAGCGCCGCGACGTAGGCGGGCAAGTGGTCTTGGGTCGGGAGGACGAGGGTCAGGCTCATGCGTGAATCAAGTTGCGGCGATGCAGGATGGCGCCAACTCGCCCGCCACGGCTAGCCTTGTCCGGCCCCGGAGCCCTCTCCCTCCGGGAGAGGGTTGCTATTTCTTCGCCAGCGCCGCCTGCGCCGCCGCGAGCCGCGCGATCGGCACCCGGAACGGCGAGCAGCTCACATAATCAAGGCCGACGTCCTCGCAGAAGGTGATCGAGGCCGGGTCGCCGCCGTGTTCGCCGCAGATGCCCATCTTGATGCCGGGACGGGCCGCGCGGCCACGCTCGGCGGCGATGCGGATCAGGTCGCCGACGCCCTCCTGGTCGAGGCTGACGAAGGGGTCCTTGTCGAAGATGCCCTTGTCGATATAGGCGCCCAGGAACTTGCCGGCGTCGTCGCGGCTGATGCCGAAGGTGGTCTGGGTCAGGTCGTTGGTGCCGAAGCTGAAGAACTCGGCGCCCGCGTCGGCGAGGTCGGCGGCGCGCAGGGCGGCGCGCGGCAGCTCGATCATGGTCCCGACCTGGTACTCGACGGTGACGCCCTGCTCTTCCAGCACCGCCTTGGCGACGCGGTCGGTCAGGGTGCGCAGGAAGGCCATCTCCTCGCCCTTGGCGACGAGCGGGTGCATGATCTCGGGCACCGGCGCGGGCTTGCCCGACTTGGCGATCTCGCAGGCCGCTTCCATGATCGCCCGGACCTGCATCTCGTAGATCTCGGGATAGGAGACGCCCAGGCGGCAGCCGCGGTGACCGAGCATGGGGTTGGTCTCGTGCAGCTCGCGCGCGCGCTGCATCAGCTTGGCGGCGTCCAGGCCCGTGGCGGCGGCGACATCGGCCATGCCCGCCTCGTCATGCGGCAGGAACTCGTGCAGCGGCGGGTCGAGCAGCCGGATGGTGACCGGCAGGCCTTCCATGATGGTGAACAGCTCGACGAAGTCGGCCTTCTGGAACGGCGCGATCTTGGCCAGAGCGGCGCGGCGACCAGCCTCGTCGTCGGCCAGGATCATCTCGCGCACGGCGGCGATCCGGGTCTCGTCGAAGAACATGTGCTCGGTGCGGCACAGGCCGATGCCCTCGGCGCCGAACTGGCGCGCGGTCTTGGCGTCGAGCGGGGTCTCGGCGTTGGCCCGGACCTTCAGGCGGCGGCCGGCGTCGGCCCATTCCATCAGCTGCGCGAAGTCGCCGGTCAGCTCGGGCTCGATCATCTTCACCGAGCCGGCCAGGACCTCGCCCTTGGAGCCGTCGATGGTGACGATGTCACCGGCCTTGAACTCCTTGCCGCGGGCCCGGAACAGACCTTCCTTCGGGAAGATGGCCAGCTCGCCGGCGCCGGAGACGCAGGGCCGGCCCATGCCGCGCGCGACCACGGCCGCGTGGCTGGTCATGCCGCCGCGGGCGGTGATGATGCCGCGGGCCGCATGCATGCCGTGGATGTCTTCGGGCGAGGTCTCGTCGCGGACCAGGATCACGGCCTCGCCGAGCCCGCCCAGGAGAGGGTCGTCCGCGTCATGGGTCTGATCGACAGCGCCGTCGAGGGCTTCTGATGCACCGCCACGACGGCATCTACTTCGACGACCTGCCCGCGACCGTCACCTACAAGGTGCGGCATTGGCTGTACATCACGGCCGACCTCACGGCG
>JAZJXN010000152.1:0-8341 GCA_040390885.1 Pseudomonadota bacterium | reverse complement strand
TGATCATGTTCTTCACATAGTCGGCGTGGCCGGGGCAGTCGACGTGGGCGTAGTGACGGTTGGCCGTCTCGTATTCCACGTGCGCGGTGTTGATGGTGATGCCACGGGCCTTCTCTTCCGGCGCCGCGTCGATGTCCGCGTAGTTCATCGCCTTCGCGCCGCCGGCCTTCGCCAGCGTGATCGTGATCGCCGCCGTCAGCGTCGTCTTGCCGTGGTCAACGTGGCCGATCGTGCCGATGTTGCAGTGCGGCTTGTTACGTTCGAACTTTTCCTTGGCCATCTTGTTCTACCTTGAGCGCCGGCGGCGGGGTTTCAAATGAAAGGGACTGGAGCGGGTAGACGGGATCGAACCGACATCCTCAGCTTGGAAGGCTGCTGCACTACCATTGTGCTATACCCGCGCTGCGGCGGACCCCGCCGGCTTGATCTCTCTTCTTCAGTGTTGATCTGAAGCCGTGTCGGCGTCGCTGGCGCGTGGTGGGGGAAGAAGGACTCGAACCTTCGAAGCTTTCGCAGGGGATTTACAGTCCCCCCCCTTTGCCGCTCGGGACATTCCCCCATGCGCCAGGTCGCCGATCTGAACAAAAAGAGCCTTCCTGAGCCAGGTTCCTCCGCCTTCCAGCGGGGGCCGTGCTAGGAGGTCCCTTCAAGGGCCTCAAATCGGAGCGCGTCTTATAGTGTCCTCGTCCAATGAACGCAACGACCGGAAAAAGGGTTTTCGCCCTCACCTCGAAAAGGGCGGAAAGCCGCGCCCGCAAAGGGTTTCCGGCGGTGACTCCAAGGATTGGCTGTGGGGTGTGCACGCCGTAGAGGCGGCGCTCGGCAACCCGGCGCGACCGGCGCCGAAGCGAATCCTCGCCACGCCGGACCGGGCCGCGGCGCTGACTCGCAAGTTCCCGAGGCTGAAGATCGTCGAAACGCTTGAGGGCGCCGAGATCGCACGCCTGCTGCCGCCCAATGCCGTGCACCAGGGCCTGGCCATGCGCGTCGACGCGCCGGAGTCACTCTCTATAGAGCAGATCGGATCGCCGGCCGCCGGCGTGCTGGTGGTCCTTGACCAGATCACCGACCCGCAGAATGTCGGCGCGATCTTCCGCTCGGCCGCGGCGTTCGGCGCGCGCGGGGTGATCCTGCAGGACCGCCACGCCCCCGCGCTATCCGGCGCCCTGGCCAAGGCGGCCGCCGGCGCCGTCGACAACATCCCCAACGCGGTTGTCGTCAACCTGTCCCGTGCGCTTGAGGCTCTGGGCGAACTGGGCTGGAAGATCGTCGGCATGGACGGCTCGGCCGACACCAGCCTGGAGGCCGCCCTCGACGGCTCGCCCACCGTGATCGTCCTGGGTTCCGAAGGCGAAGGCTTGCGGCGTCTGGTGTCCGAACACTGCGACGTGCTGGCGAAAATCCCGATGCCGGGCGGGTTCGAGAGCCTGAACGTGTCGAACGCGGCGGCCATCGCGCTGTACGAGGCGGCTCGAACGCGCGCCTGAGGTCAAACCGCGGGCGCGACTCGCTCACGCCGCCAGGCCACGGATTCCGCGAGCGCTCCGGCCGCCGGGTCTTGAATGAGTCCGGCGGCTGACGCATTGAACGCTCATGCTTGACAGTCTCGCCGGCCCGGTGGCCGCCCTCATCCAAGTTCTGATGATCGACCTGGTCCTGGCCGGCGACAACGCCGTCGCCGTGGGACTGGCCGCCGGCGGCCTGCCCGAGAAGGACCGCAAGAAGGCGATCCTCTGGGGCCTGATCGCGGCCGTCGTGCTGCGGATCGGTTTCGCCCTGGTGACCGCCCAGCTGCTGGGCATCATCGGCCTGCTGTTCGCGGGCGGAATCCTGCTGCTGTGGGTGTGCTGGAAGATGTGGCGCGAGATGCGCGACCAGGCCGCCCACGACGAGGCCCTGGCCGGTCACGCGCTCGACGACGATCCGACCAACGACGCGCCGATAAAGCCGGGCAAGAGCTTCAAGTCGGCGTTCCTGCAGATCCTGATCGCCGATGTCTCGATGTCGCTCGACAACGTCCTGGCCGTGGCCGGGGCCGCCCGCGAGCATCCGGGCATCATGGTCTTCGGCCTGCTGCTGTCGATCGCGCTGATGGGCGTGGCGGCGACCTTCATCGCCAACCTGCTGCACAAGCATCGCTGGATCGGCTACGTCGGCCTGCTGGTGGTGCTGTACGTGGCGGTGAACATGATGTGGGAAGGCCACCGCCAGATCGTGGTCCGCTCGCTGAACGTCGAAGCCTACAACAGCGCCATGCCGACCTTCGCGCACATCACGCACAAGGAACTCGAGCACGGATGTTCGGCGGAAGCGGACGCGCCCAAGCGGACCGCCTGCCTGACCCAGGTCGGCGCACCCTAGTTTCGGTGAATCCGCTCATCCCCGAAGGCGGCGATGAGCGTTCGAACGCCGGCCTAGGCGGGGATCAGTCCCCGCCGCCGAAACGCTCGGTCCATTCGGCGACCTGATCGTCCTCGATCTTCTTGAACAGCACGTCGGGCGCGCGCACCGCCCTGCCCGGCTCCAGCCGCGACAGCTCGGCCCGGGCGTCGGTTGACGGCCAGGTCGGCGGCCAGGCTTCGCCGAAGGCCTCGGTGATCTTCTCCGCAGCGAACGGGATGAAGGGCGCCGAGACGCGGGCGTAGAGGGCCGCCAGGTTCAGCCCCGTGCGCACGATCACCGCCGCTCGCTCCGGATCGGTCTTGATCGCTGTCCAGGGCGCAGCTTCCTGCAGGTACTCATTGCCCAGCACCCAAAGCGCGCGCGCGGCCTGGGCCGACTTGCGCAGCTCGATCGCGTCCATCTGGGCGGTCAGCTCGGTCAGCTGCGCCGAGACGTCGGCGTACAGCTGTTCCTCGCGCGGACCGGGTTCGCCGCCCGCCGGAACCACGCCCTCGAACTTGCTTTCGTTGAACTTGGCGATGCGGTTGACGAAGTTGCCAAGCACATCGGCCAGGTCGCGGTTCACGGCCGACTGGAACTGCTCCCAGGTAAAGGCGGTGTCGGAGCCTTCCGGCGCATTGGCGGTCAGGTACCAGCGCCACAGGTCCGGCGGCAGCAGCTCCAACGCCGCGTCCATGAACACGCCGCGCTTCTCGCTGGTCGAGAACTTGCCGCCGTACCAGTTCAGCCAGTTGAAGGCCTTCAGCCGGTCGACCTGCTTCCAGGGTTCGCCCGAGCCGAGGATGGTCGCCGGGAAGCTGACGGTGTGGAAGGCGACGTTGTCCTTGCCCATGAACTGGACGTACTCGACGTCGGCGGCGCCCTTGTCCTCGCGCCACCAGGACTCCCAGTCGGTCCCGGTCGCCTCGGACCATTCGACGGTGGCGCCGATGTATTCGATCGGGGCGTCGAACCAGACGTAGAAGACCTTGTCCTCGAACCCCGGGCGCGGGAAGCCGTCCTTGACCACCGGAATGCCCCAGGCGAGGTCGCGGGTGATTCCGCGGTCGATCAGCCCCTCGTCGAGATGCTTGTAGGCGATGCCCTTCGTCAGGGTCGGCCAGTTCTCGGACCTGGAGTCGACCCAGTCACGGATGCGCTGCTCGATCTTC
This sequence comes from Pseudomonadota bacterium, assembly GCA_040390885.1. Classification (GTDB taxonomy): domain Bacteria; phylum Pseudomonadota; class Alphaproteobacteria; order Caulobacterales; family Caulobacteraceae; genus Caulobacter. Next base: position 4,787 of record JAZJXN010000152.1, on the reverse strand, counting down.
GTCTGCAGCACGTACAGGTGGCGGGTGTCGCGCACCTCGATATTCCGCGAGCCGCTGACCTTCGAGTACGGATTGATCAGGTCGACCGGGTCCAGCAGGTTGCCGCAGTTGTCGCACTGGTCGCCGCGCGCCTTTTCGAAACCGCAGTGCGGGCAGGTGCCCTCGACGTAGCGATCCGGCAGGAAGCGCTTGTCGTCGACCGAGTAGACCATCTTGTCGGTCCGCTCCTCGATCAGCCCGTTCTTCTCCAGCGCCTCGCAGAAGTGCTGGGTCAGGCGGTGATTGGGCGGGTTCGAGCTACGGCCGAACCAGTCCCAGCTGAGGCCGAAAGACCGGCCGATGTCATGCTGGATGACGTGCTGCTCGTCGCAGTAGGTGCGCACGTCCTGGCCGGCCTCGGCGGCGGCCAGTTCGGCCGGGGTGCCGTGCTCGTCGGTGGCGCAGATGTAGAGGGCTTCGTGCCCCTGCGCGCGCTTGAACCGCGCGAACACGTCGGCCGGCAGCATCGAGCCGGCGAGATTGCCGAGATGCTTGACGCCGTTGATGTACGGCAGGGCGGAGGTGATCAGGATACGAGCCATGGCGGCGGGATATAGAGGCCCGGACGCGGAAGCGGAAGCACCTCGCCAACCGAGGGCTTTCCCCTCGCCTCCCAGGCCGTATAACTCGCGGACGCGGAATTTCGAGGGAGGACGGGGATGACTGCTCTAATGGGTCGCACGCGACGCTGGGCCGCTCTGGCCGCCGGCGCAGTCGCCGCGCTGGCGCTGACCGGCTGCGGCGGGCCGAAGCAGGACACCCTGCACATCTACAACTGGTCCGACTACATCGACCCGGCCCTGCTTGAGCAGTTCACCAAGGAGACGGGGATCAAGGTCGTCTACGACACCTTCGATTCCAACGAGGTCCTCGAGACCAAGGTCCTGACCGGCGGCACCGGTTACGACATCGTCGCCCCGTCCAATCACAACGTTCCGCGCTACATCACCGCCAAGGCGATCGCGCCGCTCGACTTCAGCAAGCTGCCCAATCGCAAGAACCTGTGGCCGGAGCTGATGGCGCGGATGGAGCCGTTCGATCCGGGCGGCAAGTACGCCATCCCCTACATGTGGGGCACCATGGGCATCGGCTTCAACAAGGCCGAGGTGGCCAAGCGCCTGCCCGGCGTCGCCATCGACAGCTGGGACGTGGTCCTGAAGCCCGAGAACCTCGCCAGGCTTCACGACTGCGGCGTCTATTTCCTCGACGCGTCGGAAGACATGTACGCGGTCGTGCTGAACTATCTGGGCAAGGACCCGAACTCGACCTCGGTCGCCGACTACGAAGCCGCCACCGCCCTGCTGCTGAAGCTGCGGCCGTCGGTGACGAAGTTCCACTCGTCCGAATACATCAACGCTCTGGCCAACGGCGACGCCTGCATCGTGGTGGGCTACAGCGGCGACATCCTCCAGGCCGCGACCCGCGCGGAAGAGGCCAAGAACGGGGTCGAGGTCGGCTACATCATCCCCAAGGAAGGCAGCCAGGTCTGGTTTGATGTGTTCGCCGTCCCGGTCGACGCGCCGAACAAGGACGCGGCCTACAGGTTCCTCGACTTCATGCTGCGCCCCGAGATCATCGCCAAGGCGTCCAACTACACCGAGTACGCCAACGCCAACGCGGCGGCGACGCCGCTGGTCGACGAGGAGCTGCGCAACAATCCGAACGTCTATCCGACCCCCGAGGTCTTCGGCCGGCTGTTCGTGACCACGACGAAGGACCAGGCCCTGCTGCGCGAGGTCAACCGGCTCTGGACCCGGGTGATGAACGGCCAATGAGCCGTCCGCCGAAAGCGCCGGCCAAGCCGAGCAAGGCTGAAGGGCGGCGCCTGAACATCGGCGCCGTCCGCTCCAGCTTCGCCCCATGGAACGACCCCAACGCCACGCCGCTGGTGCGGTTCGAGGGCGTGACCAAGCGGTTCGGCGACCAGGTCGCGGTCGATAACGTCAGCCTCGACATCTATCCGGGCGAGTTCTTCGCCCTGCTCGGCCCCTCCGGCTGCGGCAAGACCACGCTGATGCGGATGCTGGCCGGGTTCGAGAGCCTCGATGGCGGCCGCATCACCCTGGGCGGCGAGGATCTCGCCGGGGCGCCACCGCACAAGCGGCCGGTCAACATGATGTTCCAGAGCTACGCCCTGTTCCCGCATCTGAACGTGGAGCAGAACGTCGCCTTCGGCCTCAAGCAGGAGGGCATGCCCAAGCCCGAGATCAAGGCGCGGGTCGCCGAGATGCTGGAGCTGGTCAAGCTGCAGACGTTCGCCAAACGCAAGCCCGACCAGTTGTCCGGCGGCCAGAAGCAGCGCGTAGCCCTGGCCCGCGCCGTCGCCCGCAAGCCGCGCATGCTGCTGCTCGACGAGCCGCTCGGCGCGCTCGACAAGAAGCTGCGCGAGGAAACCCAGTTCGAGCTGATGGACCTGCAGGTCGAGCTCGGCGTGACCTTCCTGATCGTCACCCACGACCAGGAAGAGGCGATGGTCATGGCCGACCGCATCGCGGTGATGCGCGAAGGCAAGATCGTCCAGATCGGCCGTCCCGAGGAAGTCTACGAGACTCCGTCCAGCCGCTACGTGGCCGAGTTCCTCGGCGACGTGAATCTGTTCGAGACCACCGTCGAGGCGATCGAGCACCCGATGGCGCACCTGGAGTCGGCGGAGGCGCAGGCCGGCTTCTACGTCCTCGACGATGACTGCCCCGGCCCCGGAGCCACGGTGTGGCTGGCGGTGCGGCCGGAGAAGATGCGCATCAGCCTGGATCCGCCCGCCCCCGGGACGAAGAACGTCCTCCCAGGCGAGATCTGGGACATCGGCTACACCGGCGACTGGACCAACTACATCGTCGAGCTGCCCGGCGGCCGGCTGGTGCGGGTGGCCCGCGCCAACAGCCAGCGCTTCGTCGAGCGACCGATCGGCTGGGACGACAAGGTCTGGGTCACATTCGACCCCGACGCCGGCGTAGTGCTGGTCGAATGAGCGATCGCCCCCGCTCCAGAGCCGCCCTGATCCCCGCCATCTGGCTGGCGGTGTTCTTCGCCTTCCCGTTCCTGCTGGTGCTTCGTCTGTCACTGTCGGACACGGCGCTGGCCATCCCGCCCTATACGCCGCAGCTCGATCTTTCCGCCGGGCTCGCGGGCGCCAGGGCCTTCATCGACGCCCTCGACTTCGAGATGTACCGCCGTCTCGGCAGCGATCCCTTCTACCTGAACGCCTACTTCAACAGCCTGAAGTTCGCGGCCACCGGCACCATCCTGGCGCTGCTGGTCGGCTATCCGATGGCCTACGGCATGGCCAAGTGCCGGCCGGGCGTTCGCAGCATTCTCCTGATGCTGGTGATTCTGCCCTTCTGGACCAGCTTCCTGATCCGGGTTTACGCCTGGGTCGGGATTCTGAAGCCCGAGGGCCTGTTCAACGCCTTCCTGAAGCTGCTCGGCCTGGAGCCGATGACCCTGCTCTACACCCCCGCCGCGGTGCAGATCGGCCTCGTCTACAGCTACCTGCCGTTCATGGTGCTGCCGCTCTACGCGGCGCTGGAGCGGCTCGACCACACCCTGCTCGAGGCGGCCGCCGACCTCGGCTCGCCGCCGTGGAAGAGCTTCTGGCAGGTCACCTGGCCGCTCTCGATCCCTGGGGTCATCGCCGGCTGCCTGCTGTGCTTCATCCCGATGGTCGGCGAGTTCGTGATCCCCGACCTGCTTGGCGGCCCCGGCTCGCTGATGATCGGCCGCTCGGTGTGGATGGAGTTCTTCGCCAACCGCGACTGGCCGTTCGCCAGCGCCGTGGCGGTGGTGATGCTGATCACCCTGGTGCTGCCGATCGTCCTCTACCAGCGCCAGCAGGCGCGGGCGTTGGAGGCCGGACGATGAAGCGTGGCCCGTCCTGGTTCAACCTGACCTCCATCACACTCGGCTTCGCCTTCCTGTACCTGCCGATCGTGCTGCTGGTGCTGTGGTCGTTCAACGCGAGCAAGCTGGTCACGGTCTGGGGCGGGTTCTCGATCAAGTGGTATGCGGCGCTGCTGCAGGACGACCAGCTGCTAAGCGCGGCGTGGGTGACGGTGCGGGTCGGTGTTCTGTCGGCGACGGCGGCGACGGTTCTGGGCACCCTGGCCGCGATCGCCCTGGTTCGTGGCGGCCGCTTCCGGGGCCGCACGGCCTTTTCCGGCATGGTCTATGCGCCGCTGGTCATGCCCGAGGTGATCATGGGTCTGGCGCTGCTGTTGCTGTTCGTGGCGCTGAAGTTCGACCGTGGCTTCTGGACCGTGGTCCTGGCTCACACGACCTTCACCCTCTCTTACGTCGCCGTGGTCGTGCATTCGCGGCTGGTCACCTTCGACCGGTCGCTTGAGGAGGCGGCGCTCGACCTCGGCTGCACGCCGGCCCGCGCCTTCCTGCAGGTGACGCTGCCGAACATCTTCCCGGCCGTGCTCGCCGGCTGGATGCTGGCCTTCACCCTGTCGCTCGACGATCTGGTCATCGCCAGCTTCACCAGCGGCCCGGGCGCCACCACCCTGCCGATGCGCATCTACAGCCAGGTCCGGCTGGGGGTGACGCCGGAGATCAACGCCGTCTGCACCCTGCTGATCGCCACCGTCGCCACCGGCATCATCATCTGGTCGATCGCCCAGAAGTGGCGGGCTGGCGCGAACGCCCGAGCTGCGGCATAAGCCGCCCGTTCGAAGCTCGAACGCCAGGGGCCGGCTTAGCTCAGATGGTAGAGCAGCGGTTTTGTAAACCGAAGGTCGCGGGTTCGATTC
>JAZJXN010000151.1:0-8632 GCA_040390885.1 Pseudomonadota bacterium | reverse complement strand
AGCGGCGAACTCAAGATGTCCAAGAACATGGACATGGCGATCAACTCGCGCATCGCCGAGATCGACCGTCTCGTTTCAGCCCAGATGAACGAGATCATGCATCACGCCGACTTTCAAAAGCTCGAAGGTTCGTGGCGCGGCCTGAACCAGCTCGTGATGAACAGCGAGACGGGCACGATGTTGAAGATCCGCGTGCTGAACGTGAACAAGAAGGACCTGCTCAAAGACCTCGAGCGGGCCGTCGAGTTCGACCGGAACGGCGATGCCGATCACGCCGCGATTGACGTGTCCGCGATCGACGCCGGTGCCGGTCGCGCCGGCGGCGGCCACCTCGGCCAGCCACTGGTCGAAGTCCGGCACGCTCGCCCAGGGCACGCGATCGAAGCCTGCCCTGAGCGCTTCCGGCGTGAAGTCGCCGCGGGCCGCGACCAGCCGTCCCATGGCGCCCAGGAACATGGGCAGGCGACGCCCGACGGTGAAGGCGATGCGCATCGCCGCGTCGGACTCGGCGACCTGTTCCAGCTCCACCTCGTCGCCCGACCGGCGCCACAGCGCGACGGTCACGCCCAGTTCCGCAGCCGCGGCTTCCAGCGCCCGCGTGAACCGGCGCGCGGCGTCGTCTCCCGCCAGCAGCGGCGCGGCGAGATCGGCGAGCCCCTGCCCCAGCCCATAGCGTCGACTGTCGCGATCGAGCACGACAAGACCCTCGTGTTCGAGAGTCCGCAGGATGTTCAGCGCGGTCGACGGATTCAGGCTCAGCTCCCGCACGATCTCCGACAGCCGCCGAGGTCCGGCGTGCCGGCCCAGGCACCGCAGGATCTCAAGGGCGGCGGTCACCGCGCCAACCGGCTTGGCCAGCGACGGGCGATCGACGACCGGCGGGGGCGACATCGCGTTCATCGCGGCAGCTTGAGAATCTCGGCGGCCTGCGCCGAGGTCGCGATCGGCCGCCCGCAGGCCTTGGCGATCTCGACCACCTCGGCGACCAGGGCGGCGTTGGAAGGCTTGTCCTCGCCGCCGTAATCCTCGAGCCCGACACGGACGTGGCCGCCCCGCTCGATGGCCATTTTTGCGAGACCTGTCTTGGCGACACAGCCGCCGATCACAGAGGCGGCCCAGGGCAGCGCCGAGCCCTCCATCATCTCGAGATAGGCGTCGAGCGCCTTGCGCGTCGGCGGCAGGCCGAAGGTCAGGTCGCCCTTCTTGCCATCGAGGAAATTGTACTCGCCGGCCAGATAGAGCTTCACGAAAGCCCCGGCGGGGAGCTTGCCGGCCTTCTCGTAGGCGAGGGTCGCGCGCAGCCAGCCCGGCTCGTAGATGGCGATGGCCGGGCCCAGCTTCGTCTCGGTCAGCATCTCGGCCAGGCCGGCGATGTCCTTGAACGAGGTCTGGTAGACGAACGACATCGCCGGGAGACCATCTGGCCCCTGGGTCGCGAGGTTGACGGACCCCGGATCGAACGCCCCCATCCGCATGCCCGCCGCCGCCAGCGCACGGTAGTGGCCGAAGCGGGTCTCGACGTCGCGGCCCTCGGCCACCGTGCCGTAGATGATGGTGTCCGGCCGCGCTTCCAGCACAGGCGCCCAGCCGGCGATGTAAGCGTCGGACGCTTCCGCCCCGGTCTGCTTGAGGCCCTGGATGTGGGTGTGGATGACGGTGGCGCCGGCATCGAGGCACGCCAGGGCGTCGACGGCGATCTCGTCCGGCGTCCGCGGCGTGTTCGGATTGCGCGACTGCGGCGTGCCCCCGTTGAGGGCCGCCTCGATGATCAGCGGATACAAGGCCGCCTACTCCGCCGCCAGCGTCTGGGGCGCGGCTTGCCGCCCCCGGATCAGCTTGCCCGGCAGGGCGCCGGTCGGCTGACCTTCGCGATAGATGATCTCACCCGACTTGATCGTGGCGACATACCCCTCGGCGTCCTGCATAAGCCGGCGCGCGTCAGTGGGCAGGTCGTAGACCATGTAGGGCGCCTTGATGCGCAGACGGTCGAAGTCGATGACGTTGACGTCGGCCAGATAGCCAGGCGCGAGCACGCCGCGATCGTTCAGCCCGACGGCCTCGGCGGTGTCCTTGGTCTGGCCGCGAATGGTCTCGGCCAGGCCGAACTTCGGCCCCCGGGTGCGGTCGCGGCACCAGTAGGTCAGCATGAAGGTCGGCAGGCTGACGTCGCAGATGGCGCCGACGTGGGCGCCCCCGTCCGACAGCCCGGACAGGGTGTTCGGGTTGGCGAGCATGGCGCGGACGTTGTCGAGGTTGCCCTCGACGTAGTTGTGCATCGGGAAGAACAGGAAGGCGCGGCCCTCGTCGGCGATCAGGGCGTCATAGATCAGCTCGTCCGGATGGACGCCGAGCGCCTTGGCCCTGGCGCCGAGGCTGGTCGAGGGGTCGGGCTCGTAGTCCACGTGGTCGTTTTCGACCGCGTACATCTTGTGATAGGCGCCGGCGAGCGAGTTGATGAACGGGTGACCCTTGGCCGGGGCCTCAGCAATCAGTTGGCGGCGGAACTCGGGGTCGCGCATGATCGCGACCTTGTCGGCCAACGGCTTGTCGAGCAGCGGCTCGAACGACGGTCGGCTGATGAACGGGTGCGCCGAGCCCTGCAGGCCCAGCATCAGGCCGACCGGTCGGCCGGCGACCTGGGCCTTGAGCGGGAAGCCTTCCTCGACCGCCTCGTTCAGGCGACGGGTCAGTTCGCGCCACTGGTCCGGCACGACGTCAGCCTGGACCATGGAGAAGCTCAGTGGCTGGCCCGCGATCCTGGTCAGGTCGCGGATCAGCTCGAACTCGCCGTCCATGTCCTGGAAGTCGCTGACCCATTGCAGTACGCCCGAGCCGGCGTCTGCAATGCCCTGGGCGATGGCTTCCATCTCGGCGCGTGCAGCGCCGACCGTGGGCGTCAGGTCGCCGTCGGCGGTCCGGTGGACCATGGTGCGGGTGGTCGAGAAGCCGAGCGCGCCAGCCTGGATGGCCTCGCGCGTGAGCTCACGCATCCGCGCGTTCTCCTCCGCCGTCGCCGGCTCGCGGTTGGCGCCGCGCTCGCCCATCACATAGACGCGCAGCGCGCCGTGCGGCAGCTGAACCGCCACGTCGATGTCGTGCGGCAGCTTTTCGACCGCGCCCATGTACTGGTCGAAGCTCTCCCACTCCCAGGACAGGCCTTCGTGCAGCGCCGCGCCGGGGATGTCCTCAACGCCTTCCATGAGGCGGATCAGGGTGTCTTCGTCGCCCTTGCGCACCGGCGCGAAGCCGACGCCGCAGTTGCCGGCCACGACCGTCGTCGCGCCGAGCGTGGACGACGGCGTCATCCGAGAGTCCCAGGTGATCTGGCCGTCGTAATGGGTGTGGATGTCGACCCAGCCCGGGGTGACCATGAGGCCCGCCGCATCGATCTCCTCCCGGCCCGCAGGCAGGTTGGCCCCGACAGCCGTGATGCGGCCGTCCTTGATCGCCACGTCCGCGACGACCGGCGGCGCGCCGGTGCCGTCGAATACCGTGCCGCCCCGAATGACGAGATCTGAAGCACCCATGACGTTCCTCCTTCTTATCGTTGGAGACATCATGCCCGCGTCGCCGAACGAGGGGGAGCCTTATTCGCGACTGAGAATGAAATTCTCTATGGAGAATTCTTGATGGGCGCCTGACCTTTGCAGGGTGAAGTCCGCTCGCGGCGAAGAACGATAGTCTGTATTACCCGATCGCGACGACTGCTCCGCCGTTCGCGGGGCCCCATTGAGGCATAGATGACCAAGCGCGTCAGGCACGACGACCACGGCGCGGCCGCCACAGTGCCCCTCGGCACGAAGCTCACGCCCTCGCAGAGTCGCGCGCGCACCACCTTCGAAGCCGTCCTGACCACGGCCGGCGATCTGTTGGGCGAGGTCGGGTTCGAGCGCCTGTCGACCAACCTGGTCTGCGAACGGGCCGGCATGACGCCGCCGGCCCTGTACCGCTACTTCCCGAACAAGTACGCGATCCTCAGCGAGCTGGCGCGGCGGCTGATGGAAGCCCAGGACGAGGCGGTGTTCGCCTGGATCCAGGCCGGCGGCCTGGAGAAGCGCGACCTCGCCGAAGCGGTCGACAGCAACGTCCGCATGCAGAAGCAGGTCAATGAGATCACGCGTCAGATGCCCGGCGGCGTCTGGATCATGCGCGCGTTGCGGGCGATCCCGATGCTGCGCGACATCAGGGTCGAGTCCCGCGACAAGGTCGCCGCGCAACTCGGCGAGACGCTTCACGCCATGTACCCGGGGGTGCCGGCGGACGAACTCTATCGGGCCGCGCGGCTGACCACCGAAGTGATGTACGCCGCAACCGAACTGGTGCTCGAGGAACCGGACCAGGACGAGGACCGCATCAACCAGGACGTCTGCTGGATGGTGGCCCTGCACTACCAGCGCCTGGCGGCCCAGTACGCGTCGGCCTGAAACCTCTTTCCCCCCGCCGGAGCTAGGCGGCGGGGGCCGTGACCACACCCCGCCGCGACAGCACAACCACGATGCCGATGAACAGAGCCAGCGCAGCCACCAGGCAGCCTGCGGCCAGGGTCATCGCGCCCGGCGCATTGGTGTCGCCGACGATCAGCGACGCCGCCAGCGGGCCCGCGCTGCTGCCGAGCAGCTGCGCCGCGCCGAGCTGCATCGCCGCCCGGCGGGTCGGATCGATCTTGATCAGCAGCACCGTGTGGAACGGCATCACGAACACCCACAGGAAGCCGTAGACCGCGAACAGCCCAATGAAGAGCAGGGCGTCATGGGCCTGCCACAGCAGAGCGAGCAGGCCCAGATTCAGCAGTCCCACGCCGATCAGCACCGGGCCAACCTTGAGCTTCTCGCCGAAGAAGGTCGCGGCCAGGCCGCCCAGCAGCTGCATGGCCAGCGTCGCCGCCACGGCGGTGTGCGCGACTCGTGGCTCCAGGCCGATCGCGCCGGCCAGCGGCTCCAGATAGACCCAGATGGCGACGATGAAGGCCATGTGCAGGAACACCGCGCCCAGACCTGTCCAGGCCAGCGGACTGATCGCCCCCCTGCCCTTTTCGGCCTTCGGCAGGAGCGGGTAGCTCTTCGGCGCGCCGAGCACCGCCACGGCGGCGGTTATCGAGATCGCGGCGAGCGCCAGCAGACCGCCATCGACCCCGAAAGACGGGATCACCGCCAGCGGCAGCAGCCAGGCCAGCGCCAGCTGGGCGACGGTCTGGACGGTGGCGAAGACGGCTGCCTGCCATTCCGGCCGGGCCGAGCGTGAGATCATCCCGACGGTCGACCAGAGCATGACCCCCGCGGCCAGACCCGTGAGCGTACGCACCCCGATCAGGGCGCCGTCAGAGACCCAGAGCGTGGCGATGTTCAGCGCCGCGTGAACAAGGCAGGCGATGATCAGCTTGAGATGCAGGCTGGTCGGCTTGAGGAAGGCCGCGGCCAGGCCGCAGGCGACGCCGAGGGCCAGCAGTTCGCCGGTCGCGGCGAGGCCGATCTCGCCGACGGTGATACGGCCCTCCTCGGCGAGGCCGCCAAGGATCACCGGCTGCAGCCCCGCGATCAAAAGGGCCACCACGCCGATGTAGAGCACCGGAATGCTCAGCGGCTGCGCCGGGGTCGGCGTCGGCGAGGCCTCGCTCACGACTTCTGCCCGTAGGAGCGGAACTTGGTCATGATCTCGGCCATCTGGTCTTCAGAAAGCAGGTTCGGACCACCGATCGCCAGGCAGCCGTAGTAGACGGCGGCCTGTTCCTCGATCTCCTCGGCGATGAGCAGCGCCATGTTCAGGGTCGGGGCGGCGACGATCTGGCCGTGGTTGGCCATCAGGGTCGCATAGCGCCCGTCGAGCGCCTCCACGACGCCGGCGGCCAGCTCTTCCGAACCGAAGGTGGCGTAGGGCGCGACCGGCACACTGGTCCCGCCGCTGACCCCGACCATGTAGTGGACCGCCGGAATCTCGCGTCCCGCGCAGGCCAGAATGGTGGCGTGGCGCGAGTGGCAATGGACGACGCCGCCGACGTCGGGGCGGCGGCGCAGAATGCCCATGTGCATCCGCCATTCGCTGGACGGCTTCAGCTGGCCCTCGGGAATGCTGTCGTCGGCGCCGATATAGACCATGGCCTCCGGGGTCAGTCGCTCAGGCGGCACGCCGCTCGGCGTCACCAGCATGCCGTCGCCCAACCGGGCGGAGACGTTGCCGGAGGTGCCGCGATTGAGGCCCTTCGCCTCCATCGCCTGCATCACCTCGACCATCCGCGCGCGCAGGGCGCCGTCGTCAGCGGTCGACATCAGCCGGGTTCCTTCAGCGTCATCGTCTTCATGGCCTCAAGCACGCCTTCGTAGCTCTCCAGCTTGCCGAGCGTGGCCAGCCCCTGCGCCACGTGGGCGGCGACGGCCGTGGCGAAGCGCGCGGCGTCGAGCGGCGCCATGCCGTGGTCGAGGCCGGCGATGAAGCCCGCGCAATAGGAGTCGCCGCAGCTCGTCGTGTCCACCGGCGTGATGTCGTAGGCGCCGAGGGTGTGGCGCTCGGCGCCGAGCGCGACATAGGAGCCCGCCCCGCCGTTCTTGATGATCACCGCGCCCGCGCCCATCGCCAGGAAGACGTCGGCGGCGGCGGACAGGGTCTCGGTCCCGGAGAGCGCGAACGCCTCCGCCACACTGGGCAGGAAGTAGTCGACGTTCGGCAGCAGCCGCTCGAGCTCGCCCAGCGCCGACGGCTGCGGCGAGATCAGGTCGCAGGTCACGGTCACGCCAGCCGCTTTCGCCGCCGCCACCACCGCCGCCCCAGCGCCGCCGTCGAGGCGCGGTCCGCCGACGCCGGCGTAATGCAGGAAGGCCGAGGCCCTGGCCGCCTCGATCACGCGCTCGTCGGTCGGCGCGAACAGCCCCGCGCCAAGAGCATGGAAGTTGGGCCGGCGGCCCTTGGAGTCGATGGTCAGCACGGTGGCCGACGTCGGGAAGCCGTCCATCACGTCGACAAGCGTCGTGTCGACGCCGCGCTCTTCCAGCGCCATCCGCACGACGCGGCCCATCAGGTCGCCGCCGACCGTTCCGGCCAGCGCCGTCTTCACGCCCAGCGTCGCGGCGACCATCGCGGCCCCGGCGGCGGTGCCGGCCGGCGCGATGGCGATGCCCTCGATCAGGGTGGTGCCCTCGCCCGTCGGCAAGGCGTCGATCGGCCGCGCGACAACGTCCAGCGTGGTCAGCCCGATGCAGAGAAGTCCCTGGCCCATGTTTCCCCTCGTTCGTCCTTGTTGATTTGTACCCACCAAGCGATAAGCTAGTCAAAGCTATCTTTTTGAGGGGCGAGCCGCATGACCTGGACCAATAGCAAGAACAAGGCGCTTTCCGAACGCGCCCAGGCCGTGATCCCGATGGGGATGTACGGTCACCAGTCGGTTCTCCTGCTCCCGGACGACTACCCGCAGTTCTTCGGCCGGGCCGAGGGCGCCTACCTGTGGGACGTCGACGGCAACAAGTATCTCGACTTCATGTGCGGCTACGGCCCGAACCTGTTCGGCTACGGCGACAAGGAAATCGACGACGCCTATGTCGCGCGGATGCGTGAAGGCGACACCATGACCGGCCCCGGCGAAGCGATGGTGGAGCTGGCCGAAGCGATGACCGCGATGGTCAGCCACGCCGACTGGGCGATGTTCTGCAAGAACGGCACCGACGCCACGACCATGGCGATGATGATCGCCCGCAACCACACCGGCAAGAAGACCATCGTCCTCGCCAAGGGCGCCTATCACGGCGCCGCGCCCTGGTGCACGCCGCTGAAGAAGGGCGTCACTCCGGCTGACCGCGCCAACCAGGTGTTCTACGAGTACAACGACGTCGAGAGCCTGGAGGCCGCCGTTCGCGAGGCGGGCGACGACCTGGCGGCGATCTTCGCCTCCCCGATCAAGCACGACACCTTCATCGACCAGGAACTGCCCAATCCCGCCTACGCGAAACGGGCCCGCGAACTCTGTGACGAGCACGGCGCCCTGCTGATCGTCGACGACGTCCGCGCCGGCTTCCGCCTGACCCGTGACTGCAGCTGGGCGCTGGTCGATGTGAAGCCGGACCTGTCCACGTGGGGCAAGGCCATCGCCAACGGCCACCCGATCTCCGCCCTGCTCGGCGCCGACAAGGCGCGTATGGCGGCGGCGACCATCTACGCCACCGGGTCCTACTGGTTCTCGGCGGCGCCGATGGCGGCGGCGCTGAAGACCATGCAGCGCATCCGCGACACCGACTACCTCGAGCGGACCCAGGCCCTGGGCCAGCGCCTGCGCGACGGCCTCGACGAGAGCGCCGCCCGCAACGGCTTCGCCCTGCGCCAGACGGGTCCGGCGGAACTGCCGCTGATCATGATCGATGACGATCCGACCCTGGCCATGGGCTATTTCTGGAACACGGCTCTGATCAAGCGGGGCGTCTACTTCCACCCCTGGCACAACATGTTCATCTGCGCGGCGATGACCGACGCGGACATCGACTTCGCGGTCGAGGCGGCCGACGACGCCTTCAAGCTGCTCAATACCGCCGGACCGCTGGAGGCGCCGGCCAAGCTCGCCTTCATGGCGAGCATGATGGAAGACTGATCTCGATAGAGCTTGGAGGCTTCCCTGTCCGAGGCCTCCGGGGGTGGGGAACCGCCGCCGTCACGC
>JAZJXN010000150.1:0-5835 GCA_040390885.1 Pseudomonadota bacterium | reverse complement strand
GCCACGACGCTGCACTTCGACTATGCCGCCGACCGGCCGCTGATTGGCGGTGAGCTGTTCTCGATCCTGCATGGCGGGAACAAGGGCTGGCGGCTCTACAGCGTCGACGAGGTGGTCTCCGGCGGCGCGGGCACGAACGACGCCACGATCATCAATTTCTCCCCGCCGCTGCGCGCCGCGGTGACCGTCGACACGCCGATCAACTTCGATAGTCCGCGCTGCGTCTGCCGCGTCGTGGGCGGCCTGCCGGCGCTCTACAGCCGCCTGGAGCGCGTCGGGACGGCCGATGCGGTGTTCCAGGAGTGCTTCCCCGCGAGCCTGCCATGACTTCGCTGAGCTGGACCCGAGCCCTGCAGCTCAAGCTGGCCGGCGGGACGGTCAGTCCGGCGATACTCTTCCGCTGCGCCACAGATCCCTTGATGCGGCTCTGGGCCGGCGCCGGCGACCTGGCGATCGGCGCGGACAACATTGAGACGGAGGACGCCGCGGTCTACACCGGCATGGGCGAGCTCCTGAGCGCGCCGCAGGTCAACGCGCTGGTGAATGGCCTGGCCGAACGGGTGGAATTCTCGCTCTCCGGCGCCGCGGTCTCCGGCGAGGTGGCCGCCATCGCCTCCACCGAGGCCGACGACATCCGCGACGTGGCCGTCAACCTGGGGTTCTTCGTCTTCGGCCCGGACGGCCAGCAGCTCACGCCGACGCTGTGGCTCTGGGACGGCCTCTCCGACAGCCTTAAGGTCAGCCGCCAGGCCAGTGGAGCGGACGTCACGCGTGCGATCGCGCTCTCTGTCGGCTCGCTGCTGACCGGCCGCCAGCGCCCCGAGCTCGCCTACTTCTCGCCCTACGACCAGCGCCGCCGCTCGCCGGACGACGCCTTCTGCGACCACGTGCCGAGCTATCAGCAGGGCACGACGAAGCGCTGGCCGATCTGATGCAGACGCTAGCGGCCGAGCGCCTCGCGTCGTTCCTGGCGCGCGCGGCCATGACGCCGTTCGACTGGGGAACCTGGGACTGCTCGCTGTGGCTCGCCGACTGGCTGGTCGAGAACGGCTACGCAGATCCGGCCGGCCATCTTCGCGGCCGATACGACACCGCGCTCAGCTGCGCGCGCCTGCTGCGCGCCGAAGGCGGCTTGATGGCCGTGGTCAGCGACTGCGCCATGCGCGCGGCGCTCGCACGCACCTACAGCCCTGGGGCCGGCGCAGTTGGGGTCGTGGAGGCCATGACCAACGATGGCCGCGCCCTGGTCGGGGCGCTCTGCACAGGCCCGCGCTGGGCGGTCCTGACCCATGGCGGGATCATGGTCTGGCCGGCCGCGCCGATTATCGCCTGGGAGGTCTGACCCGTGCCCCAGGCCATTGTCGCCGCAGCGACCTATATCTCCGCCGAGATCGGCGCATTCGTGGTCGCGGCCGGCGGCTCGATCGCCACGGCCGGCACTGTCGCCGACATCGCCTTCGCGGCCATCGAGGTCACCAGCTACGCGGCCCTGGCGCTGGGCATCAACGCGGCCTTCGCGCCGAAGCCTCCGGCGCTGGGCGCCATCTCGACGCCCTACAAGTCCGGCATCCCCCCGCGCCAGTCCGGCTTCGGCAAGACGCGGATCTCTGGGCCCTACATGCTTTTCGAGGCGGCTGAGGGCGGCTCCTTCGACGTGGTGGCGCTACACGATGGGGAGGTGGACGGGGATGGCGTCACCGCTAACCCAGAACGCTACTTCATGAACGACGACGAGGTGACGCGAAACCCGGCCAACGGGGCGCTCTACTCGACTTCCAACGACCAGCTGTTCGGCGGCGGCCCGCCCGGCCACAAGGTGTTCGTCGAGACGCGCCTGGGCCTCAACCCGCAGGTCGCCCTGTCGCTACCCATGGCGCTGGACGTGGCCGTGCCGGGCATGTGGACGGCGCTCCATCGCGGCGACGGCGTCGCCTGCCTGGCGCTGACCTGCGCACAGTCGAAGGCCAAGGACCAGCAGGCTAACTTCCCGAACGGCGTGCCGCAGCCCTCTGTGGTCATGCGCCTGCAGAAGGTCTTCGACCCGCGGCTCGGCGAGGACCAGGCGGACACCTCGACCTACGCCTGGTCGGCCAACCCGGTGCTGGCGCTCCTCAAATACCTGACCAACGCTCCGGGCGGCATGGGCCTCGACTATGCCCGCCGGATCGCGCCCACGATCGACGACTGGAAGGCCGCCGCCAACGACTGCGACCTAGAGATGGCCCTGCTGGCCGGCGGGACCGAGCCGCGCTACGCCTGCGGCGGCGTCTATTCACACGAGACCGCGCCCTCGGAGGTGATCAACCAGTTGCTGCAGAGTTTCGATGGCTGGCTGTCGCAGCGCGGCGATGGGGCGCTGATCGTGCGGCCCGGCCGCTACATCCCGCCGACAGTCACCTTCACCGACGACCACGTCACCGCCTATTCGGTGCAGCACTTCCTGACCGACGAGGAGGCCGTCAACCAGCTGGTCCCGAGCTACACGGACCCCGCCTCGAAATATAACGTCATCGATGCGGGCGCCTGGACCGATGCGGCGGACTACGCAGCCCGGGGCGTGCTGCGCTCGCAGACGCTGCCGCTCGTCTGGGTGCAGTCGCCCAGCCAGGCCCGGCGCCTCGCCAAGCGCCGGATGAGCCGGCTGACCGCCCCGCTGCGCGGCACGCTGACCACCAACCTCTACGGCTTCATCGGTCTGGGGGAGCGCTACCTGCGCCTGAAGATCTCGGAGAACGCCGCGCTCGCCGACCTGGTCGTCGAGGTCGCCAACGTCAACATGGACCTGGCCAACCTGGCGGTGACCTTCGACTGGGTTGAGGCCGATCCGGATATCGACGCCTGGAACCGCTTCTCCGACGAGAACCCGGCGACCGAGATCACCGCCCGCGGCGACCTGCCGCCGCTGACCGCGCCGACGATCGACACGCTGACCGGGGTCTACGACAACTCAGGCACGGGCCTGGCCGGCGCGCGCGTGAGCATCGACGTCGACGCGCCGATCATCTCGGACGTCCAATGGCTGGTCCGCTGGAAACTGACCTCTGCCGCCGACTGGCAGGAAGCCGCCTACACCGACATCGCCGACGGGGCTTCGGTGACCTTGCTGACCGGTTTCGTGGCGGCCGGCGCGGCCGTGGACGTCGAGGTTGCCTATCAGACGGCGGGACGGACCTCGCCCTGGTCGGTGACTGTCAACATCACGCTCACTCCGCCCGCTCCGGGCTTCGGGGCCAATGTGCTCTTCAACGAGGCGGGCCAGGCGATGATCAACCAGGCCCTGCAAGTCATGACGGCGTAGCGGGGGCAGACCATTGAGCTCGAATGTCCTGTCCTCCTATCTCGGCGTCGGCCTGATAGCCGCGCGGCCCAGCGGCGCGGATTTCGGCGCCGACGAGATCGGCTGGTACTACGCCACCGATACCGCCCAGATGTTTCACTGGACGGGCGCGGCGTGGGCGCTGAGTTCCGCCGGCCCCGCCGGCTCGGCGAATAAGTCCGCCAACTTCAACGTCACCCACGCGGCCGGCCGGTACTACATCGACACCTCCGGCGGCGCCTACACGGCGACCCTGCCGGCGAGCCCGGCGACCGATGAGGAATACGAGTTCTGGGACGCCAGCGGGAACGCCGGGGCGAACCCGGTCTCCTTCGACGGCAACGGCAACAACATCGCCGGGTCCGGCACGCTGGCGAACTTCATCGCCGTCGATTTCGGCCGCGCGCGCCTCGTCTTCGACGGGACCCAGTGGCTGGCTCAAGGATCCTGATCATGCGTCTTTTTCGAGTTCTCGCACCGCTGGCGGCGCTCGCGGTCGCAGGCTCGGCCGCGGCCGCGCCGCCGCGCACAATGTACGCCCCGGCCGCCTCGGCCGCGCACGACTTCCCCTGCTTCTCGGCGGCCAACTCGCCGCAGATGACCGACTGCGGCTTCCAGGGCTATTACTATGGCGGCACGACCGGCGGCTCGGGCAACGCCCAGACGCTGGCCACCACCCATCCCAACGGCTTCGCGCTGACCGCCGGCATGCTGGTCGGCGTCCAGGCGGGCTTCAGCAACTCCGGCGCGGCCACCCTCGCCATCGCCGGCGGCTCGGCCCTGCCGATGCGGCTAAACACCGGCTCTGGCCTGGCGGCGCTCAGCGGAGGCGAGGTGGTTGCCGGCAATCGCTACGTCTTCGCCCTGGACACGTCATCGTCGTTCTGGGTCCTCACAAATCCAAGCGTGATCCCCGGCGCCGGCACGGTGACGTCGATCATCGCCGGAACCGGCCTGGCCGGCGGGACGATCACCACCACGGGCACGCTCTCCGCCGCCCAGATGGGCGCCCACACCTTCAAGGGCAACAATACCGGTTCGACCACGGACGCCATCGATCTCACCGCCACGCAGCTCACCGCCGAGCTCAACGCCATGGTCGGCGACAGTGGCTCCGGAGGGACCAAGGGCCTGGCTCCGGCGCCTGGGGCGGGCGATGCGGCGGCGGGAAAATTCCTGAACGCGGGCGGGACCTACAGCGTCCCGGCCGGTACGTCGTCAGGCACGGTGACCTCGGTGTCGCTGAGCGCGCCGCTTGGTGGCGGGACGGTCTCCACAAGCGGGACGCTTGGGACGACATCCTACACCGCGCACGGCGTCCTGATGGGGGAAAGCACCTCGGCGCTGGCCGTCAGCGCCGCGGGGACCGCCGGCCAGGCGTTCCTGAGCGGCGGGGCTTCCGCCGATGGGGCCTATGGCGCGCTGGACATCTCGACCGCGGCCGTCACCGGCACGCTCCCCGCGGCCAAAGTGCCAGCCAATATCAGGGTCCGCAGCTTCGGGACCACCTTCGGCGACACCGCCGGCTCGGCCCTGACCTCCGGCTCCGTGGTCTATTTCACCATCCCCTACGCCTGCACGATCTCGGCCTGGAACATCACCGTCGACGCCGGCACTGTCACCTTCGACATCTGGAAGATCGCCACCGGAACGGCCATCCCGACGGTCAGCAACACCATCACCGCCTCGGCCCTGCCGGCGCTCTCCACGGGCACGGCCCTGCACTCGACGACGCTGACCAGCTGGACGACCTCGGTGACCGCCAACGATATCATCGGCATCCAGCTCAAGACTGTCGCCACCGCCAAGTACGCCGAGCTCGATGTGGAGTGCGACCAGTGATGCGGCGGTTCCTCGCCCTCGTCGGGCTGGTCCTCAGCCTTGCGTGGGCGGCCCCGACCAGCGCGACGACGGCCTATTTCACCACGACCGGCACGCCGACAACGGCGATGCAGGCGACCATCGCGACGACCGTCCTGACGGTCAATTCGCTGACAGGCTCGCTGCACGTCGGCGACTTCATCTATGGGACCAGCGTCACCGCCGGCAGCTACATCACCTCCTTCGGTACGGGCGCCGGCGGGACAGGCACTTATAACCTAAGCCAGTCCTCGACGGTCGGCGTCGCCGAGGCGATGACGACGCTCTACGGGTTCCAGGTTCCCGGCGATTTCTCGTCGTTCGGTGCTGGCGAAATCATTGGCGGCGGCGGCGGCGGGGCATTCGGTTCGCAGGCCACCGGCGGCTGTGGCGCGGGCTATTCGAAGATCACTTCGCTTGGCGGTGTGGGCGCCGGGGTATGGTTCCCGATCCGGATCGGCGCAGGAGGCCTCGGCGGCACCACCGGAAGCCACCTTGGCGCTGCCGGAGAAGACAGCTGGTTCGGCGCGCAGACTCTCGCGGCCTCAAATGTCGGCGCCAAGGCTGGTCCTGGCGGCGGGTCATCCGGAAACTGCACGGGCGGCGCCGCGGCTTCGGGCATTGGCTCGACAAAGTTCAGCGGCGGCGCCGGCGGCAAT
>JAZJXN010000149.1:0-1774 GCA_040390885.1 Pseudomonadota bacterium | reverse complement strand
CTCCTCGGCCGGCCAGGCGACGCATTCGTCCAGCTGCATGACGATGTCGCTGCCGAGCAGGTCGGCCTGGATCTCGATCGAGCGTTCGGGGGTCAGGACATGCTTGGACCCGTCAAGGTGGCTGGCGAAGGTCACCGCCTCCTCGGTCACCTTGCTGATCCCCGACAGGCTCATGACCTGGAAGCCGCCGCTGTCAGTGAGGATCGGCTTGTCCCAGCGCATGAACCTGTGGAGTCCGCCGAGCCGCTGCACCCGCTCCGCCGTCGGTCGCAGCATCAGGTGGTAGGTGTTGCCGAGGATGATGTCGGCGCCGGTGGCCTTCACCTGGTCCACGGTCAGGGCCTTCACCGTGCCGGCGGTGCCCACGGGCATGAAGGCCGGCGTGCGGATATCGCCGCGCGGGGTGCGCAGGACGCCGGTGCGCGCCGCGCCGTCGGTGGCGGTCAGATCGAAGGGGAAAGCGGCCAATGGTCTTCCAGCAACAGCAGTAACGGTTGTCATCCCGGACGGCCGAAGGGCGATCCCGGACCCAGCCAATGCCGTGCGCCGGCGTCTGGGTCCCGGCTCTTCGCGACGCTACGGCCGGGATGACGAGGAGAGATGGGTCAGGCGCGGAATAGCAGGCTTGAATCGCCGTAGGAATAGAAGCGGTAGCCGGTGGCGATGGCGTGACCGTAGGCCTCGCGCATCAGCCCCTGCCCCGCGAAGGCGCTGACCAGCATGAACAGCGTCGATTTCGGCAGGTGGAAGTTGGTCATCAGCACGTCGGCGGCGCGGAAGCGGTAGCCGGGGGTGATGAAGATCGCCGTCTCGTCGGCCCAGGGCTTGATCACGCCGTCCTCGCCGGTGGCGCTCTCAAGCAGGCGGAGCGACGTGGTGCCGACGCAGACGATGCGGCCGCCGGCGGCGCGGACCGCGTTGAGCGCAGCGGCGGTCTCGGCCGAGACCTGCCCGTACTCGGCGTGCATGCGGTGTTCGGACAGGTCGTCGGACTTGACCGGCAGGAAGGTGCCGGCGCCGACGTGCAGCGTCACGAAATGCTGCGACACGCCGGCATCGGCGAGCCGCGCCAGCAGCTCCGGCGTGAAGTGCAGCCCCGCCGTGGGCGCCGCGACCGAGCCGTCCTCACGGGCGTAGACAGTCTGGTAGTCGCTGCGGTCCTGGTCATCCTCGGGCCGCTTGGCGGCGATGTAGGGCGGCAGGGGCATATGGCCGCTGGTGTTGATGGCGATGTCGAGGTCGGGGCCTGACAGATCGAAGGCCAGCACCACCTCGCCGCCCTCGCCCTTCTCGACCACGGTGGCGTCGAGCTGGCCAAGGTCGCAGGCGCGGTCGTCATGCGCCCCGAAGCGGACGCGGTCGTCGACCTTCAGGCGCTTGCCCGGGCGCATGAACGCGCTCCAGCGGTTCGCCGTCAGGCGCTTGTGCAGGGTCGCCTCGACCGCCACGCGATGGCCGTCCCCGCCCCCTTCGGTCCGTGCCGCGCGCAGGCCGTCGAGCCGCGCCGGGATCACCCGGGTGTCGTTGAACACAAGGGCGTCGCCGGCTCGCAGAAGCCCCGGCAGGTCACCGACGGTGAGATCTTCGAGCGTCGATCCGTCCGCCGCAGCCGGCCGAACCACGAGCAACCGCGCCGCCTCCCGGGGGCTGGCGGGCCGCAGGGCGATCAGGTCCTCGGGCAGGTCGAAGTCGAAGTCGGAGACGCGCATGACGGCGGGAACGGCCACGCCCGCGCCGCCACGTCAAGCGCGCGATGGACAACGCCGCTTCGGAT
>JAZJXN010000148.1:0-6857 GCA_040390885.1 Pseudomonadota bacterium | reverse complement strand
GGGGGGAGAGGCCGGCTAGCGCGCGGTCATGCCGCCGACGATCACAAGCTCCGACCCGGTCATGTAGCGGGACTCGTCGGAGGCCAGGAACAGCACGCCGCTGGCGATGTCGAGCGGGAAGCCCTTCACGCCCAGCGGCGTCGACACCGCGGTGACGTCGTCGAGGCTGAAGGCGCGGCTCGGGGCCGAATTGCCGCCGCCGGCGCCGTCGATGGTGGTGCTGATGGTGTCCCAGATCGGCGTCTCGATGATGCCCGGGTGCACGGAGTTGACCCGGACGCCGTCGCGCAGGGCGGCGCATTCCATGGCCGCGGCCTTGGTGAACAGCCGCACGGCGCCCTTGGTCGCGCAATAGGCGGTCATGTTCGCGGCCCCGGTCAGCCCGGCGATCGACGACACGTTGATGATGCTGCCGCCACCGCCCTGACGCATCAGCGGCAGGCTGTGCTTCACGCCCAGGAACACGCCCTCGACGTTGATCGCCTGCTGCTTGCGCCAGTCGGCGAGGCTGAACTCGGTGACCGGGCCGCCCAGGCCGATGCCGGCGTTGTTGACGAGGATGTCGAGGCGTCCGAACCGCCTGCCGACCTCGGCGACGACGGCGATCCAGGCGTCTTCGCTGGTGACGTCGTGAGTCAGGTAGACGCTCTCGCCGCCGATGCCCGCGACCACGTCTCCGCCCAGCGCGTCCTGGATGTCGGTGACCACCACCGTGGCCCCCTCGGCGGCCAGAAGTTCGGCGCAACCGCGCCCGATGCCGCTCGCTCCGCCGGTGATCAACGCCACCTTGCCCGCTACCCGACCTGTCATCCCGTCTCTCCCGTTTTCTTTGTTATTGGCGATAACGTGAGGGAGAGCGGGGGACCCGTCTAGCCGGCTTCTGCGAGCGGCGCCCCTTCGACCGCGTAGTGGATGGGCTTGAAGGCGTGGTTGTTGGACTGCAGCGCCGAACAGGCGGTCAGGCCGATGATCAGGTCCATCTCGGCCTCGAACAGGATGTGGTCGCCGGCCTTGCTGAGCGGCGGCTCGACGGTCAGCTCGCCCGTCTCGCCGTTGATCGGCACATTCATGAAGATGTTGAAGGCGGTCGGGATCTGGTCCGGCCCCACGCCGTAGGGCGCCAGCGCCTCCGACAGGTTGCCGAAGCAGCCCTGATGCGGGTCCTCGTCGCCGTAGATGATGCGGAAGGTGTCCTTGGAGCAGGGCGTCAGCAGGAAGTCGTGACGGCCGACGGTGTCCTCGAGGATGCGCAGCATGACGTTGCTGCGGTTGGAGTACAGCGGGTCGCCGGTCGTCAGGTAGATGCGGCTGGCGTAGTCGAGGGTTCGACCCGACGAGATCGCCTCGCCCAGATCATAGGCGTTGAAGGCCAGCATGTCGGAGACCTGCTCGCCCTTCGGGTCGACGACCCGCAGGCGCTGGCCGCGGTTGAGCCGGAACGCGACGCCGGAACGCGGCGAGATCTCAGAGAGCAAACTGGTCCACCTTCTTCTTGGCCGAGAACGGACATTTCCAGTCGTCGTTAACGGCCCTGCCGCTGTATTGGCGCGCCTCGGACACCTCGCCGTGGCGGGCGAGCATCGGATTGAGGGTGCCGGCCAGCGCCACGTCGCGCTCTAGAATGGCGCCGCGCAGCTTCTCGTACTTCTGCTCCTCGCGAAGCCGCTCGAACTGGTCATGCAGGTTGAACACCAGCGCCGGGGTGTCGAACCGCCGAGCGGGGCGGCTGGCGCGAGGGTGCAGCCCGACCACGAAGAACGCCTCGCCGCCGAAGCTGAGCGAGAAATGCGGATCCTCGACGTCCTTGCTGACCCGGGAGTCATAGTCCTGACCATGCCAGGCGTCCTTGTCGGACAGCGACTGAATCCGCTCCCACAGCGCCTTCTCGAACGCCTCCTCGTCGAGGTCGGCCTGTTCCTCGAACAGCACCACCACGCTCTGGAACAGCGCGTTGTCGGCCTTGTAGCGTTCGGTGAAGTCCAGCAGGTACTGGTAGATGGCGAGGTCGTCCCACGACGATCGGATATCGCGCGCGACGACGAAGTTCATCTGCTCGCGCGCCAGGGCCGACTTGGCGCCGACGCAGGGAAACTCCCTCGTCTGCACGAAGGCCTTGAAGCGTTCGACTACCGCTGCGTCATCCGCTTTGGAGCTCATTTGGGGTCTCTCGGAAAAGTTGCCGGGACCGAACGCACTCACGCAGGACCGGTTGCGCAACTTTCCGCTTCCGTCTGCCAGGGGACATATACGCCCTTAGTCCGCGTAGGCGTAGGGGCCGCCCTTCTCCAGCGCGGTGCGGTAGGCGGGGCGGTTGTGGATGCGGTGCAGATACTCGGTCAGGCGCGGCCGGCCCTCCAGCGCCCCGCCGCGGCTGGCCCCGGCCTCGATCGGGAAGCTCATCATGATGTCGGCTGCGGAGAATTCCGACCCCGCGAACCAGTCCGACTTGCCGAGCTCGGCCTCCCAGTAGTCGAAGTGCGCCTTCAGCTGAGGGTCGATGAAGCTGGACTGCGCGGCGCCCGCAATGCCCTTGACCAGCCCCTTGACCAGGAACGGCGCGCGCTGCGGCAGCACCTCGAACACCAGCTTCATCAGCAGCGGCGGCATGGCCGAGCCCTCGGCGTAGTGCATCCAGTACGTCCAGCGCAGACGATCCTCGGTCCCCGCCGCCGGCCGCAGGCGACCGCCGGCGTAGGCGTCGACGAGGGTCTCGACGATGGCCCCGGTCTCGGCGAGCACGACCGGACCGTCGGTCACCACCGGCGACTTGCCGAGCGGGTGGATCGCCTTCAGCTCCGGCGGAGCCAGCATGGTCTTGGCGTCGCGCTGATAGTGCTGGATCTCGTAGGGAAGGCCGAGCTCCTCGAGCAGCCAGAGGACGCGCTGCGAGCGGGAGTTGTTGAGGTGGTGGACGATCAGCATGGCGCGCTCCGGGTCAGTCGGAGACCGTAACCGCGTTCTCCATTTCGTCCAGTCAGGGCCGCCAGCTTGTCGACAGCGCGATCGCGGCGAGGATCGCCAGTCCCTGCAGGCAGACGATGGCGAGCAGCAGGGAGCGGAACGGCTCCTTGCGGGTCTTGTGACGCAGCAACTGCCGGGCGGCGAGGGCGGCCGGGCTGCCGCCGATCAGCGCCAGCAGCAGCAGCGTGCGCTCGGGTGTGCGACGCGCGCCCTCCTGCGCCGCCGCCTTGTCGAGGGCGAAGGCGGTCCAGGCGGCCAGGTTGACCAGGGCGAGCCAGATGCCGGCGAACGGGAGAAGCCACGAATCCATCGTCGGTCAGGGTAGAGCGATACGGCTCCCAGGCGGGGAGATTTCCGGTTCAGATCGGCTGGCGGCGCGGGCGCGACTTGCCGGCGATGAAGCGGCCGCCTGAGCCTGAACCTCGTCCGCCATCGCCCGTTCTCCCGTCGTCGGCTACGGTACGAATCTTTGCAGACCGACGATGGCCGGATTTCGCCGGCGTGACGTCGGCGCGGCGATGGTCCGGACAGGGCGCTGTCGGCCGCAGTCGGGGAGACGGCATGGACCTGGTCAAGATCCTGCGCTCGCTCGAGGAGTTTCTCTTCGAGCTGATCAGCTGGCTGCTGTTCTTCCCGCTGACCCTGTGGCGGGTGGTGCGCCATCCGCTGGGCATGGCCGCCTATGCCGTGAGCGAGCTGGGTGACAAGGAGGACAACCGCTTCAGCGACAGCGTCAGCCCGCCGATGTTCCTGATCCTCGCGGTGATCCTGGCCCATGTCCTGGAGCTGTCGCTGCACGACATCATCCCGGGCGCCGGCGGCGCGCTGGGTCAGATGCTGGTCGGCAACGAACAGGGGCTGATGCTCTTCCGGGCCGTGATCTTCAGCATCTGGCCGCTCCTCGGCGCGGTCGCCTACCTGCGCGGCACCAAGCAGTCCCTCGACCGCGACACCCTGCGGCCGCCGTTCTTCGCGCTCTGCTTCCTGACCGGGCCGTTCGCGATCGCGTTTTCAGGCGGCTCGGCGGTCATGCGCCATGATGGCGGGACCTACGGAGCCGTGGGCGCCGCGGTGATGCTGGCGGCGATCGTCTGGTACATCGTCGTCCAGAGCCGGTGGTTCGCCCAGACGCTCGCGATCGGTCAGGCGCGCGCGTTCGGCCTCGCCGTCGCGGCCTTCCTCGGCGGCGGCGTGCTCAACGTGGTGATCGGCGTGGTGCTGCTGACGGCGTGAGCGCCGTCCGGTCCTCCCCGGCGGGCCGGGAAGGACTGGCGGGACCTAGTAGCTCTGCAGCGCCCGGACCTCGAGCGCCTCGAGCGGCGCCGAGACGATCGCCTGGGCCGCGGCCAGGGCGCCGGCCGAGGTCGTGTAGTAGGGGATCTTCATCATCAGCGCCGTGCGGCGGATCTCGAAGCTGTCGGACAGGGACTGCTTGCCCTCGGTGGTGTTGAAGACCAGCTGGACCTCGCCGTTCTTCATCGCGTCGACGATGTGCGGGCGGCCTTCCAGGACCTTGCGCACGATCACCGTCTCGACGCCCTGTTCCTTGAGCCAGGCGCCGGTGCCGGCCGTGGTCAGCACCTTGAAGCCGGCCGCCTGCAGCAGCTTGACCGGCTCGAGGATCCAGATCTTGTCGCTGTCCTTGACCGAGACGAAGGCCGCGCCGGCGGTCGGCAGGGTGACGCCGCCGCCGAGCTGGCTCTTGGCGAAGGCGCGGGCGAAGGCCGGCGCCATGTCGGTCTCGTCAGCGCGCTTCCAGTCCAGGCCCATGACCTCGCCGGTCGAGCGCATTTCCGGGCCCAGCACCGTATCGACGCCGGCGAAGCGGGCGAACGGGAACACCGCCTCCTTCACCGCGATATGGTCGTAGGGCTTGTCGACCAGGCCGAAGCTGGCGAGCGTCTCGCCCGCCATGATCTTGGCGGCGATGGCGGCGACCGGCTGGCCGATGGTCTTGGCCACGAACGGCACCGTGCGCGAGGCGCGCGGGTTCACTTCCAGCACATAGATGCGCGGCGAGGCCGAGTGCGGCTCTTCGATCGCGAACTGCACGTTCATCAGGCCGCGCACGTTGAGGGCCAGGGCCATCTCGACGGTCTGGCGCTTGAGCTCGGCGATGATGTCCTCGCGCAGCGAGAACGGCGGCATCGAGCAGGCGCTGTCGCCGCTGTGCACGCCGGCTTCCTCGATGTGCTCGAGCACCCCGGCGACGAACACGTCGGTCCCGTCGCAGAGGGCGTCGATGTCGACCTCGGTGGCGCGGCTCAGATACTGGTCGATCAGGATCGGCGCGTCGCCGCTGACCTCGACGGCCGTGCGCACGTAGCGCTCCAGCTGCTCGTCGTCGCGGACGATCTCCATGCCGCGGCCGCCGAGCACGTAGGACGGACGGATCACGATCGGGTAGCCGACCTCATGGGCGGCGGTGAAGCATTCCTCGGCGCTGCGGGCCAGGGCGTTGACCGGCTGGGCGATGTCCAGCTGGTGCAGCAGCTGCTGGAAGCGCTCGCGGTCTTCGGCCAGGTCGATGGAGTCGACGCTGGTGCCAAGGATCGGCACGCCGGCCTGCTCCAGCGGATGGGCGAGCTTCAGCGGCGTCTGGCCGCCGAACTGGACGATGACCCCGACGAGGGTCCCGTTCTGGGTCTCGACGTGGATCAGCTCGAGCACGTCCTCGGCCGTCAGCGGCTCGAAGTAGAGCCGGTCGGAGGTGTCGTAGTCGGTCGAGACGGTCTCGGGGTTGCAGTTGACCATGATCGACTCGATGCCGATGGCGTCGAGGGCGAAGGCCGCGTGGCAGCAGCAGTAGTCGAACTCGATGCCCTGGCCGATCCGGTTGGGACCGCCGCCGAGGATGATCGCCTTGCGGCGGTTCGACGGCGCCGACTCGCAGTCCGGGATCTGGCCGAGCGCGCCGGTCTCGTAGGTCGAGTACATGTAGGGCGTGGTCGCGGCGAACTCGCCGGCGCAGGTGTCGATGCGCTTGAACACCGGACGGATGTTCATGGCGTGGCGGCGGGCGCGGACCTCGGCCTCGGTCAGGGCGGTCAGCCTGGCCAGACGGGCGTCGGAGAAGCCCATGGCCTTGAGCTTCTGCAGGCCGTCGGCGGCGGGCAGGCCCGAGGCGCGGACGATGCCCTCCTGGCGCACGATCTCGGCGATCTGGCGCAGGAACCAGGGCTCGTAGGAACAGGCCCCGTTGATCTCCTCGACCGTCAGGCCGTGGCGGAAGGCCTGGGCGATCACCCGCAGCCGGTCCGGGGTCGGCATCGCCAGGGCGCGCAGCACGGCGGCATGGGCGGTGTCGGGGTCCTGGGCGCCCTCGATCTCGATCTCGTCGAGGCCGGTGAGGCCGGTCTCGAGACCGCGCAGGGCCTTCTGCAGGCTCTCGGCGAAGGTGCGGCCGATGGCCATGACCTCGCCGACCGACTTCATCGAGGTGGTCAGGTGCGGTTCGCTGCCAGGGTACTTCTCGAAGGCGAAGCGCGGGATCTTGGTGACGACGTAGTCGATGCTCGGCTCGAACGAGGCCGGCATGGCGCCGCCGGTGATGTCGTTGGCCAGCTCGTCGAGGGTGTAGCCGACGGCCAGGCGGGCGGCGACCTTGGCGATCGGGAAGCCGGTGGCCTTCGAGGCCAGGGCCGAGGAGCGCGACACGCGCGGGTTCATCTCGATGACGACCATGCGGCCGTCAGCCGGATTGATCGCCCACTGCACGTTGGAGCCGCCGGTCTCGACACCGATCTCGCGCAGCACGTCGATGCTGCCCTTGCGCATGCGCTGATACTCTTTGTCGGTCAGCGTCAGGGCCGGGGCGACGGTGATGCTGTCGCCGGTGTGGACGCCCATCGGGTCGATGTTCTCGATCGAGCAGACGATGATGCAGTTGTCCGCCT
>JAZJXN010000147.1:79951-80295 GCA_040390885.1 Pseudomonadota bacterium | reverse complement strand
GACCAACCCGTACACGCAGCGGAACATCTCGATCACCCTCAACGACGAGCAGGGCAATCCGGTCATGCGCTGGAAGCTGATCAACGCCCGCCCGCTCAAATGGACCGGCCCGACCCTGGCCGGAAAGGGCGGCAGCGACGCGGCCATGGAAGAGCTGGTGGTCGCCTCCGAAGGCTTCGAGTTCATCGACTAAGAGGGCTGTTGGTGCCGCTTCCCCGCCTCATCGTACGACAGGCGTCACCCGCGCCGGCCGCGCTTTCGGCCCGCGCGGACGTAGCCCTGTTCGTCGGCCTCACGCCACGCCGGTCGGGCGCCGTCCCGGCCGGGGTGCGCGCCTGGCTGGA
>JAZJXN010000147.1:69156-79875 GCA_040390885.1 Pseudomonadota bacterium | reverse complement strand
CCCGAGGCGGTCGACGCCCTGCTGGACGTGCCGGTGCCGGTGGAGAGCTGGAGCGACTTCGAGACCCTGTTCGCCTGGGACCAGCGACCGGCCGAGGCGGATTCCGCCATCCGTCTTCCCTGTCCGCTCGGACTGGCCGTGCGCGGCTTCTTCGCCGAGGGCGGGGTGAAGGCCTATGTCGTGCGCACCGGCGATCCGCTGCCGCTGCTCGATCGGGGCGACGCGGCGAGCGTCATCGCCGCCAAGCGCCGCCTTGTGTCCTGGGCGGCCGCTTCGCCGCCGGCCAACGCCGAGCTGCGCGTGCCGCTGCTGCCGGGGTTCGCCGACCAGGGGACGCCGGCCGACGCGGGCGACCCCGCGACCTGGCATGGCGCGGCCCATGTCTGGGGGCTGGACGACGTGGCGCTGCTCTCGCTGCCCGACCTGCCCGACCTGTTCGCGGGTCCGCCGGGCCCGGCCTCCGTACCGCCCGGTCCGCCGCCGCCGCCGGAGATCTTCAAGACCTGTGCGCCCCTGGCCGCCGGGACCGAGCCCGACGCGCGGCTGTCGCGGCTGACCATCACGGCGCCGCGGCTCGACCGGGCCGGTTATCTGGACTGGTCCAACGGCGTCAGCCATGTCCTTCGCCTGCTCGCCGCACCGCGCGGTCCCGGCCACCGGCGCGACGTGATGCTCGTCGCCAGCCTGCCCCTGCCGTCGCTCGAGCCAGACGCGACGCCGCCGCGCAGCGAGGCCTGGCCCCTGGCCCTGCTCGACGAGGTCGATCTTCCGGGCGAGGGCCAGCGGCTGCTCGATACCGGGCGCCTGGGCAGCGCGCGGCTGCAGCTCGCCTATCCCTGGATCGAGACCGCCGCCTCCGCCGGCCTGCCCGAGGGGGTCGAGGGCGCCGAGGGCGTGCTGCTGGGCGCCATCGCCCGCACCTCATTGCAGGAGGGCGCCTTCCGCAGCGCCGCCGGGACCGCCTTGGTCTCGGTGATGCGGACCCTCCCGGAACTTGGCTCCGGCGACATCGCCACTGGCCTGCCGTCGGGTCGCGCCGACTGGCTCGGCGACCGGCTGTCGCTGGTCGGGTTCAAGGCCGGCCGCACCGTGATCCTCAGCGACGCCACCGCCTCCAGCGACCGGCAATGGCGTCCGGGCGGGGTGTCGCGGTTGATGAACGTGATCCTGCGGGCGGCCAAGTCGCTCGGCGGCGACAAGCTGTTCGAGAGCGCCGGCCCCGCTCTGTGGGCAAGCCTGCGCCGCGAGCTCGAGGGCTTCATGGGCCGGCTGTGGGACGCCGGCGCCCTGTCCGGCGCCAGTCCGGCCGAAGCCTATTCGGTGCGCTGCGACGCCACCACCATGAGCCAGTCGGACATCGACGCGGGCCGCACCATCGTCGGCCTCGCCTTCACCGCCGCCCAGCCGATCCAGAAGATCACCGTCACCCTGGCGCTGCTCGAAGCGTCGGACGCGGTCCGCAGCGAGGCCGCCTGATGCCCATTCCCGAAGGCCAGGATCCGCTGCTCCCCTTCCCCGGCTTCGCCTTCTTCGTGGCTTTCCAGCCGGCCAGCGGCACGGGCTTCGCCCCGTTCGAAGGCGTCGGCGAGCCGATCACTGGCGGTTTCTCCGAGGTCACCGGCCTGGAAGCGACGATGGAGCCGAAGGTGATCAAGGAGGGCGGCCGCAACTACGGCGCCGTCCAGCGCGCCGGGCCGGTCGCCTTCTCGACCGTGGTCCTCAAGCGCGGCGTCATCACCTCCCGCCACCTGTGGGCCTGGTGGTCGCTGTTCGCGGGCGCGGACAAGGCCGCCAACGGCGGTTGGGCCAAGACCAGCCGCGCGAACCTGACCATCTCGCTGCTCGACGGACGCAACCAGGTCCTCGGCTGGGAGCTGACCAACGCCATGCCGATCAAGTTCCGCGTCGCCGATCTCAACGCCAAGGGCGGCGAGGTCGCGGTCGAGGAAATCCACCTGGCGCACGAAGGCCTCAGCATGGCGAGGCTCCCGTGACCGAACCGACCAAGGCCCATTTCGAAGGCGTCGGCGTCTCGGGCAGCGCCTTCGACGTGATGTTCAATCCGGCCTCGCTGAAAATCAGCCTGACCAACAAGCTGCAGGACGACCAGGCCGGCGGGGCGCAGAACGGCCAGGCCAAGCAGAGCACCCAGGGCACCACGAGCAAGCTCGAGACCGAGCTGATCTTCGACACCACCGAGCTCGGCGCGGACGTCCGCGAGCTGTCGGGCAAGCTCAAGTCCCTGGCCCTGACCATGAAGGGCGCCGAGGCCAAGCCGCCGCAGGTGGAGTTCCGCTGGGGGCGCTTCGCGTTCAAGGGCGTCATCGAGTCCTACAACGAGACCCTCGACTTCTGGTCCTCAGAGGGCGTGCCGCTGCGCTCGACGGTGCAGGTGACGATGCAGGGTTCGGGCCCCGACACCGTCAACGAAAAGGCGCCCGCCAAGGCCGTGCTCAACACCGCGGCCCCCGGGGGCCGCGGGACCACCGGCGTCGCCACCGAGGCCGGCGATCCGCGCGCCGGTCGCGCCCTGGCCGCCGCCAACGGCGTCGAGGACATGCGCATGGCCGTCGGCGGCGCCCTGACCGTGCAGGCCAGTGTCGAACTCAAGGCCGCCGTCGGCTTCAGCGCCTCGGCCAGCGCCGGGATCGGCGCCTCGGTCGGCGCGGGCGCGGGGATCGGCGTCGGCGCCTCCGCCGGCGTGGGAGTCGGCGCTTCGGCGGGCTTCGGCGCGGGGGCCTCGGCCGGCGCGGGCATCGGCGCAGGGGCGTCAGCGGGCTTTGGCGCTGGCGCGTCCGCCGGCTTCGGCGCCGGCGCTTCGGCCGGGTTTGGCGCGGGCGCGTCGGCGGGCTTCGGCGCCGGGGCCTCGGCCGGTTTTGGGGTCGGCGCATCCGCCGGCTTCGGCGGGTCGGCGACCGCGGGCATGAGCGCCAGCGCCGGCGCCTTCGCGGGCCTCGGCCAGTCGAAGACGGCGGTCAGCGTGCGGCTGGATCCCGAGCGACTGCTGCCGCCGCCGTCGATGCCGGCGGTCAGCTCGGGCGCCCAGTTCGACGTGACCGGCCGGCTGATCACCGGCGGCTCGACAGGCCTGTCCGCGAATGTTCGCGGCGGCGTGCGGATCGGATGAGGCGACACGATGGCGGTGGTGATCAACGACGTCGAGCTGGAGGCCCCCGAGATGGCGCCGCCGCAAGACCTGCCCGCGGGCGGCGGCGGCCAGGCGCGGCGCAAGCTCGACCCCGAGGAGCTGGCGGCCGTCCTGCGGCGCCGGGCCGACCGCGAAACCCGGCTGTGGACGGACTGACGCATGGCTGACGGCGACATCAGACTGGTCTCGGCAAGGCCCACGATCCGCGTCGATGGACAGGAGTTCCCGCTGCTGTCCTCGAACATCACGCGGATGCGGATGCGTGAGGCCGTCGGCGGCATGTCGAGCCTGGAGCTGAGCTTCGTCGACTGGCTGTCGCAGGAAAACGGCGAGGCCAGCTACGGGGCCACCTCCGGCTCGCCGCTGAAGCTCGGCGCCAGGATCAAGCTCTACGCCGGCGAGGCGCTGGGGCCGCAGGAGATCTTCGACGGGCTGATCACCGCGCTTGAGGGCGAAGGCGGCACCGACGGCCCGCCGACCTTCACCATCCTCGCCGAGGACTCCCTGTGGAAGGCACGCCGCACCCGCAAGAGCCGCACCTTCGAGGACATGTCCCCAGCCGACCTCGTCAGCCGCATCGCCGGCGACTACGGCCTCACGCCGCAGACGCGCGACGGCCTCGACCAGCCCGTCCGCACCTGGGCCCAGATGAACGAGAGCGACCTCGCCTTCCTGCGTCGCGTGCTCGAGCCGCTCGACGCCGACCTGCAGGTGGTCGGCGGCGACCTTCAGGCCGGGCCCGTCGGCCGCGAGGCGCGGGTCCAGGTCGAGCTCCGGCTCGGCGGAACCCTGGTGCGCGCGCGCGTCACCGCCGATCTCGCCGATCAGGCCACCAAGGTGGTCGTGCCCAGCTTCGACCCCGCCACCGGCGACGCGGTATCCGGCGAAGCGACCGCAGGCGACTACGGGCCCGGCCATGGCAGGCGCGGCGCGCAGCTGCTGCAGCAGGCCGTGGGCGAGGTTGCCGAACGGATCGGG
The DNA here is from genome assembly GCA_040390885.1 of Pseudomonadota bacterium. GTDB lineage: Bacteria > Pseudomonadota > Alphaproteobacteria > Caulobacterales > Caulobacteraceae > Caulobacter. Next base: position 75,749 of record JAZJXN010000147.1, on the reverse strand, counting down.
ACCCGCCAGCCGATGACCCAGGGCGAGGCCGGCAGGCTGGCCCGGGCCGCGTTCAGCCGCCGCGCCCGCCGCTTTGTCCGCGTCGACGCCACCGCCCAGGGCGACGCCCGCATCCGGGTCGGGACCTGGGCCGCGGTCAGCGGCCTCAATCCGATGTTCGCCAACACCTACGTCGTCACCGAGGCCGTGCACCGCTTCGACGCGGCGACCGGCTACCTGACCGATTTCATCGGCGAGAGCGCGTGGCTGGGAGAGCCGGCATGAAGCCCGCCGTCTTCGCCCAGCCGTTACACTGGATGACGTCTCCCCGGCTGGGGAAGGTCACCGACGTCAGCGATCCGCAATCGCTGTCGCGGGTGAAGGTCCGGTTCTACGGGCCTGACCCCGACGGCGACGCCGAGGTCTGGGCGCGGGTGGCCACGGCCTTCGCCGGCGACCAGTACGGGGCCTTCCTGATCCCGGACGTCGACACCGAGGTGCTGGTGGTCTTCATCGGCGACGACCCGGCCTGGCCGGTCGTGATCGGCAGCCTGTGGAACGGCGCCACCGCAATCCCCGAGACGCTGGGCGGCGGCGGGACCAGCGTCGACCGCTGGACCCTGACCGGCAAGAACGGCACGCGTATCGCCATCGTCGAGGAAAGCGGTCGCGAGAAGGTCGAGATCGAGACTCCCGCCGGCGTCAAGGCGACCCTCACGGACGAGGCTGGCGGCTCGATCACGCTGGAAACCTCGCAGCATTCGATCACGCTCGATTCCCAGGGCGTCACCATCGACAGCAGCGCGCTGGTCACCGTCAACGCCTCCAAGGTCTCGGTCTCGGCCGGCCAGGTCAGCGTCGACGCCGGCCTGTCGAAGTTCAGCGGCGTCGTCCAGTGCGACACCCTGATCGCCACCACCGTGGTGGGCAGCACCTACACGCCGGGGGTCGGCAACGTATGGTAGCCCTGACCCTGCATCCGGCGGCGCGCCGCAAGCTGATGGCGAAGCTGCCCCACGACGAGGCGCACGACATCGCCCTACGCCCGCTTGGCGGCGGCGGCGCGGCGACGATGATCGCCACCGCCGGCGAGCAGTCCTACATCGAGGCGGTCCTTGAGGACCTCAAGCAGCCGGACTGGCGCGCGGCGATCCTGTCGCGACAGGGCCTGCGGCGCGGGGCCGGCGACGGGGTGCTGGAGCTGGCGCAGCCGGTCCACCGCCGCTTCCACATGGCGCTGTTCGAAGCCTACTGCCGAACCCCCGGCAGTCCACGGCTGGACCCGCGGAAGATCGCCGGCATGGGCCTGGTCCTGCGCCGCCAGCTCGGCGAGTCGATCGGCTCCGGCCGGCTGAAGATCGGCGCCGGCCACGACCTGCGCGACGCTGTCGAGCAGGAGGGTTTCGAAGGCTGGATGAATGACGGGCCAACCAGGCGCGGCTGGCTGCGGATCGCCGCCCCCGACCTCGATCCCGACCCCACGGCCCAGAACCGCAGGCGGGCTCTCTCGGCCGCTCGATCGATCGAGACCATGATCGCCGTACGCAAGGGCGAGCGGCGGCTGGTCGAACAGGTGCTGCCGCTGTTCGTCGCGCCGCCCGAAGTCTGCGAGGCCATGGGGCGCACGGTGCTCTACGGCCTGATCCCGGTGGCCAGCCCGGACCTGTCCGATGCGCCGCCGCCGCCGCCCGACTACGCCAACCTCGCCGAAGCCGGCGAGATGCGGCGACACCTGTCGGCCTATCTCAAGGCGCGGCCGGGCCTGGAGCTTCCGCGCGCGGGCGAGCGGCTCGATCCCGCCTGGCGGCCGCTGCAGGCGCCGCCGCCGCTCGATGCGTCCGACGGCGAGCCGCTGACCGACAATGCCGACGGCCGCCTCTATTCGTTCGGCATCTTCCTGCAGCAGCTGATGATCGAGCTTGGCGCCTTCGAGCCCGGCGGCCCGGCCGAGGAACTGATGCGGCTGCTGGGTCAGATCGATCTGCCGACCGCGAGGAACGGCTATGGCGAGACCACGGCCTCCGTCAACGCGGCCGACTTCGTGCGCGCCGCCGCGCCGATCCTGATAGGTGGCGAACCCAACGACGGCGGGGTCCACATGCCTCTGGAATGGCCCGCGGTCGGCGATGATGTCGGACCGCGGCTGACGGACGCCGCCCTCGCCTGCCTGGCCAGCCGGTTCTCGCAGCTGGCTCCGAAGACGCCGAAGTTCCATGGCGACAGCCAGCGCTACGCGATCCGCGGCTTCCTGCGCGTGCGCATGGACCCCGCCTGCCCCGCGCGCCTGGTGTGGAGCAACTACAGCGAGCCGTTCCGCATCCTGCCCTGGTGGCATTCGGAGGGCCCCGCCGCCCGGATCGCCCTGCCGAGCCTGGGCAAGCTGAAGGGCATGAAGCCCAACGTCGCGTTCGAGCTGCCGCCGGAGATCGCCAACCTCGTCGCCGGCGACCCCAAGAAGCTGTCCGACGGCGAGGGCTCGACCGGCGGCATCGACATCTTCTGGCTGTGCAGTTTCTCCCTGCCGGCCATCACCCTCTGCGCCTTCATCGTCCTGTCGATCTTCCTCGGGCTGCTCAACCTGATCTTCGGGTGGATGGCCTGGATCAAGATCTGCATTCCCATCCCGAGGCCGAAATGAGCGGTCCTATCGCCACCACCGGTCGGACCGTCACCCTGCGCCCGGACGCCGGCTGGCCGCTGCTGCCGACTCCCGACGCCGACGGCCGGCTGACCTGGCCCGACCAGGCCCTGTCGGTGCGCCAGATGATCGAGGTGATCCTGCGCACCGCGCCCGGCGAACAGCTGATGAGGCCGGCCTTCGGGGCCGGGCTCGAGACCCTGATGCACACCCCCAACACCCTCACGACCCGCGCCAGGACCCAGGAGGCGATCATCAACGCCGTCCGCCGCTACGAGCCGCGCATTCTGCTCGACCGCGTCGACGTCGATGAAGGTCCCGACCCGCGCGAGCTTGTCGTCACCCTGTCCTACCGCCTCGCCCTGACCGGCCAGCTGGCCCAGGTCACGGCGCGCGTCCCCGTGGGAGCCGGCTGATGCCTTTCCGACCACCCGCCCTGGACGACCGCAGCTTTGACGACCTCGTCGCAGACCTGGTCCGTCGGATCCCGGCCCATACGCCGGAGTGGACGAGCCCACGCGAAGGCGATCCCGGCCGCACCCTGATCGACCTGTTCGCCTGGCTCGGCGACACCATCCTCTACCGCGCCAACCTGATCCCGGAGCGGCAGCGCCTGGCCTTCCTGCGCCTGCTCGGCGCCGGCATGCGGCCGGCGACGCCGGCGCGCGGCGTGGTCCAGATCAGCATCGACGATGCCGCCGCGAGCCGGCCGGTGATGCTGCCGCTGCACGCCGCCATCGACAAGCCGGCCCCGTTCGAGACCTTGAGCGAGATCACCGTCCATGCGGTCGAGGCTCGCTGCTACATCAAGCGCCGCACCAGCGACGCCGAGGCCCGCAGCCTGCGCGACCTGCTGCCGGACCTGAAGGATCTCTACGGCATCGCCGAGAACGTCACCGGCTACGTGGCGACGCCGGTGTTCGCGGGCTCGGCCGCCGAGCCGGGCGGCCGCGACATCGTCGCCGAGACCAACGACCAGTCCCTGTGGTTCGCGATCCTGGCGCCCCAGCCGGGCCAGGCCGCCATCGACGCGGCGCGGATGGAACTGGGCGGCGGCGACAGCAACCGGCGACGCATCCTCAACGTCGGTGTCGCTCCCGCGCTGCAGATGCCGCGGGACTTCGCCGACGTCGGAGTCCGCTCGCGGATCCCGCATATCTGGGAGATCTCGACCAGCGAGGGCGACGGCGACGTCTACCTGCCGCTCGAGGTGCTGGCCGACACGTCGGTCGGCCTGACCCAGTCGGGCGTGGTGCGACTGCTGCTGCCGGGCAAGGACGACATGGGCGCCCCGAGCAATGACGTGCTCAAGCAGGTCATGGCCGGCGTCGGCGACCGGCCGCCGCGGATCGACGATCCGGTGGTGCAGGCGCGGCTGGTCTGCTGGCTGCGGCTGCGGCCGGAGCCGAGCGCCCGTCTCGGCAGCCTCAAGCTGGCCTGGGCCGGCATCAACGCGGTGGGGGTCGAGCAGCGCCGCACGCTCGGTCGCCAGATCATCGGCCAGGGCACCGGCGGCTCGGGGCTGGAACTGCCGCTCGGCGCCGACTCGGTCGAGCCCGAGACCCTGATGATCGAGGTCGAGGAGGAGGAAGGCATGCGCCTGTGGCGGCGCGTGCCCGACGTCGCCGCCGGCGGCCGCGACGACCGGATCTACAGCCTCGACCCCGAGGCCGGACTGGTCACCTTCGGCGACGGCGTGCGCGGCATGGTCCCGGCGGCCGGTCGCACGATCCAGGTCGTGGGCATGCGCGCGGGCGGCGGCGCGGCCGGCAATCTGTCTCCGGGGTCGATCAAGGCCATCGCCGCCCCGCCCGGCGCGCCCCGGCTCAAGGTCAACCAGCCGCTCGCCACCACCGGCGGCGCCGACTCCGAGACCCTGGCCGACGCCGAGGCGCGCATTCCGGCCCTGATCCGCAACGGCGGTCGGGCGGTGACTGTGGCCGACTACAAGGAGCTCGCCCTGCGCACGCCCGGGGCGCCGGTCGGCCGGGTGGAAGTGCTCGAACGGTTCAAGCCGCACCAGCGCCGCGACAATGTGCCGGGCGTGGTGTCGGTGATGGTGCTCCCGGCCCGCGCCGGCACGGCGGCCCCCGCGCCGCGCCCCGACCGCCCCCTGCTGGAGACCGTCCACGCCTGGCTGGACGAGCGCCGGCCGGTCTCGACCGAGCTCTATGTGATCGGCGTCGACTACCTGCCGATCGGGATCTCGGCCGCGGTCGAGCTGGTCGACTCCCGGCAGCGGGAGGTCGTGCTCAACGCCGTGTCCGAGGCCATCCGCCTGCACCTTTGGCCGCTCGGCCCTGGCGGCCCCGACGGCTACGGCTGGCCGCTCGGCCGCGCGGTCGACGATCGCCTGATCGAGACCGCCATCGGCCGGGTGCCGGGCGTGCGCTCGGTGGCGCCGGTGCGGCTGTTCGTCCGGCGACCGGACCGGCGCTGGCGGATCATTCCCGAGAACCCCAACGGCCGCACCCAGATCCCGCTGGCCCGCTGGCAGCTGCCCGAGCTGGCGATGCTGGCGGTGTCCGAAGGGGATGCGTCGGCGACCAGCCTGACGGCGAGCGCCGCCGAGGGCGCCGAGTCCGGCGTCGCCGTGCCCGTCGTGCCGGAGGTCTGCTGATGGACGTCAACGGCCTGCGGTTCTGGCAGACGGCGGACGGCGGGGCCTTCGGGCTCGGCGCCGACGCGCCTGAGGAGACCGCGGCGCTCGACCTGCACTGGCGCCCCGTCGAGCGGCTCATGCGGCTGGACCGGCAGCAGGCGGCGCCGGCGCTGGTCGAGGACGGGGTTCTCGCCCGAACCTGGGCGATGAGGGCCTCCCCGGTGCGAGATCCCGGCGGCAGCTTCGCCTGGTGGGGCGACGGCAAGATCATGGCCGCCGGCTTCGGGCCGATCCCGGCGCCGCTGGAGGTGCCGCCCGACGACCCCGTGGGCGTGATGCAGCCGACCGACCTCGCCTTCGGCGACGACGACGTCCTCTATGTCGCGCGCAACGACGCCGTCTGGATGGTCGACCGGCGCGACCGCTGGTCGCCATCGCGGGTCGAGCTGCCAGGCTTCGCGGCCGACCGGCTGGCGCCGGCGCCCGGGGGCGGTGTGTGGGCGCTCGATCGCGCCAGCGGCGCCCTGGCGCGGCTGACCGGCTATCCGCTGCGCGTCGCGGGATATCGCCCCATCGATGAGAACCGGTTCACGCCGGTCGAGCCCAATCCGCGGCCGCCGCGCCTGCGCCGGCTGCCGTCCGCCCGCCTGCCCGCCGGGCACGAGCCGATCATGATCGCCGCCTCGCCCGGCGGACGCCTCGCGGCCCTGGCCTGGCGCACGGGCGAGAACGCGGTCCTGTTCCTGCTCGAGGGCAAGCGGTTCGTGCGCCAGTTCGAGACTGACGGCCTGGCCTTCCCCTATGGCCTGGCCTGGGTGGGCGAGGACCGGGTGGCGCTGCTCGCCACCGACGCAGGCGCCCCCGCCGCCCAGGCCCTGGTCTACGACCTCAACGCCCCCTCGTCGGAGACCATGAAGGTGAAGCCGATGGGCGACACCTACCGGCTGCTCCGCCCCTGGCGCGGCGGCTTCGCCAACAGTCTGTCGGAGACGCCCTCCTACCCGACCGAGGGCGCCAGTCCCGACCAGCCCGGCGGCACGCGGCCCCTGCACGCGCTGTCACGCGCGGCCTACGCGCGCAGCGGCCGGGTCACCATCGGCCCGTTCGACTCCGGCCAGCTCGGCTGCGTCTGGGACCGGCTCTATCTCGAGGCCTCGATCGCCGACAACGCCGGCGTACGCATCTTCGCCCACGCCGACGACTGGGGCGGGCGGCCCTTGCCGCCAACCGACGAGGCCGGGCCGGAGTGGGGCGCGCACATCTTCGGACCGGCGGCGGCGATGTGGGACAAGCCCGACGCCCCACAGGGCGCTTGGTGTGACGAGCCGTCAGAGCGCGCCTTCCACCCCGGCCTGCTCACCTGCCCGCGCGCGC
>JAZJXN010000147.1:42927-69146 GCA_040390885.1 Pseudomonadota bacterium | reverse complement strand
AGCGGCCTGTTCACGGTCGCCCTGCAAATCTCCGGTCGCCGGGTCCGCCGCGTCGTCGGCCGCTATCTGTGGCTGCACCTGGAGCTGATCGGCGACAGCCAGGTCACGCCCGAGGTGGCCGCGGTCCGCGCCTACGCCTCACGCTTCTCCTATCGCGACCGCTACCTGCCCGCCCTCTACGGCGAGGACCTGACCGGGCCCGACGCCCGCGCCGCCGGACCGGCCACGCCGCCTGACTTCCTCGAGCGTCTGCTGACCCTGTTCGAGGGGCCGCTGACGGAGCTCGAACGCAAGGTTGCGAACAGCTGGCTGCTGACTGATCCCGGGGCCACGCCGGACGCCGCCCTGCCCTGGCTTGGCTCATGGATCGGGGTCGAGGCCGATGAGGCCGGCGCATCCGACCGCCTGCGCCAGTCGCTGAAGGCGGCGCCGTGGACCGCGCGGCTGCATGGCACCCTGGGCGGACTGCTGGCGGAACTGGAACTGGCCACCGGCGGCGTCGTCATCGAGGGCGGACGCATCGATCCGTTCCGCGACGTGCCGCGGCCGGGCCAGCTGGCGCTGGCCACCCTCGACGACGTCGTCGCCCGCGCCCTGGTGCTGGCCATAAACGGGGCCGAGACCACGGTGCTGGCCGGCGGCGCGGTCACCCGGGGCGAGATCGTGGTCGTCGAGGGCTACCGCCTGCGCCGCACCTTCGCGACCATCCTCGGCGCCGACCTCGCCGACGATGACGATCCGCTGACCCTCGGCATCGTCCAGTCCGGCAACAGCTTCGTCGGCGACACCCTGTTCCTTGGCGACGAGGCGCGGCGCGAGTTCATGGCCCTGTTCCGCGCCGACCTGCCGCAGAGCCTGTCCGACCGTGAAGCCGTGGCCGACTTCTTCGAGCGCATGGCCCATCGCACCCTGGTCCTGGTCAGGCGCGGTCCGCGCACCGGGGAACTCGACCGGCTGCTGGCGACGGCCCAGGCCGCCGCGCCCGCGCATGTCGAGATCACCCTGTCCACCGCCAGCAGCCCGCTGATCGTCGGCCTCGCCTCCCTCGTCGGGCTCGACACCTTCCTGACCGAGACCCCGCCGATCCAGCGGGTGCGGATCGGCCAGAGCGCGCTCGGCGTGGGCGACCGGATCCGCGGCGAAGGCCGCCTCGACTCGCGCGCCGACGGCCCCGTGTCCCCTCGGCCGGTCGCCGTCGCCGACGGGCCTCAGGAGATCTGGTCCGGCGCCGGCTTCCTGGTCAGCGCCGCACGCTCGAGCGCCGCACCGGGCCGCACGATCACACGCAACATCTGGATGTGGGACTGAAGGAAAGACACCTCTCATGGTCAAGTTCGTACCCAAGACCCCGGTCGTTCAGCCTGATCCGCAGGTAAAGGTCGACGTCACCGCCGCCGATCCCCTGCCGCTGGGGGTCAACCGCTTCCAGCTGATCGTCGTCGACGACGCGGGCAACGAGTCGGAGCCGGCCTTCCTCGAGGTGGTTGTGCGCGACAGGGCACGGCCGACGGCGGTCCTGCAGATCGTCGACGGCAATGGCTCCCCGATCTCCCCCGCGGAGGTGCCGTTCGGGTCCAGCTTCATCCTGTCGGCCGAGAAGTCCTCCGACGTCGCGCCCGGCAAGGTCGTCGAATACCGCTTCACCCTGATGCCGGTGACCTGATGCCCGTCCTGTCGCCCGGCAAGGTCTTCCGCAGCCGCGAACCTACCCTGGTCGTGGAGAACGAACTCGCGCCCGGCGACTATCGCTTCCAGCTGGTCGTCGTCGACAGCAGTCAGCTCGAGAGCGAGCCGACCGAACTGGTGGTCCGGGTGAAGGCGCGGGGACGGGTGATCCCCGACGACGTCATCGTTCGGCCGGACGTGATTGTCCGGCCTGACGTGGTCCTGCGACCGGACGTCGTCATTCGCCGCCCCCCTGTGCGACCGACGCCGATCGACCCCGGCCCCATCATCCGCCCGATCCGCCCCATCCGTCCTATTCGCTGAACCGGACCTTCAGGTCATGAGCCTCGCCGATCCCCTCGCTCCCGCCGACCCGCTGGAAATCGCCACGCCGCCGGAGCGCGTGAACTACGCCCTTGGCGTGCTTCTCGACGCCCAGGACTTCAAGGACGAGCAGACCTACCACCGCGGCCGGCTGGCGGCGGCGCTGAAGCACCTGATGGGCTTCGGCACCGTCGCCGGCCTGCGCGTCGGGCCGCCGACCGCCACGGATCCGGACATGGAGCTGCGGGTCGACCCAGGGCTCGCCATCGACCGGCACGGCCGCCTCGTCCAGGTCACCGAACCGCAGTGCATCCGGCTGGCCCGCTGGTTCGCCGCCCAGTCGACCGGCGACCTGCGCGCCGCGATTCAGCGCACGCCCCGGGTCGGGGTCGACGTGGCGGTGGTGTTCGACGTGTTCCTCTCCGCCGACGCCTGCGCGCGCGGCAAGACGCCGGCCTTCGCCAACGGACCGTTCGACGCGCTCGACGCGGTCGTCCCCTCGCGCCTCGCCGACGCCTCCCGCCTGACCCTGGTGCCGCGCAAGGAGGGACCGCCGGATCCGATCCCAGCGCCGGAGAACTTCTGGCCGGCGCCGGACGCCAGCCGTGACGACCTGCTCAAGGCCGTGCTCGGCAGCTGGGAGTCCGCGCCGGCCACCGCCGACGAAAGCCTTGAAGGCATGCAGGAGCACGTCGAGGGCTTCGACGCCTCCGCCGTGCTGCTGGCCCGGGTCGCGATCCCGGTGACCTTCGCCAAGGACGCCGCCGAGGGCGTGCGGCCCCAGCTCAAGCTCACCGAGCGGGTCACCGTCGACAACAGCCTCCGCCCCTTCATCGTCCTGCCCGGCAAGTGGTTGGGCCGCGCCTACCCCGACCGCGACCTGATCGAGCCCTAGGAGACAGCCATGGCGACCTACAGCAACAGCAGCGCCCGCACGCGCATCGAGGTGGCCGAAGCGAGCGAAATCGCCCGCCTCGCCCGGGGCGGCGACGGCAACGTGCTGTCGACCGAGGACATGCAGGAGCTGCTCGGCGACTCCGCCCTGGTGCTGGACGGCCTGCGCCGACGGCCGCGCTACTTCGACGGCCGCTTCCTGACCGGAGCCGACCTGACGCGCGACCAGGACTACGTGCGTCAGCGCCAGGCCGACCTGGCGCGCGCGGGCGGCTCCGGCGTGGTCACCGGGCTGGAGGTGCGGCGGGGCGGAGACGTGCGCGGCGAGACCCTGATCGTCGACGCCGGCCACGGGGTGACGCCGGCGGGGGAGCTGGTGGTGATCGCCAACCGGCGGGCGGTGCCGGTCCTCGACCTGGCCAGCTCGCGGCGGCTCGACGCCAGCTTCGGGCTGAGACTTGAGCCCCGCGCGCCCCTGGGCCGGCGCACCGGGCTGTTCATCCTCGCCCTGCGGCCGGTGGAGTTCACCGCCAATCCGATCGCCGCCTACCCGACCTCGGTCTCGGGACCGCGCCAGGTGGAGGATGGCGACATCATCGAGGCCACGGCGATCACCCTGATCCCCTATCCGGACACGGCCGGGGCGGTGACGCTGGAAGACGCCCGCCGCGCGGTCGCGCGCGCCCTGTTCCTCGGCGACGCCGAGGGCATGCCCCAGGACGCCCTGCCGATCGCCATGATCGCCCTCGACCGCGGCGCGATCCGCTGGATCGACACCGCCCTGGTCCGCCGAGAGACCGGCGCCGACACGCCGCTGCAGGTCAGCATGGGGGCGCGTCCGCGCGCCGTGGCCGAGGCCTTCATCCTGCAGCACGGCCGGCACCTGGCGGACGTCCTGCGCGACCGGGCCAACGGCGGACTTCCGCCGTCGTTCGCCGCCGCCCAGTACTTCGCGGCCCTGCCCCCTGCGGGGCAGCTGCCGGCCGCCTCGATCCTGTCCGACAATCTCGGCTTCCGGCAGCTGTGGTTCCCGCCGTCGGTGGATGTCGACGTGGGTTTCGTGCCGTCCGACGAGATCGCCGCCGTGGTCGAGGAAAGCCTTGCCTTGCCGCCCATCGACCTGATGGCCGGCCAGGACCTGGGAGCCATGGGCGTGATGGTGCTGGTTCCGGTCAGCCGGGCCCGCCTGCAACGGTTCGAGCAGTCGCTGACCAGCCTGACCACCCGCGTCACCACCGACCTGGCCCAGGGCTTCCGGCGGCCGACCGCCGATGTCCTGGCCGGCATGCTGGCCCGCCGCGTCAAGCTCACCCGTCCGGTGGTCCCGGCGGAAATGCAGGCCCGCACCGCCTCGGCCGACGCCGAGGTAAAGGCCTGGCAGGCGGCCTGGGCCGAAGCCGTCGCCGCCTTGCCGACCGACGACGGCCTGCCGCCGCGGCTGTGGTACGTGCGCCGCCGCGCCGTCGCCTACGAGGCCAATGTCGTCGGCGTCGCCATCGCCGTGAGCGGCGACGACATGCGGCTGAAGATCGAGCTCGACACCCGCGCCGGCGACCTCGGCGTCGTGACCCGGGTCAAGAAGCTCAATGACGTCGCCACCACCTTCGGCGCGGCGCGGCTGTCGGCGTTCCTGGGCTCGCCGAAGATCATGAACTCCGACGCCCTGTTCCTGGCGGCCGTTTCGCGGCTGGAGCGGATCGTGCCCGAGGCCAAGCCCGAGCCGATGCCGACCCCGCCGACCCGGCTGCCGACCGAGGAGTTCTTCAACCCGGCCCTGCGCCTCAACCGCATCGGCACGCTGAGCCCGACCCTCGCCGCCGGCCGTCTGCAGCCGGCCGGCCTCACCCGCCTGGCCGCCACCCGCGCCAGCCTCAACATCGCCCTGGCGAAGGAGGCCGACGTCAAGCCGCTCTTGACCGAAGGCGATGTGCTCGACGTCGCCAGCGATTTCGCCGACCCGCGCCTGGGCGAGGGTCTCGGCCGTCTCGAGAAGGCGCTGGGCGAGCCGATGAAGAAGCCGGAGCTGACCTGGCTGGCCGACACCGACAACATCCTCGACCTCGACCGCACCGCTCGCGACGTCGATCCAGGCGACATGGGCAAGTTCGCCGAGGCTCTCAAGAAGGCCGTCGCGGCCAAGGACCAGGGCGTCGTCGACGGCCTGATCGCCGGCGAGGTCTAGGGGCAAGCCGCCATGCGCATCATCACCCCCATCCACGCCCCGGTCCGCGACGAGCACGTCCTGGAAGTGGACCCGCAGCTGCGGCCGGAGATCCCGGACAGCTGGCGTCGCCGGATCAATCCGTTCACCGGCCGGGCGCTGTCGGACAAGGCGCTGACGGCGGAGCAGAACTCGCGGTCCGGGGCCCAGCGGCTGCGCGGTCAGGGGCTGACGGCCGGGACCGTTCACGGGCTCGACCTGCAGCTCGAGCCCGGAGCCGCCGGCGCCAAGCCGGCCGACGTGCGCTTCCAGCTGTTGCCAGGGATGGGCCTGACGCAGTGGGGTGAGGATGTGGTCATCTCGACCCCGCGCCGACTGAGCCTGGCCGACCTGCCCGTCTATCTGCGCGAGGACCAGCTCAACGCGCTGATCGCCAACAAGCCCGGGCTGCCCGGCGATCCCGACGGCGCCCAGACGCCGGACCCGGATTCGCCGACCGGCGGCATCCTCGAGCGGCTGCGCCCGCGCCTGCCGCGAAAGATCGGGCCGGCCTTCAGCGAGATCCTCAAGAAGGCCGCGGTGGACGAGTTGCCGCGCGCCGCGATCCTGGTCGCCGAGCCGATCACCGCCACCATCCTGGGTCGTCCGGACACGGACGGCTGCCCGCCCGATCCCCGCGACCACGCCTACGACGACCTGCAGCTGATCGATGGCTGCCGGCTGACGCTGTTCTTCTGGCCCGGCGAGATGACGGCCCTGACCGGCTCCACCGACTATTCGATGCCGGGGCTCGGCCCCGACTTCCGCAATCGCCTCGCCTATCGGGTCTTCAATGTCGAACGCAGCGCCCTGCCCGGCGAGTACCATCCGTGGGAGCGGCGCGGCCTGCCCCTGGCCCTGATCGGCTTCAAGGCCGACTGGAGCCTCGACTTCATCGATCGCGGCGCCGTCACCCGCATTGGCGGCCAGCCGATGCCGCGGACGCCGCTGGTCGCGGGGGCCGGCTCGGCCCTGCTGTGGCAGGCGCGGCTGGCGCAGTTCGTTGAGCATATGGGCGAGCTCGGCGACCCGACGCCGGCGGCGCTGGCGGCCGCCTTCCGCCAGATCCCGCCGGTCGGCTTCCTGCCGCGCTCGGTGTTCGATCTACAGACCCGCCGGCAAAGCTTCTTCCCGCCCGGATTCCGCATCTCGGCCGCGCCCGTGCCGCTGGAACACGTCGATGTCGCGGTCGGCGACGCCGCCTCCCTGATCCCGCTCAGCCTGGACACCGCTGACACGGTCGAGCTGCTGGTGCCGGTGCCGGAGCGGGTCTACGAGCCCGGGCTCCTCGAGATCGGGACCGTCGACCCTGCCTTCGCCCAGGCGATCGCGCGGTTCGTGGCCGACCGCACGACCTGGCTGGTGCGACGCGAGATGGTCCGCCGCCGGCGCGACCTGCTGATTGACGGCATCACCGGGCGGCGCCCCGGGTGGTTGGCCACCGATCTGCCGGCCGCCGAGACCCTGCCCTACCCGCTCCACCGCGGGCCGGTCACCGCCACCCGCATTCGCCGGATCGCGGCCGGGACGGCGACCCAGGGGCACGGCTTTGGCGGCGCGGTCAGCTCGCTCGACATCGGGACCGGGGACCAGGTCTATGTCTGGGTCCGTATCGCCGACGCGGCGGGGCTCACCAACCTGACCCTGCGCCTCGGCGAGGGCGCCGACGCGACTGGCGGCGGCGACCTTTCCCGGACCGTGTTCTGGGGCCAGGACAGCGTCGGGCCCAGCGGCAACACGCCGCCGGTTCGGCTGGGCGACCTGCCCGCGGCCGGCGGCTGGGTTCGGCTCGAAATCCCGTCGGAGACCACCTGGGGCGCCGGCGTGGCGTTCAAGAGCCTGGTCGGGATCAAGGTCAACGGGCTGCAGTTCCATCAGGTCGGCGGCACCGTCGAATGGGGCCCGGTCGGCAAGATCAGCGCCGGCGGCGAGGAGACCGTCTATCTCGGCGACGACGGCCCGCCCGGGGCCAGGCTGACGGCGCCGACACCGGCGGGCGCGCCGGCCCCCTGGCCGTTCCAGCCGGCCTCGGCGGTCGACACCCCGGTCGAGGCCGACTTCGGCACCACCGAGGCCGACGGCGTGCGCGAGATCGCCGCCATCGCCGAATTCCGCGGCCGCTGGAAGCAGACCTTCCTGGCGCAGCACTTCACGGCGCTTGAGGAGGCGGGGCTCGACAGCTTCATCGCCGACCTCGACGCGCGGCTGAACGGCACCAACGACGCCGTCGATCTCGGCTTCGTGCGCGCCCGGGCCGACATCTATCGGGTCCGCAGCTACATGCTCGGGGCAGACGCCGCCTCGCGGCTGGTGACCTCCCCGGCGCTCGCCGACCTGGCTGTGCGCGAGGAGGGCGCCCGGGCCAAGAGCCTCGATCTCAGCGCCTTCGTGAAGACCGCCTACCAGACCGACTACCGGCGGAATCCGGACGAACCGCTGGAGACCAAGAAGAAGCCGGCCACCGCGCCGGCGACCCCGACCGAGCCGCCGAAGGTCAGCACCGGCACCTTCGCGACCGGCGTGACCATGGGGATGCTGCGGACCTTCGACGTCTCCGCGTCCCCGTCGATCCGGGGCCTGACCACACCCGCCGTGCAGCCGCAGGCGTTCGTCCAGCCTCAGCTGCAGCCGATGATCATGGCCCAGCCCCTGGTCTTCCAGCCGATGCTCGTGGCCCAGCCAGCGGCCGCCGTGACGTCGGCCGGGATCAGCGCCGCCGCCTTCGCGAGCGCCCAACCAGCCCGGTTCGCGACCGGATCGATCAGCGCCTCCGCCCTCAGGGCGGGCCTTACGCCCACCGTCAACTTCCGGGATATCCAGGCGCAGCTCGCCCTGCCCGGTCGGGTGGAGCGGACCGCCAGCGTCGCCGAGCGCCTGGCTCCGCCGCCGTCGGTCGAGGCCCACGCCTTCGCGCTCGAGGGCAAGCTGACGGTGATCAACACCATCGCCGGCCTGATGATCGACCCGACCAAGGCGCCGTCAGGCCAGGCGCGCCCGGACGGGATCGCCCTCGCCGACCTGCCGGCGCCGGGCTTCCGCTACAAGCCCACCACCGCCCCCGGCAGCGGCCGGGTCAGGGACACCGTCGGCGACGTCATCAAGGATCGCGAGAAGGCCGAGGACGCCCGCGACTACGAGGACATGGACGATGTGCCCAAGGACTCGGCGCGTCACGAGGCGGACTACTTCAATGCCGCCGTCCGGGCGATCGACAACACCATCGCCCTGATGCGCCTCGTCGAGGCCCGCATCGCGCTCTACCGCAGCCTGCTCGATGACGCCCGCGCGGTGCGCACGGCGCTGGGCGGCGTGATCCGCGACACCGAGGCCCGCCTGCGGACCATCGACATCGAGGTCGAGGAAGCCCGCCACGACGTCGGCGTCACCGAGTCGCTGCTGGCCGAAGAGACCGAGCGGGTGAACGCCCTCAACGCCCGCCGCGCCCGGATCATCGAGGACCATGTGAAGGTGGTGCTGTTCCGACGGCCAAGGCGCGGCGCGACCGGCAAGGCCCTGCCCAGCTCGCCGGCCACCGCGGCGCTAACCGAGAGCCCGATCGCTGCCTGCCTCCGCGAGCACGACGACGTGCCCGAGGAGATCCGCGAGTACGCCGCCCTGTTCCGCGAAGGGCCGGTCGCCTGGTTCCCCGCGGTTCGCAACCAGTTGCACCTGATCGACCGGCTGGAGGCGGTGCGCCTGACCCTGTCGGCCGTCCGGCTGCGAGCCTCGGCCTACCGGGTCCTGCCGTCGCCGCCGCCCGTGAACACCGCGCCGAAGATGCTGATGGCGGTGCGGTCGGCCCTGACCGCCCAGCGGGTCACGCTGGACCAACGGCGGCTGGTCGCCCTGCAGATGGACACCAGCATCTTCGCCACCGCGACCCTGGTCCAGGCGCAGCGCGAACTGACCGATCGCGCCAGCCTCGCCGACCTGATCGCCGGCGACCACAACCGTCCGGCCCTCGCCCGGATGGCCGCCCAGGAGGTCGACCAGATCGGCCAGGTCGCCGCCTGCCTGCACGCCAGCTTCGGCGAGACCCCGCCGATCGTCCGGCTCGGGTGGGCCGAGATCCTGTCCGAGTTCGACCGGCCGGCTCCGCTGGATCGGCTGTCGGGCCTGCCGCGCTGGAACGAGCTGCCGCTCGAGCTCAAGCGCACCCAGCAGGGATTCGTCGACTGGCTGTTCGCGCGCATCGACCGCACCGTCCCGGCCGCCGAGTCCGCGATCAACGAGCTTGTCCGGGTCTGCATCCTGATGGCCGCCCATGCTCCCGTCGACCAGATCATCCCGGCGCATCTGGTGACCCCGGCGCGGGCAGAGGTCGGCGTAAGGCTGGACCTGGCCGTCGACATCCGCCGCGTCCGTGTCGGCATGCTGGCCCTGGTGCGCGGCGATGACGACAAGCCGATCGCCCACGCCACGGTCGAGGACCTGTCCGACGGCCTGGCCCGGGCGAGGATCATCAAGACCTTCGTCGCCTCCAGCTCCATCGGCGCCACCGCCCGCATCGAACTCGGCGGCATCCGGAGAAGCTGATGACCCAGGTGTCGGTGGCCCGGCTGCGTCTGAGGGCCGCGCCCGACCGCGCCGGCCTGGCCACGCATCTCGTCACCGACGCCCTGCGCATCGCGCCGGCGCCCTCCGAGCGGTTGCTTGTGGTCCGGACCCTGTCGCTGGGCCGCATGCCCGTCACCGCCGCGCCCGAACGCTGGCGCGACCGGACCTCGCAGCGGCTGGCCGAGCAGATCGGCCGCGCCGTGCACGGCGGTCACCCGGCCGCCGCCACCGCGGGCTGCGTCTGGTTCCGGTCCGTGACAGAGGCGCGGGCGATGCTGCTGCGCGAACTGGCGGCGGGACGGCGGCCGGCGGCGTGGTTCTGGCGGCTGGCCGTGCCCGATTGGGAGGCGCTGCCGCTCGACGTCTGGCTTCCGCGCTGGATGGCCCTGGCCGGGGCCGACGCGCGTGAGGAAGCCGCATTGGCCCGCGCGGTCGTGGCGGTCGCGGAGGCCGGCGACCTGCCGCGACTGCTGGCGGCGGTCTCGCCGTCGTCCATTCCCCTCAAGTTGGTGCAGGCTTCCACAGCAGCTCTCGACGCGAAGCCAATCCTCGCGCCTCCGCCGCAGCACGTTCGCGAAGCAGCCCGAGCGACGCCGCAAGCGGCCCGAACGCGCGCGCTGACGGGACTCGCCCGGCTCGACGCGGGCGCCCGCAAGGCCCTGCTCGCCGGCGTCGTCGCCCACCCCGCCGCTGCGGCCGTCAGCCGCTGGCTGGCCCGGACCGCGCTCGTCTCCGTGATGCCGGAACTGGCCGGTGGCGGAGAGGTCGTCGCGGTCACGGTCGAGGCGCTGATCGCGGAGGCCTGGGCCCGCAAGACTGCCGATCAGGCGCCACAGCTGGCCGTGACCAGCGCGCCGGCTCAGACCTCGACGCAGGTCCGGCCGAACGCGGACTCGCGTGACCGCACCCCGGCCTCACCGTCTCCCGTGAGCCCGAAGACCGCGTCCCCCGTCGAAGACCCTGGGCCACGCCAGATGGCAGCCCAGACGCCGGAATCGCCTGCGGTCAATGTCGACGTCGAACAGAGCAGCCGTCTCGCCGGACTGTTCCTTCTTGTCCGCCCCCTGATCCAACTCGACTTCGACCGATGGCTCGAGGCCCGACCGGCGACCGCCGCCGACGGCTTCGCGCGCGCTCTGCTGCGCGCCATCGCCGTGCGCCACGGCGCCGAGGAAGACGACCTGACGTTCAGGGTCCTCGCCGGCGACGATCGACCGGGGTGGGCCGGCGATATCACCGCATGGCGCGTCGGCCTCGACCGCTGGCTGCGGCGCAATGCCCGCATCCGCCTAGCCGAGGTCGTGCGCCGTCCGGGCGGGTTGCTGCTGGCCGAGGACATGCTCGAGGTGCGCTATCCGCCGGCCTCGGCAGATCTCCGCCTGCGCCGCCGCGCGCTCGATCTCGACCCGGGCTGGACGCCGTGGCTGGGGCTGTCGATCCGCTACCACTATCGCGACGAGCCGCTGCGATGACCGTCAACGTCAAGCCGCCGGCCGCCGACCTGCGCACCCTGGCCATCGCCGCCATGGGCCTGGTCACCGCCGACCGCGACTCCGCGCCGGAGAGCTGGACAGAGGCCATGCTCCCGGCCTGCGTCGCCGCGCTTCGGGTATCGCCGACGGAGGCTGACCGGCGACTGGTCGCGCTGGCCGACGCACTCGGGGTGAGCGACGCGGAGCTGATGACCGTCGCCCTCTGCGCCGCCGTCGAGGAGGACGGCCTGGCCGCCCGGGCCATCGCGAGCGCCCAGGCGCCGATCGGCGGGTCGCGCGTGCTTGTCGGCCTGGCCGCGAGCGCCTTCGCCCCGCTCGGCGCGACACCCCTGGCCCTGGCCTGCGGGCGCGCCGCCGCCGCCGGACTTCTGGAGCTGGGCGAGGAGCGCGCCGCCCTGCCCGAGCGGAGCCTGATCGTGCCGCTGGCCATCCTCGCCGCGCTGGATGACCGTGGGGTCCTGCCGCCGGGCGTGGTGCTGGTCGAGCCGGCCGAGCTGCGACTGCCGCGTGAGGTCGAGGCGGAGATCGCCATCCGCGCCCGCGCGCTTGAGGGCGAGGCTCGCCCCGGTCTGGTGGTCCGATCCGCCTCGATGACGGAAGCGACCGCCGTCGCCGGCCGCGTCGCCGCGCTGCTCGGGCGAGGACTGGCGCGGGTCGAGGGCGAGCCGCCGGCGGGCCTGGCGCCCTGGCTCATCGCGGCCGGGCGTCTGCCGCTGTTTACCCCCAGCCTCGGCCCCGGCGAGCGCTGGACGCCGCCGGTGCTGGCGGCCTACGACGGTCCCTGGCTCGTCGCCACCGGGCCTGACGGACTGATCGAGGCCGATACGCCGCCCGACAGCTGGACCCTGCCCACGCCCGGCGTCGACGAGCGGGCGCGGCTGTGGCGCGAGACCGGCCTGTCCGAGGTCCTCGCCCGGCGGGCGGCCGAGAGCTACCGCCACGGGGCCGGCCGCATCGGCGAGGCCGCCGCCCGGGCCCGCCAGAGCGCCCAACGTCGCGACGCGCCGCAAATGGACTGGACTGACGTCTCCGCCGGTGTCGCCCTGGGCGCCGGCATCATGGCCGGGCTGGCGCGCTACAGCCCCGCCGCCGTCGCCGACGACGCGCTGGTGCTGCCGGGCGCCCTGCGCGCGAACCTCGACCGGCTGCTTGAGCGCGCCAGGATGCGCGACAGGCTTCAGGAGTCCCTCGGCGCCGCCGTCACCAGCCGATACCGCCCCGGCGTGCGGGCTCTGCTGTACGGCGAGTCCGGCACCGGCAAGACCCTGGCCGCGCACTGGCTGGCGACGCAGCTGGGGCTGCCGCTCTACCGCGTCGACCTCGCCGCCCTGACCAGCAAATGGATCGGCGAAACCGAGAAGAACCTGTCGGCCATCCTTAGCGCCGCCGAGCACGCCGACGTGCTGCTGTTCTTCGACGAGGCCGACGCGCTGTTCGCGAGCCGCACGGAGGTTGGCGACTCCAACGACCGCCACGCCAACGCCCAGACCAACTACCTGCTGCAGCGGATCGAGGAGTTCGACGGCATCGCCATCCTCGCCAGCAACAGCCGCGACCGCTTCGACCCCGCCTTCGTGCGTCGCCTAGACGCGATCCTCGAGTTCCCGCCCCCCGAGTCGACGGCGCGACGCGAGCTGTGGACCGCCCATCTCGGCGAGCGCCACGACCTGACCGACGCGGCCCTCGACCGGCTGGCCGTGAGCATCGATCTGGCGGGCGGGCATATCCGCAACGTCGTGCTGGCCGCCGCGGCCCGCGCCACTGCCGCCGGGCGCCCGATCGCCTGGCCCGATCTGGCCGAGGCGGCCGGCGACGAATACGCCAAGCTCGGCCGGCCGCCTCCGGACCTGTCGGCATGAGCGGCGCGGCGCTCGCGAAAAAGCCCCCCAACGCGCCGCGCGTGCCGGCGACGCGGAAGCTGACCGCGAAGATCGCCGACGATCCCTACGCGTTCGAACCGCTCCTCGTCCGAGGCGGCCCACCGGGCGCGGGGGATCCGGACTACCTCGCCTTCAGCCCCCTGTCGCCGATGCGGGCCGGGGACCTCGGCGACCAGACGCGCGACGCCAGGCTCGACGGGCAGATGGACGGCCAGATGGACGATCAGCTGGATGACCGGCTCGACGACCAGCAGGATGAGACGCTCGACAGGAAGCGCGACGAGAAGGCGGCCGGCGCGAAGGACGGCGAGGAGGGCGAAGGCGGCGTCGGCGACGCCATCGACGCCGCGGTCGGCTTCGTCGGCGGCCTGCTCGGCCTCGGCGGCCGCAAGCGGGGCAAGAAGCGCCCGGCGCGCAAGGCCAGGGACGAAGGTCCGGAGATCGAGGATGTCCCGCAGCCGGTGACCGGGCCCGTCCAGCTCGACAATGACCCGCTGCGCCTGACCGCGCCGGCCTCGACCTTCACCGGCCCGCTCGCCCTGACCGTCAAGCCGCAGAAGCGCGCCGACGGGCCGAAGGGCAAGCCCGACAAGGACGTCGACATCTACCTCGCCGTGTTCGCCGAGGCGGCGGCGGCCGCGCGGCGACTGCACGACGGGCTGATGGCGGACGCGGCCCGGGCCGTCTCCGCCGCGCGACAATCGGCCAGCGACAGCAGCGACCGGCGACAGGGGGAGCTGCGCACAAGCCTCGCCGACCTCGACGACGGCCTGCGCACCGCGCGTCAGACCCTGGCCACGCGCGTCGAGGATGCCCTTGCCCTTGTCGACCAGCGAGCAGCGGCGGCGCGGGCCCAGATCGGCGGCGCCGCCAAGCGGGCCAACGGCGCCCTGACCGCCGCCAACGCCCGGGTGGTGACCGGCAAGAAGGCCGCCGACGACGAGCGCAAGGTCGCGGAGGACAACGCCAAGGCCTACAGCGGCAGCCTGAAGACCAAAGGCGCCGAGGCGATCGCCCGGATGGAGAAGTTCAAGGCCGATCCGGCGGCGACCTTCCCCTATCCCGCGGATGCGATCGGCGCGGCCGCCAACGAGGCGGTCGTGGAGCGGGCGCCCAAGCGCGCCGAGCACCGGATCGAGGCCTACGGCAAGGAGCTGAAGGCCCAGACCTCAGCCATGACCAACAGCTTCGACCGGCTGCCCGGCGAGTTCAAGAAGGCGTTCGAGAAGGTCGATCACTGGATCGCCCAGACCAGCAAGGCCGGCCCCGCGGCGGTCGCCTCGGCGAAATCCTCGGCCCTGGACCAGCTGTCGAAGACTCGCCGCCAGGTGCGCGGGTCGATCCGCGCTGGCCGGGCCAGGACCGAGGTTCAGCTGATCCGCCAGCATGAGGCGGCCCGCAAGCAGACCATCATCGCCCACCGCAGCCGCGCCAAGTCCGAGGCGATGGCCGAAAGCCGCCGCGGCGAGCAGGACGTGACCACGCTCAAGGCCCTGGCTTTGGCCCAGAGCGTCGGGACCAAGGCGATCGCCGACTCCCTGGCCAAACAGGTCGACAAGGGCGAGAGCGCCTACGCCAAGGCCGTGATCAGCACCGCCCGGGGCTTCGCCAGCCGGATCGCCGAGACGGACTCGGGCCAGCGCCGCAAGCTCGGCGGTCAGGGCGCCCAGGGCCGCGCCAGCCTGGCGCGGCAGTCGGAGGCCGCCGGCGCGCGGCTCATCGAACAGTCCGACAACGTCGCCCGTCAGCTGGTCCAGGCTGCCCAGGACGGCGGCGACGGCCTGTTCAGCCAGGCCAATGAAAGCTCCTCCAGCTTCGACAAGATGGCCCAGCCGGTGGCCAAGTCGATGACCGCCTACCTGCCCCCGATCGGAAAGGCCTTCGACGAGGAGATCACCAAGCTCAACGGCGCCGTCGCCGACGTGAAAAAGAGCATCGAGAGCTACATGGAGACCGGCAAGGCCGGCAGCGGCAAGAAGGAGGGTGACGGCCAGGGCGGAGACACCAAGTCAGCGGACAAGTCCGATCCGCCGAAGATGCTGCCCAACGAGTTCATCGGCATGGTGTCTAAAGTCGCGGCCGACCCGAAGACCGATACCCAGATCGCCGACCTGAAGACCAAGGCCGACGTCGATGTGCCGAAGCTGATCGAGACCAAGGCGACGGCGATCTGGGATAACATTTCCGAGCTCGGCACCAACGTCGAGGGCGTGCTCAGCGCCCTCCGCTCGATCACGGCCCGCCAGGGCGCGGCGATCAAGGTGAAGTTCAGGACGAAGTACGGCGGCCGCGACGTCGAGACCTACATCCGCTTCGGACTGCCAAAGATGCTGTCGGCTGACAGCACCAACAGCCTCAACGTCGAGGCGGCGATCAACTACCTGAACGGCAACAACATCGCCGGGGCGCTGGCCGACCTGAAGGCGGCGGTGAACTATTCCAACGAGGAGGCGCGGGTCGAGAAGATCCAGCGCTCCCTGAGTCCCGCCGACTGGGGCACGCTGAAGGCGCTGCACGGCGGCGACATCAAGGATGTCCGCGACGACCTCGACGGCGTCGACCAGCAGGTGTTCGACTCCCTGTCCTCCGAGAGCGGCTTCGCGGCCCAGGGCAAGGCCCTTAACGCGCTGGGGTTCAAGGACGAGCAGACCGGCAAGGGGGTGGCCAAGGCTAACGCGCTGCGCCTGCGCGAGAAGATGGGCCGCGACCGCGACAAGATGGGCGACGCGGGCGCCGACGACGCCGCCGACAGCGTCGAAAACGCCGCCCTCAACGCCGGCAACGATGTGCTCTCCGGCGCCGATCCTCTGAACATGGACGAGCGGCCGATCGACGCCCTCGACGTGACCGACACGGCCAAGGCGCGCAACGACCGGGTCTGGGGCCAGACCAAGACCGCTTTCGACAAGCTCGAGGATCCCAAGGGGGACAAGGCGCCCAAGGACGCCAAGGCCGGCTGGTCCATCGCGGCCTTCGCCAGCCAGAAGCGCGACTACGACGTCTACAAGCCCGGCCCCGACGGCCGTTACGGCTATTGGACCGTCGAGAAGAAGGGGATCACCGAGCACCAGAACCGGCTGATCCAGATGCTGGTCGATCATCCCCCCGACAGCGAGGAGGTCGCCGCCGCCCGCCTGATGGTCGAGATGAACCGCGAGTCCGGCAAGCCCAAGCCCGAGCGCGTCGACAAGGCCATGCACGCGGGTGAACTCGACGCGCGCGAAGGCGAGGACAAGGCGGCGCTGACGCCGGACGAGAAGAAGAAGCGGCTCGACAAGGCCAAGGGTCGGCAGGCCGGCATCCTGGCCAAGGTGGCGGAGTTCCAAGGGGCCAAGGACGGCGGCAAGGGCGACGTCGAAAAGACCCGCAAGGAGATCGCCGACAAGCTGACGTCGGGCATGTCGGCGGACCCGACCGCCGCTGCGCTGGTCCAGCGCAGCATGCGCGGCCTGGGCAAGGACTGGGACACCGAACAGAAGGAGCGCACCACCGACGCCACGACCGCCTTTGACTACGCCAACGCCCACGAGGCCGATCGCGCCGCGACGCTGAAGCGAACCTTCGGGCGGATGGACAAGAGCGAAATCGATACGGCCGTCGCCGCGTGGGACGACAAGAACGGCGGCCCCGGCGCCCTCTACAAGAAGCTCAATCTCTACGGCAAAGGCAGCTGGTGGACGGAGTCGCTGTCGGGCGACGAGCGCAACGACGTCGAGCTGTCGGCCATGGGTGTGGCCCGCAACGACGGCGAGCGGGCCCTGATCGCGCGGATGCGGGCACAGCAGCAGATCCGCGACGCCGGCTGGCTCGGCAAGGTCGCCGGCAAGGTCACCGGCGACTGGGACCGACTGGTCGAGTCTCGCGACCAGGTCGAGCGGCTGATGGGCCTGCCGCCCGACGCCTTCGACGCCATGGGCCGGGTCAAGCAGCTCGGCGCCCGCTTCGACAAGGACGGCAAGTTCATCCCGCCGCCGGGGGGCAGCGCGGCCGAGCTCGAGCTGGCCATGCACCTGACCAACCTCTCGGCCGAGAGCTACAAGACCATGACCGACAAGGTGGCGACTGCGGTCACCACCTCGCTGGTCGTGATCGCGGCCGTGGTCACCACCGCCCTGACCGGCGGGGCGGCGGCGTCGATCTGGATTCCGATGCTGGTCACCGCCGGCGCGGGCCTGGCCGGGATTGCGCTGTCGGCCTCGATCAAGGGCAACCGCTACAGCCGCGCGGAGATGGAGCGCGACCTGGTCATGACCTTCGTCCAGGCCGCCACCGCCGGGCTCGGGGCCGCCGCGGGCGTGGCCCTGAAGGGCGGCATGCCCGCGGTCCGCGCCGTCGCCAGCCGCGCCATGCTGTCGGAGAAGGTGTTGGAGCGCTTCATCGCCATCGGCGGACGTCAGGCGATGAGCAAGGGCTGGACGCTGGTCGCCGAGATCGGCATCGGCGCCGGGACCAACGCCATCAACTCCGCGGCCGGGGCGGCGATGGATCCGGCCAACCGCGCCAAGGGCCAGAGCGGCACGCGAGCCTTCGAGGCCGGGATGAAGGGGCTGCTCAGCGGCGCGGCGGGGGCGGCGTTGCTGAAACCCGCCAGCGCCCTGGGCGGCAAGATGGCGGGCGGCTACGGCCAGCGCGCGCTCGGCAGCGCCGTCAGCAGCGTCGGCAGCAAGGCCACCGAGATCGGCTTCGACCACGCCACCGGCATCAAGCGCGTCGGCAACACCAACGACGTGGCCGACGAGCTCAAGACCGCCGCCGCCACCAGCCTGATCCAGGCCGGGCTGGAGGAGAAGGCCGGGCGCATGACCGACGCGCGCCGGGCCCGCGCCGCGGAGGCCCGCAAGGCCGCGCGCCAGGCCCAGGGCGAGCCGGCGGCGCCGCAGGTCCAGGCGCCGGAGCCTGCATCGCAGCGGCCGCCTCCCGCCGCCGAAGCCGAAGCCAACGCCGCGCCCAGGCCGACCGCGCATCCGGACGCCCAGGGGCCGACCACGCCGCAAGTCCCGGCGCAGGAGCCGATCCACCTTCCCCTGCCGCCCGACATCGCCCCTCTGGCCGAGCCGGCCAAGGCCCTGCGTCCGGACGACCTGCCGCCTGTCACCAACGA
This sequence comes from Pseudomonadota bacterium, assembly GCA_040390885.1. Lineage (GTDB taxonomy): Bacteria > Pseudomonadota > Alphaproteobacteria > Caulobacterales > Caulobacteraceae > Caulobacter. The sequence goes on along the minus strand of JAZJXN010000147.1, from coordinate 51,032 downwards.
GCCGACCACCGTGCCGCCCCCGGCGCCCGAGCACGCCGCGCCGCCGCGCCCCGGCGCCAGCGGCGCCGACGACATCGAGCCGCCGACCCAGCGAAAACCGCCAAAGGCAGACGACGAGCCTTCGACCCAGCGCAAGCCGACCCGGGAAGAGGCCGCCGGCCCCGGCGGCGACAAGCGCCGCAAGCCCCCGCCCCTCCCCGGCCACGACCCGCACGCCGACATCCCCTGGGCGGCGCCGGACTTCCTCGAGGGTGCGGTGATGCTCGACGCCGACCCCAAGAACCGGGCGGAGGTCGACAAGGCCTATCGCGCCACGATCAAGGGCGACCCAAGCCGCGAGGTCGCCATCTATCGCAATCCGGTGACGGGCGAGCACGTGGTCATCTTCGGCGACGCCGACAGCGTCTTCATCGGGCTCAACAAGGACACCGGAGAGGGCCCCATGCCGGCCGGCATGAAGGGCAAGGCCCAGCAGTGGAAGGAGATGCTGCCCAAGGACGTCGGCCGCTGGGAGCTCGAGGCCCACTACCACCCCGGCTACAACGACCAGCACGACACCGCGCCGATGGCCCGCCGCCTGCCCAGCACTGGCGAGAACGGGATCGGCGACTTCGCGGTGCTCAAGTACGAGTCGGGCGCGGCGGGCGGACAGCCTCGCGAGTCGGTGATCCACTGGACGCACGAGGGACGCGAGGGCCAGACCATCTTCGGCCACAACCCCAACTCGACCACCGAGCGATACTGGCTGAGCGTCGAGAACCCCGCCACCGGCAAGCACGAGCGCCACGCCTTCCCGGACGTCGCCGCCTACGAGGCCTGGGCGGCCAAGAACGGGGCCAGGACCAACCGTGACGCCGCGCCTTCGCCGGGCGGCGGTCCCAAGCCGGGCTCGGGCGGCGCCGACGAGACCCTCTCCATTCGCCACGGCACGACGCGCGCGGACGCCGACGCGATGGCGGGCGGCGGCATCAATCCCCATCGCAAGGACGGCAAGGCCGACGACTTCGGCCGGGGCTTCTACGTCACCCTCGACGACGCCAACGCCCAGCACTACGCCAACACCCGCGCCGACCAGCATCCCGATCGCGGCGGGCCGGCCGTCCTGTCGACCAGCGTCAAGCTGAGCGACTTCGACCTCGTCGTCGATGTCCGCGAGGGCGGCAAGCATCGCGCGGAGTGGGACGCCTTCCTCGATCAGGTCCCGGCCGCCTACCCACCCGGCGGCGGGGCGGGCGTGTGGAAGACGGCGCGGGAATACGCCGAGAACCGAGGCAAGTTCTCGCTCAACGAAATCCAGCGGGGCGTCGTCTTCGAGGCCTTCCTGAAGGCCAAGGGCCTGGGCCACGCCGACGTCGTGCGCGGCGACCTCGGCAAGGACCCGCTGACCGGCGGCATCTCGGCCAAGGGCGGCGGCGAGCAGATCGCCATCCGCAGCAAGAAGGCCGCCAACCTGCTCAACGAGCGGATGGGTTTCCCGCTGCTGCCCGAGGACACCCCCGCCCCGCCAGTGAGGCCCGGCTCGGCCAAGTCGGCGGAGGCCGAGGTCGCGCCGGCCGGCGGCGCCAAGGCGAACATCCCGGAGCGGACGGCGGTCCAGCACTTCGTCGACACCCACCCGGACGGCGGCAAGCTGAAGGCCCTCTTCGACCTGGAGCCGGAGCTGGTCGCCCGCGCGCTTGAAGGCGGCAAACTCACCGACGCGCAGCGGAAGGCGGTGATGGAGACCCATGAGGCGCGCGCGAAAGCCCGCGCCGCCGGCCAGGACCCCGACGCCATCAAGATGCCGCCAATGAGCGAATTCATCCTCGCCGACCTGCGCGAGGCGCGGATCGCGGCGGGGGATACGCCGGCGGCGGCGGACGCGCACGTGGAGGCCTTGCGCGCCGCGCTGCGCACGCCGGAGCAACGTATCATCCACTACCACGACAAGGTCATGGCCGGGGAAATCACGCCCGAGCCGCTGCAGAAGTGGATGGACGACGAGGCCAAGAAGCCCGGCTTCGATCCCGAGAGCGAGGCCTACAAGGCGCAGTTGAAGGCGCAGCGCGAGGCCGCCGTCGACGCCTACCGCAGAGACGTCGCCGCGCCGGAGAAGGCGGCCTGGAGCGCGGCGGCGGACAAACTGGACGCGGCGGGCGCCACGGCCATCGCCCGCAGCGTCGATCAGGACGTGATCGACCGCTACCGGGCCCTCAAGCCGACCAAGGGCGACAATCCCCAGCGCGACGCCTTCCGCGCGCTGGACGCCGCCGATCCGGCGCTGCTGACCGACATCGTGCGGAAGGCGACGGGCAACCCCGGGACCGACGCCGCCCTGGTCACCGAATGGCGGATGGCCCGGGCCCAGGCGGGCGTCGATCCCAGGCAGATCGCCAGCGAGGCCAAGGCTCTGTGGACGGTGCTCAAGAACCCCGAGCTGAGGACCAAGCTCGAGACCGCCCGCCAGATCCAGAAGAACCGCAACATCACCGCCGGCAGCCTCAGGGACATGGTGCTGGCGGACGCGACCTTGCTGGCGCTGGCCCGGACCGATCCGGACCTCCTGCTCGATCGCTACGCCGCGATGATGACCCGAGACGAGAAGAACAATCCGGCGCGCAAGGGCATGACCGCCCAGAAGACGATGACCGGCAAGGACCTGGCGGATCTCATCGAGGCGCACATGATCTCGTCGGGCAAGCCGATGGTCAGCGAGGCGACGGCCACCTTCAACGTGACCAAGCAGACCGGGGCCGATGTCATCCAGGCCTCGTCGATGACCAGCGGCAAGGCCAACGCCAAGGGCATCGACCTGGCGGCGTTCATGCCGCCCGCGGCCGAGCCTCCGGGCGGTCTGAAGGCGACGGTCACCCCGTCCCCGGCCGGCGAACCGGCGCCGCCCAAGGTCAAGGTCATGCTCGTCGACGACAAGGCCGTGGCCAGCGAGAAGCAAAGCGACGTCACCGCCCTGACCAAGAACCTGTCGACCAACATGAAGACCATGGCTGACGAGCACATCAGGGTGATTGACCAGCGCCGCGCCGCCGGCCTCGACGTCGACCCCGGCCACGAAGCGGCTGTCCGTCAGATGGCCAAGGCCGCCGCTGAGATCGACGCGATCCCGGCGGCGCTCAAGAAGGTGAGCAAGACCAAGGGCAGCGGCGACTATCCGCACCAGTCCATGGAATACGCCGCCGAGGTGGCCCGCATCCTCAAGGAAAACGGCATCGAGCTGCATGTCACGTCGGAATACGGGCAGGTCGAGACACTGCCCGACTGGCTGAAGGCGTACGGCTTCAGGGTCTGGGACAAGCCGAACAACCGCCCCGGGCCGGCCCCGGTCCCGCCGCCGCCGCCAGGCCCGCCGCCGCCCGTACCGCCCATACCGCCCGTACCGCCGCCGGGCCCCTAGCGGCGGCCGTCAGATCGCCTTCGGATAGACCGGGGCGATATCGACCGGGATGGCCTTGAGCGTGGCGATGACCGTGCGAGCCTCGGCATCGAGGTGGGCGTACCTGGCGAAGAAGGCGACCATGCCGGCGTAGTCGCCGTCGCCCTGCAGCCGCACCAGATCGGCGACCAGGTCCTTGATCCCCGCCTCCATCTTCGCGTCGTCGACGCGGAAGCGCTTCGCCGCCGGATCCCAGGCGAAGGCGCCCCTGGACTTCAGGTAGCCGTACTGCAGCGCCGCGCCCCGGCCGTGAGCCTCCTCGTCGCCCCACCGCGCGGCGCGGAACATGCCAGCGAAATAGGTGGCGAACAGCTCCGGCTTCTCGGCCGCCGGGATCTCGCCCTTCTCCATCATGAACAGGATGTTCCACACGCCCATGACGTCGGCCTTGGCCTCTTCCGATGTGCCGCCGATCTCCTTGAGCTCGGCGCCGACCGTGGTCTCGCGCCCGCCCACGGTGATCGAGCCCGGGCCCAGGCTGTGCGACAGCTCGTGAAACAGGGTTTCCAGCGTCATGTACTTCTTGTTCACGCGGGGGGCCTGGTCGGAGACGAGGACGAGGGCGCCGATCGGCTTGAGGATGCCTTCGTATTTGGCGCCCAGCACGTTCGACAGGATCACCTTCTTGGCGCCCTTGGCCTCGCGCACGCGCTCGTCGTTGGGCAGGTTGAAGGCGATGGTCTGCGGACCGTGGAGGTTGTCACCGCCGCCGCTGACCTGTTCGGCCACCGCGATCGGGCTGTCGCCGCCGCGCTTGAAGTTCTTGTACCGGTCCTCAACCGGCAGGTTCGCCTCCATCGCCTTGAGGTAGCTCTTGTACTTGTCCAGAGCGGCGCTCTCGGCCGGATCCTTGAGCGTCACGAAGGCCTCGAAGGCCGTCTTCTGACCAAGCATCTCGTCGGTGTAGGTCTCGTACGGACCAATGGCGACCTCGATCGGCGTGTCCTTGAGGTCCATCCAGGCCATCTCGGACTGGAAGTAGTCGTTGGAGCGGAACGAGGCCGCGCGCAGGGTCAGGAAGTGCTTGAGGCTGGGGTTTGTGGTGATGGCGGCGGCCCGCTCCAGCAGGACGGCGGCCTTCTCAAGCTCGGCCTTGTACTCGACCGAATAAGGCGCCGCGACCAGCTTGGCGCCGTCGCGCCTGACCACGGTGTAGGGGTCCACCAGCGCGGCTTTCTCGGCCGGACGGGCGGCGAGATAGGCCTCGAACTCGACCTTGGTCATGCCGGCCGGATAGAAGCCGTGGCCGGGACCGTCGGGGCCGCCCTGGGCCACGCGCTGGCGGTCGTAGATGGCGGTCATCTGGTCGGCGGCCTGGATCAGCAGGTTGACCACCTTGCGCTCCTCGGCGCTGAGGAAGCCGGTCTCTGGCCTCATCTGGATCACCGCGTAGCCGGGCTCGGCCGGCGCCGGCGCGGCCGCCTGGGCCAAGACGGGAACGGGCGCGCAAGCCAGCAGCAGGGCCAGGGTCGCGTAACGGCGCATGTCGAAGGTCCGGGACACAGGGAACGGGGCGCGGATACTCGCAGCGCCTCCCGGAGCGGTCAACGCGACGGCGTTTCCCCGGACAGCCGCGCGGCGGCCGCCTCCAGCCGCTGCAGCAGCCGCTTCATCTGCGCCACCTCGGCCGGCGCGAGGCCGGTGAGCAGCGCCGCTTCGTAAGCCAGGGCGAGCGGTGCGATCTCGCCGTGCAGGCGGCGGCCGGTCTCGGTCAGGGCCAGGCTGTGCGAGCGGCCATCGGACGCGCTGGCGGTGCGGGCGATCAGATGGCGGGTCACCAGGCCGTTGGCGGCGCGGCTGACGGTGACCTTGTCCATCGCGGTGCGCGCGACAATGGCCTGGGGCGTCAGACCGCCGACCTCGGCCAGCACCGCCATCAGCCGCCACTGTGGAATGCTGAGGCCGAAGCGGTCCTCGTAGGCGCGGGCGATCAGCCGAGAGACGCCGTTCGACGCCACCGAAAGCCGGAACGGGAGGTATTCGTCCAGTTCCAGCACCGCGCTCTTCTGAGCCTTGCTCGGCAGCGGCGTCACGTTCGAACTCACGGCGGAGGGCCTCCCTACTTGCCCGGTACGGACACCGTCTGTTCGATGGCGCCAAAGATGGAGTGACGCTTCGCGTCGCGCATCTCAATCCGCACCGTATCGCCGTGACGCAGGAAAGGTGTTTTCGCCTCTCCGGCGAGCAGCGTCTCCACCGTGCGCACCTCGGCGATGCAACTATAACCCAGCCCGCCCTCGCCGATCGGCTTGCCAGGACCGCCGTCGCTGTCACGGTTCGAGACCGTGCCGGAGCCGATGATGCTGCCGGCGACCAGCGCGCGGGTCTTCGCCGCATGGGCGATGAGGGTCCCGAAGTCGAAGGTCATGTCGACGCCCGCATCGGCCTCGCCGAACGGCTTGCCGTTGAGCTCGACTTCCAGGGCGCCCGAAAGCTTGCCGTCCTTCCAGGCGTCGCCGAGGCTTTCGGGCGTCACCGCCACCGGCGAGAATGCGCTGGCGGGCTTGGACTGGAAGAAGCCGAAGTTCTTGGCCAGCTCGCCAGGGATCAGGTTGCGCAGCGACACGTCGTTGACCAGCAGCACCAGCCGGATCGCGTCCAGCGCCTGCTCGCGGCTCGCGCCCTGCGGCACGTCGCCGACGATCACCGCGATCTCGCCCTCGAGATCACAGCCCCAGGCCTCGTCGGCCAGCGGGATCGGATCACGCGGGGCCAGGAAGCCGTCGGATCCGCCCTGGTACATCAGCGGGTCGGTCCAGAAACTGTCAGGCATCTCGGCGGCGCGCGCCTTCCGCACCAGGGCCACGTGGTTCACATAAGCCGAACCGTCGGCCCACTGGTAGGCGCGGGGCAAGGGCGAATGGGCTTCGTGCTCATGGAACCGCTCGCGGGGCACCGAGCCGTGCTCGAGGCTGTTGGCCAGACTGCGGAGGAGCGGTTCACATCGCTCCCACTCATCAAGCGCCGCCTGCAGCGTCGGGGCGATTGTGTCAGCCGGCGCGTAGTAGGCCAGGTCGGAGGAGACGACGACGAGACGACCATCACGGCCGCCCTTGAGGGACGCAAGCTTCATGTCATTCCTTCGATCTGCTGGAGGTTTGGCGGCGCGCCGCCGACAGGCGCACGGGTCGACGCGGTCGGCTGCGGAGAGACTGGCGTCTGCTCATTCCCGTCCTCCCAGGCGGTCTCGCGTCATCAGGGCGTTAGCCGCCCTTTCGAATGATGTGGCTGACCTTGGCGCCCGCGTCGTAGCGCGAGGGACCGCCATAGACCGCCACTTCGACCAGAATGTCCCCACCGGGGTCTCCTGCCCAGAGGTAGTTGCGTTCGACCTCGACATTGGCGCCGCCGGGGGAGATGCCCTCGAACGTATCGCCCCAGGGCGTGACCTTCGACGCCTCGCGCCAGCTGAGGGTCACGGCCCGCTTCAGCTCGTCCTCCGCCATGGCCAGGTGGTCGGGGTTTATGAAGGCGTCGGTCATCCGCGGGCTTTCCAGCTGTCGACGTAGGCGTCGTTCTCGACCGACGCGGCGCCGTCTCCCACCTCGAGCGGGTCGCGGGTGTCGATCATCACCGCATACTCGTCAGTGGCGACCTTGTCCTGCACCAGCATCTTCGTCAGCGCCTTGGGGTGCGGGCCGTGGGTGAAGCCGGATGGATGGAAGGTCATCATCCCCGCGTCGATGCCGTCGCGGCTGAAGAAGTCGCCGGCGTGATAGAACAGCACCTCGTCGAAGTCGTCGTTGTTGTGGAAGAACGGGATCTTGATCGCGCCCGGATCGGTCTCGAACGGCCGCGGCGCGAAGGTGCAGACCACGAAGCGCTCCGCGAGAAACGTCGTGTGGACGCTCGGCGGCAGGTGGTAGCGAGCGCTGACCACGGGCCGGAAGTCCTTCACATTGATCCGCACCGGCGCGAGTTCGCCATGCCAGCCGACCGCGTCGAGGGGATTGTGCGGGAAGGTGGCGACCGAGACCTGGCCGCGCTTCTTGATGTGCACAGCCGTCTCGCCATCGTCGGCCTGGTGGGCGCGGAAGGCGTCGTCCATCTGCGGCGTGTCGAGCATCGCCGGGTCAAACAGCGCGTGCGGCCCGAGCAGGCCCTTGTCGGGCAGGGTGAAGTGGCCGTTGGTCGCCTGGATGGTGAGGATCGCGGTCGGCTCGGACGGCGACAGCCGCCACATGGTCCCACGCGGCAGGTAGAGGTAGTCGCCGGCGACGTAGGCGATGCGTCCGTAGTCGCAGAACAGGTCGCCCTGCCCGGCATGGACGAACAGCAGTTGGTCGCCGTCGGCGTTGCGGGCCAGGGCGGGCATCGGAGCGTTCAGCTTCCAGAAGCGCATCTCGCAGGCCGCGTTGTGCAGCACCACCGGCGCGTCCCAGGGCGACGGCGCGGCTTCGTTCAGGCCGTTGAGGTCGAACGCGCGCGGGCGCAGCGGCCCCTCGAACGACGTCCAGCCGGTCGGCGGGCGGCGGTGGTAGAGGAAGGCGGCCGGGCCGAAGAAGCCCTCCTTGGACACCTCGCGCTCATAGGTTCCCTTGGGCAGGTCGGCATGCGCCTGGCGGCTGTGCTCGCCCTGCGCGCCGCGGACGGGGATCCAGTTGCGCTTGCTCATCGTATGTCTCTGGAAGCCACAGGTTGAGGGGAATGGATCATGATCAGACGCACTGTCCTT
>JAZJXN010000147.1:22031-42917 GCA_040390885.1 Pseudomonadota bacterium | reverse complement strand
AGCGGGTCTCTTATCGCTGGTCGGCGTCGCGCCCGCGATATCGCGGGAGCCGCCGTCCGCCGCTCCCCTGGTCGGGTCCTGGCGGGTGGATCTGACCAGCGAGCCTGGCGCGGAGCCCTACTATGCGGAGATGATCATCAACAGCGTCGAGGGCGACCGGATCACGGGTCTGTTCTACGACAGCCCCATGGAACAGGGCCGGATCACCCGCGACTGGGGCACGATACGCTTCGCCTTCGTCACCCATGACAAGGACGGCGGGGCCTACAACACGTCGGGCGAATTCGTCGATGGCCGCCTGATCCGGGGCGTCACCCATGCGCTTGGCCGTGACTTCCTGTCGATCTGGACAGCCGACCGCAAGGCGCCCTGACCGTTGCCGGGGGCGTTTGACGACGAGGTCCATGGCCGCCCGGCCTAGTCCGCCTTCACCACGCCGCGGCGGATCTGGTCGAGCTCGATGCTTTCGAACAGGGCCTTGAAGTTGCCCTCGCCGAAGCCCTCGTTGCCCTTGCGCTGGATGATCTCGAAGAAGATCGGGCCGATCAGGTTCTCGGTGAAGATCTGCAGCAGCAGGCCCTGACCCTCGGTCGGGGCGCCGTCGAGCAGGATCTTGTCGGCCTGCAGGCGCTGGGTGTTCTCGCCGTGGCCCACCACGCGGGCGTCGAGCAGCTCGTAGTAGCTGTCCGGCGTGTCCTGGAACTTCACGCCGCCGTCGCGCAGGGTCTCGACGGTGTGGAAGATGTCGTCGGTGCCGAAGGCCAGGTGCTGGATGCCCTCACCCTTGTAGTCGCGGATGAACTCCTCGATCTGCGAGTGCTCGTCCTGGCTCTCGTTCAGCGGGATGCGGATCTTGCCGTCCGGGCTGGTCATGGCCTTGGAGAACAGGCCGGTGACCTTGCCCTCGATGTCGAAGTAGCGGATTTCGCGGAAGTTGAAGATACGCTCGTAGAACTCGGCCCACTTCTTCATGCCGCCGCGCTGCACGTTGTGGGTCAGGTGGTCGAGGTAGGTCAGGCCGACGCTGTTCGCCGCCGCCGCCTCGGCGGCGCCGGGGATGGGCTCGAAATCGACATCATAGATGCTGTGCGCGCCGTAGCGGTCGACCAGATAGAGGTTGGTGCCGCCGATCCCTTCGATGGCCGGGATGTTCAGCTCCATCGGCCCGACCTTGCCCGGCGTCGCCGGGGTCGCGCCGCGCTCCAGCGCCAGCTTGTAGGCCAGGCCGGCGTCGCGGACGCGGAAGGCCATGGCGTTGGCCGACGGGCCGTGGGCGCCGCGGAAGTCGGCCGACTGGCCGGTCGGCTCCATGTTCAGGATGAAGTTGATGTCGCCCTGGCGGAAGTGAAGCACATTCTTGGAGCGGTGCTTGCCGACGGCGGTGAAGCCCATCAGCTCCCACATCGCCTTCAGCTTCTCGGGCTCGGGCGAGGTGAACTCGACGAACTCGAACCCGTCGGTGCCGAGGGGATTGTCGAACAGGTCGGCTTTGACTTGGGCGTTCATGTGAGCATCCTGGCAGGGGCGCGGAGCACCGATATTTAGTATCGTATGAAACTATTTCAGGGTCGCCGCAAGGCTCGACCAACGTGAAGTCGCGGCTTACAAGGCGCCCATGCGCCAGCCTCGACAACATCGCGACGACCCGGATCGCAGTTTTGTGAACCTCGTCGCCGGAATGGCGCGCGCGGCGGATGACGATGGGCTGACCATCGGCCAGATCCTTGACCGGCTCGACGAACGCGCCTTCGGGATCATGATCCTGATCCTGGCCATCCCCTGCCTGGTGCCCGCGCTGTACGGCGTGCCGCAGATCGTGGGCGTGCCCATCATCCTCCTCGCCGGCCAGATGCTGATCGGCCGCAAGGAGCCCTGGCTCCCCGCCAGCTGGACGCGTCGACATATCTCCAAGGAATGGCTGAACCGGATGGCGGACTTCGCCGACAAGCGCATGCGGTGGGTCGAGAGTCTGTCGAAGCCACGGCTACAGCTCCTGTCGACGGGTTTCGGCGAGCGGATGGCGGCCTTGCTGATGATCCTGGCCACCCTGACCATCATCCTGCCGATGACGAACTCGGTGCCTTCGCTGGGGTTGGCGCTGATGGCGGCGGGTCTGATCCAGCGCGATGGCCTCTTCGTGCTGGCAGGCGGCCTGGTCGCGCTCGCCTGGGTGACGGCGCTGATCGTTGTCGCGGTCGGCCTGGCGTTCGGCGCGAGCTGGGCTATCAGCCTCTTCGAGCGCGTCGGCGGGGATGCCCTTCTGGCCTGGTTCGGCAACCTCTTCGGCGGATGATGGACGCCGGGGCCGGAGGCCGTATGGTGGCCGCATGATTGGACGTCTCTACGACCCCTTCCTGCTTCGCTGGCGGCTGACGGCCTTCCTCACCTCGGCCCTGATGCTGGCGATCGCGCACGGGTTCCAGAATATCGGCGGGCTTGCGCCCTGCTTCCTTTGTCTGAAGCAGCGTGAGGTCTACTGGGCCGCCCTCACGGTGGCGCTGATCGGCATGCTGGTGGTGCGCACCAAGGTCGGCGCCCGATCCAAGCGCTGGTTCAACCTGGCGCTCGGCGTGATCTTCCTCGTCGGCGTGGGCGTCGCCGTCTACCACGCCGGCGCGGAGTGGAACTGGTGGCCCGGCCCGACCATCTGCGCCGGTGGCGGCAAGGTCACCGCCGCCAGCATGGCCGCCCTGCTGCAGGGTGAGAAGTTCGCTCCGCCATCCTGCGAGGAGGCCGCCTGGGTGTTCCTCGGCCTGTCAATGGCCGGCTGGAACGCGCTGATCTCGCTGAAGCTGGCGATCCTCAGTTTCGTCGCCGCCCGCCGGAGGTTCTCATGACCGCCCGCCCGACCCCGCCCCGTCCCGGCCGCGGCGCCACCCGCGCCCGGCTGTCGGAAATCCTGCGCGTCGACCATGCCGGCGAACTCGGCGCCGTCCACATCTACCGTGGCCAGCGGGCCGTGCTCGGCGCGGCCAGGGGGCATGAGCGCGCCGCCAGCCAGCTGGAGGAGATGGAGGGCCATGAGGCGGTCCACCTGGCCCGTTTCGATGCGCTGCTCAACGAGCGACGCGTGCGCCCCACGGTGATGGCTCCGTTGTGGCGCGTGGCCGGCTTCGCGCTCGGCGCCGGCACCGCCCTGCTGGGCGACAAGGCGGCGCATGCCTGCACCGAAGCGGTCGAGACGGTGATCGAGCAGCACTACGCCGGCCAGATCGCCGAGCTGGCCGACCGCGACCCTGAGCTTGCCGCCGAACTCGCGAAGTTCCGCGACGAGGAACTCGCCCACCGCGACATCGCCATCGAGGAAGGGGCCCGCGACGCGGTCGCCCATCCGCTGCTGACGGCGGTGATCCAGGCCGGCTGCCGCGCCGCCATCAAGATCAGCGAAAAGATCTGACGGAACCGCCGCGACGGCGGCGGGTTGGCTTGGCGGAGGTCCCACCATGTCCAATCCCGACCAATTCCCCGACACCGATCCGGCCCCCGCGTTCGATCCGACGCCGCCGGCGACCGATCCCGATCTGCCGACCGAGCCCGACACCGCGCCCGCTACCGATCCCGAGGCGCCGCCGACCGTCTCCTAGCCTTGATCTAGCGAGGCGCCATGTGACTCCAGATGGCTCGCAGGGCGCGCAGTTCAGGCTCGACGCTGGTCCTGAGGTCGTGGCGCTCGCCCAGGATCAATCCCATGCGCCTGCCGCGGCGCCAGGCGACCTCGACGTCCCACAGCACGCCTTCACGGATCTGCATCAGGCGCAGGGCCCGGGGCAGCATCTCGGGGGCCGCAAGCTCGATCAGCGCGCCGGTCTCGCTCAGATCGCGGATCGTGCAGTCGACGGTGATCGACGCGTCCTCGTTGGTCAGCTTGCCAGCCAGCAGCGAGCGCTGGCGGTCTGCGCGGCGGCGCTGAACGGGCTTGGCTTGGGTCACGGACATGAGGTCACGCTACCCCGTCAGGGTTGCCAAGCCGTTGATCGATCTAGGAGCCGGCCTTTTCGAGGGCGTCGACGTCCACCGGCGCCGGGGCCTCCGGCTTGGCCGTCGCGTTGATCAGGGTCAGCTTGCCGGCATTCTTCTTGATCGTGTCCGACATGAACAGTCCGGGCTTGAGGGTCTTGGTCGTTCCCGGCGTCAGCCCCACCAGCGCGGCCATCTCGGCCACGAAGTGAATGCAGTTGCGGCGCTTCAGATTGTAGGTCGCCCCCTCGGGCGTCATCCACCACGTGATCTTCTCAAGCAGCGCCCGGTACTGGTCGTCGCTGGCGATGACAGAGAAATGCGGCGTGCTGTCCTCGAGATAGCCGTCGCCGTTGACCGGCTTCACGATGCCGGGCCGGTCAGTCATCGCGGTGCTCAGGTCGGTGGCCGTGAAGCCGAAGGTGCGGTCGACCGCCTCGCCGCCCGTGGGCGTTCCCTCCACCCGGATGAAGGCGTGCGGGAAGTAGGTGACGCCGTTGGCGCCGACACCCCAGCCGTGGGTGTAGAAGGTGACCTTGACCTCCGCCGCGGCGGTCTGGACCCAGCCGACCGTCAGGATGGCGACCAGGGCGAGCAACAGTCTCAAGCGATTCACGAACGACCTCGGCGGCGACAGGCAGGCGGGACCCTAGCTCGCGAGGGCTCAGGCCTCCAGTTCGATGTCCCAGTACAGGTAGTCGAGCCAGCTTTCGTGAAGATAGCCCGGCGGGAAGCGACGCCCGTGGTCCTGCAGCTCGTGCATGCTCGGCCGGCGCGGATGACGGTAGGGCTGCATGTTGGCCTCGCGCGGGGTGCGCCCGCCTTTGGCCAAGTTGCAGGGCGCGCAGGCGGTGACGATGTTTTCCCAGGTCGTGCGACCGCCGCGCGAGCGCGGGACGACATGGTCGAAGGTGAGGTCGTCGCCGTCGCCGCAGTACTGGCAGGCGAAACTGTCGCGCAGGAACAGGTTGAACCGCGTGAACGCCGGCGGCCGGTCCTGAGAGACATAGGACTTCAGCGACACCACGCTGGGCAGCCGCATTTCGAAGGACGGGCTGTGGATCAGCTTGTCATACGTCGAGACGACCTCGACGCGGTCGAGGAAGACGGCCTTCACAACCTCCTGCCATGGCCACAGCGACAGCGGATAGTAGCTGAGCGGACGGTAGTCCGCATTGAGCACCAGGGCGGGCCACCCCGACGGCGGAGCGCTAAGCACCTGCATCGGACGCCTCCCGGGGAAACTCCGTGATCAGAAACGCGATCGACCTGAAGACAGACCTCGCTTTCCACGCCTCCTCGGAGATCGCCATTCATCCCCGAACGCGACTCAGAGGATAGACCCGCTTTCGCGACGGCGCCACGACAGCGGCATCACACCTTTGGTGACCCGCGGGTCAGCGTGCGCTGGCGACGAGGCCCCGGAACGCATCGCCAAGGCTCGGCGCCGCCCAGTCCTGGTTGCCAAGGATGACGACGACGTAGCCCTTGTCGACATAGATCTCGAGCTGGCTGCTGACGCCGGCGAAGAAGCCCTCGTGGCCGACGATCCTGCCGGCCTGCGACCCCGTGATCATGAAGCCGGCGCCGTATTCGTTGGGCAGGTTGCGCGTCCACATCCAGTCCCGCGATGCGGCCGAGATGAGCCTGTCATTCAGCATTCCGAGCGCGAAGCGGTGAAGGTCGCCGACGGTCGAATAGCCGAGTCCGGCGGGGATGCCGCGATAGAGCTGCCGCTGGGTGTTCTCGCGCCAGCCGAACGGCGCGTCAGGCGCGTGGTAGTAGCCCATGGCGAGGTTCGGCGCGGGGTCCTCGAACGGCCAGCTTTCGGTGTCCGACATGCCGAGCGGTTTGAAGATGTGGCCCCGCACGTAGGCGTAGTAGTCCTCGCCCGAGACCTTCTCGATGACCGCGCCCAGCAGCAGCATGCCGGTATTGCTGTAAAGGTAGCCCGAGCCCGGCTCGAATGCCGGCGTCTCGTCGTGGATCAAGGGCCGGTAGTCGGCGAGCGTCCGGAACAGCGTCGGCGAGCTCTTGCGAAACTCCGCGCCGAGAGGGCTGTCGAGGCCGCTGCTGTGGGTGAGGAGATGGCGGATCCTGATCGTCCGGCTGACGTCGGTGGGCAGCCAGCTGTCATCCAGATAGCGGTCGAGCGTGTCGTCCAGCGAGACCTTCCCCGCCTCGACCAGCTGCATCACCGCCACCGCCGTGAACATCTTGTTGATCGAGCCGAGGTTGATGCGGGTGTCGACACGGTTCGGCGCGTCGTAGCGGCGGTTCGCGAGGCCGCAGGCGCCTTCGGCGAGCACGTCAGGCCCCTTCGCCACCAGCCAGGCCCCCGAGAAGACCTCCGCCCGGCAGCCGCGGTCGGCCAGAGCCCGGGCGCGCTCGCCCAGATCCGCCGGCGCAAGGGCCGACCCGTCGCGCGGCGCCCAGTCCGGCGCGGGACCGGGGTCGAACTCGATCACGCCGTCATCCTGGGCCGGGTCGAGATTGAAGGTCACGGCGAACAGCGCGCCATAGACCCGGTTGCGCATAAGGGCGACCGCCGTGTCGGGTCCGCTCATGCGCACCTCGATCAGCTCGACACCGCCCAGCACCCGGTGCTGGTGGCGGAAATAGCCGGCGACCGCCTCGAACGGGACCGCCTCCACGATTTCCCGGGTCGAATGGCCTTCGTGGAACGCCTTGATCCCGGCGTCGCCATCGCCGTTCACGGCGGCGACATAGGCCTTTGCATGTCCCAGCACCGTCGCGGAGACCGTCACCGACTCCGCGGCGGCGGCGGCGGGCGCGCCCAGCGCCAGGGCGGCCATGACCTGTAGCGCAAGGCTCCGAAGCCGCATGAGTCCCCCAACTCGATTGCCCAGGATTTGAGCTTACGAGCCGGCGGCGCCCAAAGAAAAGGGGCGCCGAAGCGCCCCAGGTATCTTTGCTTGGAGTCCGCGGCCCCGGCTATCCGGAACGGACGGGGTGATGGCGTATTGCTTAGGCGCCCAGGAAGGCGACGGCGCCGGCCAGGGCGGCGCCCAGCACCAGCATGTAGACCGCGGCCGAGCGGTCGAAGAAACGTTCGAAAGCGACGAGGCGAGAAACCGACATGACACACATCCTTCAAGTTTGGACCCGGTAGCCGGGCCCCCCAGTTATGCCCCCGGGGGAGCGGGGGCTGTCCGATCTGGACAATGCTTAGATAACACGGATCTGAACGGCGTCAAGATCAATCTTTACGTCGTTAGGTTTCAGTTTTAGAGTGCCGCCGATGAGAGATGCTGCAACCGCCGAAAACCGGCCCTATCACCACGGCGACCTGCGCCGCGCCCTGGTCGAGGCTGCGCGCCGGATCCTCGAGAGTGAAGGGCCCAGCGCTCTTTCCCTGCGGGCGGTGGCGCGTGAGGCAGGCGTCAGTCCGGCGGCGCCCTATCACCACTTCAAGGACAAGGGCGAACTGCTCGACGCCGTCGCCCACGTCGGCTGGGACATGCTCGGCGATTCGATGCGCGCGGCCCGCGACCAGGCCACCGACGTTCGACACGCGATGACCGAGATCGGCGTCGCCTATGTGCAGTTCGCGCAGCAGCACCCCGCCCTGTACCGGGTCATGTACGACGCCTCGCGCGACAAGGTCGCCCTGCCTGAAGGCATGAAGTCTGAGGACAGCGCCTACTGCCTCGTTCAGGACGCCTTCCGGCTGGCGGCGGGCCCCGACGTGCCCGAGATGGACGTCGAGCTGGCGACGATCGCCGCCTGGTGCGCCGGCCACGGCCTCGCCGAGATGAGCGCCTTCCACCAGTTCGACGCCCTCAAGCAGGCGGTTGGCGGCGAGGAGAACTTCCTGCGCGCGGTGCTGTCGCACATGGGCATGTTCCCGACGCCGCATCCCACCGGAGCGGGGTGAACGGAACGGCGGAGGGTCCGGGGCCGTTAGGCGTGCTGACCCCCACCGTCGAAAGTCTGACGCTATGCAAATCTCCGAAGTGATGACCGCCAAGCCCCAGGTCGCCAAACCCACCGACACGGTCGCCGACGTGGCCCGCCGCATGAACGCCACCGACGCCGGCGCCATCCCCGTCGTCGCCGACGGCAAGATCCTCGGCATCATCACCGACCGCGACATCGTCCTGCGTGTCGTCGGCGAGAACCGCAGCTTCGACACCAAGGTCGAGGAGGTGATGACCACCGAGGTCCAGACCTGCCGCGAGGACGCGTCGATCGCCGATGTCATCTTCCAGATGACCGACAAGCAGGTGCGCCGCATCCTGATCGTCGACGGCGCCGACAACCTCACCGGCATCGTCTCGCTCGGCGACGTCGCCCAGGAAGCCTCGGCCCGCAAGGCCGGCGCGGTCCTGGAAGACATCTCCGAGGCCCCGGCCAACAACTGATCTGATGCGGGGAGGCGCGCGCCGGTCTAAAGACGGCCGGTGAGCACCTCCCTCGTCACCCGTTTCGCCCCCTCCCCCACGGGCCACCTCCATCGCGGTCACGCCTTCTCGGCGTTGTCGGCCGCGGAGGTCGCCCGCCGCGGCGGCGGGAAGTTGATCCTGCGCCTCGAAGACATCGACGCGACCCGCTGCAAGCCCGAGTACGAGGAGAGCATCCTCGAGGACCTCGCCTGGCTGGGCCTGAAGTGGGAACAGCCTGTCCGGCGCCAATCCGAGCACATGGACGACTATGAGCGCGCGCTCGAGAGGCTGCGCGGGAAGGGTCTCGTCTATCGTTGCTTCCGCACTCGCAAGGACATCGCCGAAGCCCAGAGCGCGCCGCACGGCCCGGTGGAAGCGTTCCGGGGCGGCCCCATCCATCCCAACGAGGAAGACCGGTGGCTGTCCGAGGACAAGCCATTCGCCTGGCGCCTGTCGCTCGAGGCCGCCAAGGAGGCCCTCGGCCCGCGCATCCACACCCTGTTCTTCCGCGAGGAGGGCGAGGGGCCAAAGGGGGAGCGCGGCAAGCTGAAGGCCAAGCTCGAGCTGATCGGCGACGTGGTCCTGGCCCGCAAGGACGTCGGCGTCGCCTATCATCTGGCTGTGGTCGTCGATGACGCCCTGCAGGGCGTCACCCACGTTGTTCGCGGCAACGACCTGTTCGAGGCCACCCATACCCAGCGACTGCTGCAGGCGCTGCTCAATCTGCCGACGCCCGCCTACCGTCATCACCGCCTGCTGCTGGACGCCGAAGGCCGGCGCTTCGCCAAGCGCGACAAGGCCCAGACGCTGCGTGAAATTCGCGCGAGCGGCGTGACACCCGAGCAACTGCGCGCCGAACTGGGCTTCCCGGTGTGAGCGAGACGTCGGCCTCGTCGCGAGGCCCTGCCCTCGCCGCCCTGGTGTTCGGCGCCTGCGCCATCGGCTTCGCGCCGATCCTGGTGCGGTTGACCGAGACAGGCCCGGCGGCGGCGGGGTTCTGGCGCCTGTTCCTGGCGCTGCCGCTGCTGGCCCTGATGGCCCTGCGCGACGGCCAGGGCGTCAGGACCGCGCCCTCGAAGATGATGTTGCTGGCGGGGCTGTTCTTCGCGCTCGACCTGTCATTCTGGCACTACGGGGTCAAGTTGACCTCGGTCGCCAACGCCACCGTGCTGACCAACCTGTCGCCGGTGGTGGTGACGGTCGCCGCCTGGTTCCTGTTCCGTGAGCGGCCGGGTCGCATCTTCATCGCCGGCCTTGTCCTGGCGATCAGCGGCGCGGCGACGATGGCCATGGCGGCCGACAAGGGCCAGGCGATCAACGCGCCGCTCGGCGACATCCTCTCGCTGTTCACGGCGGTCTGGTACGCCTTCTACTTCCTGGCCATGCGCAAGGCGCGGCAGGGCGCCGGCGCGTCGCGGGCGATGTTCTGGTCGACGCTGGTCAGCGCGCCGATGCTCCTGATCGTGGCGCTCGCCTTCGGTGAGGACATCATCCCGGCCGGCCAGGCCGGCTGGTGGGCCTGCATCGGCCTGGCCGCGGTTCACGTCGCCGGTCAGGGCTCGATCGCCTGGGCGCTCGGGCGTCTGCCGGCCTCGATCGCGTCCGTGGTGGTGCTGGCCCAGCCGGTCGTGGCGGCGGTGTTCGGCTGGATCCTGTTCAGCGAGGCCCTCACCCCCCTGCAGATGCTGGGCGGCGTGCT
This sequence comes from Pseudomonadota bacterium, assembly GCA_040390885.1. Taxonomy (GTDB): domain Bacteria; phylum Pseudomonadota; class Alphaproteobacteria; order Caulobacterales; family Caulobacteraceae; genus Caulobacter. Next base: position 32,855 of record JAZJXN010000147.1, on the reverse strand, counting down.
GACCCTTGCCGGGGTGGTCATCGCCCAGAGAGCGCCCGTCCTGCGCGCGCCGGCTCAACGAGCCCAGTAGCGGTACTGGTAGGCCGTCTCGAACCCGAGCTTCTCGTAGAGCGCGACGGCGTTCACGTTGGCCGCCTCGACCTGCAGATAGCTGCGCGTCGCCCCGACCTTCGCCGCCTCGCCGAGCAGCGCCAGGACGATCCGTCCCGCCAGGCCCAGACGGCGATGCCTGGGCGACGTCCGCATCACCGAGATGCCGGCCCAGTCACCCTCGACCGCGCAGGCCCCGATCGCCGCCGGCTCGCCGTCGATGTCGATGCGGCCAAACATCATCGGCGGCGGCACCCGGCGCAGAGTGTCCAGCCGCTCGGCCGCGTCGGCCTGGTCCTTGTAGAGGGTCTCGAACATCACCGCCTGAAAGCGGTCGTCCGGCTCATCGCCGATGATAACGCCCTCGCCCGCCCCGCCGACCGGCCCGACCATCACCCTGGTCTGGGTGTTGGACGCATAGCCGCGCTCGGCCAGCAACGCCGGCAGATCGGCGGGCGCCTCGGCCCCATCGACGGTCTTGAACTTCGGCGGCAGGCCGTGGCCCGCGTACCAGGCCTCGGCCGCGTCGAGCGCCTCCGCCACCGGACGGTCCGGCGCTTCCAGCGCCCAGCAGGTGTTGGCGCGCCCGGTGTGTCCCGTCGAAGCGTGCAGCCGCCAGCCGCCCAGCCGTTCCAGATACAGAGCCGGCCAGGCTCGCGACGACACGTCTTCCAGCCCGATGATGTCGACCACGGCTCTGTCCCAAAAAGAAAACGGGCGCCGGTCCCGTCAGGAGCCAGCGCCCGCGAAATGGTCGAAAATGGCGGGTTAGTCGACCTTCAGGTTCACGGCGGCGGTCTTGCCGCGCTCTTCCTGCAGTTCGAAGCTCACCTTCTGGTTTTCATTCAGGCCGCGCAGGCCCGCTCTCTCGACGGCGGAAATGTGGACGAACACGTCCTTGCCGCCGTCGTCGGGCTGGATGAAACCGAAGCCCTTGGTGCTGTTGAACCACTTGACCGTACCGCTGGCCATATCGGTCGTCTCCTTAGCCGTTCCACTGTTTTAAGCGCCCCCCAAGGGTCGCCCCGAACAATCTCTGTCGTCTGGGAATGAGGCGTAGAAACGACTGCTGGCCCAAAGCCTTCGATTGCGAACGAAATCGTGCGCACGTGGAAGAACAGTGGTCAAATTACAAATCGAAGGGCCTACCCTTCCCTCAGCAGCCGCTCGACAAGCTCGCGCGCTTCCTTGCTCGACCAGTCAGCCTCGCCCGAAACGCGGGCGCGTTCGCGCCCCTGCTTGTCGTAGACGATCGTGGTCGGGAAGCCGGCTGCGCGCGGGGTGAACGAGAAGGCCAGCGCGTATTTGGGGTCGCGGTACAGCTTCAGCGGCGGGTTCTTGGCGATATCCGACTTCGCGAGATTGAGCGCGTCGTCGCGGTCGACGCTGACCGCCAGCACCTGCACCGGCTGGGTCTGATAGGCGGCCTGGAGGGTGGCGAGGGTCGGCATCTCGATCTTGCACGGCGCGCACCAGCTGGCCCACAGGTTGAGCACGACGACCTGCCCCTTGAAGTCGGCGATGGAGACGGCCTTGCCGTCCGGATCGAGGAAGGTCTGGGTCGGCGCCGGCAGCGGCGTGGCGGGCACCACCATCTTGGCGAGTCCCCCCCGCTTCAGATCACTGAGATCCGCCGACTCCTTGGGTTTGAACGAAGCGCTGGCGATGACGTATAGAACCGCCGCGACGCCGATCAGGGCGAAGCACCCGATGGCGTACCTCAACAGGCTGCGCGTGGGTTTGGCCGGCTGGACTTCGCTCATATGACAGACTCTCCCAAGAACACGCCCCCGAAGGCCGGGGAAGGCCAGGCCATGTGGGGCGGGCGGTTCTCCGCGCGGCCCAGCGACCTGATGCAGGCGATCAACGTCTCGATCGGCTTCGACAAGCGCCTCTGGGCGCAGGACATCGCCGGCTCGAAGGCCCACGCCGCCATGCTGGCGAAGGCCGGGGTCATATCTCACGAGGACGAAGCCGAAATCCAGCGCGGTCTCGACGCCATCCAGGGCGAGATGGAGGCCGGCGAGTTCCCGTTCCGCGACGAGTTCGAGGACATCCACATGAATGTGGAGGCGCGTCTGCGCGAGCTGATCGGTCCGGTGGCCGGCCGGCTGCACACCGCCCGCTCGCGCAATGACCAGGTGGCCCTCGACTTCCGGCTCTGGGTCCGCGAGGCCTGCGAACGCTCCGCCGCCCAGATCGCCGACCTGATCGCCGCCCTGCTCGACAAGGCCGAGGCGAACGCCGGCACGCTGATGCCGGGCTTCACCCACCTGCAGCCGGCCCAGCCGGTGACCTTCGGCCACCATCTGATGGCCTATGTCGAGATGTTCGGCCGCGACGCCTCGCGCTTCCGGGACGCGCGCACCCGCATGAACGAGTGCCCGCTGGGCGCCGCCGCCCTGGCCGGTAGTCCGTTCCCGATCGACCGCGAGGCCACGGCCCGGGCGCTCGGTTTCGACCGCCCGACCGCCAACTCGCTGGACAGCGTGTCGTCTCGCGACTTCGCGCTGGAAGCCCTGTCGGCGGCCAGCATCTGCGCCACGCACCTGTCGCGGCTGGCGGAAGAGATCGTCATCTGGATGACGCCGCAGTTCGGCTTCATCAAGCTCAGCGACGCCTTCACCACCGGCAGCTCGATCATGCCGCAGAAGAAGAACCCGGACGCGGCCGAGCTGGTCCGCGCCAAGGTCGGCCGCATCCTCGGCTCCCTGACCACCCTGACCGTGGTCATGAAGGGCCTGCCGCTCGCCTATTCGAAGGACATGCAGGAGGACAAGGTCCCGACCTTCGAGGCCTTCGACGCCCTGGAGCTCAGCCTGCTGGCCATGGCCGGCATGGTCCGCGACCTGGAGCCGAACGTCGAGCGCATGGGCGCCGCCGCCGGGGCCGGCTTCTCGACCGCCACCGACCTGGCTGACTGGCTGGTGCGCAAGCTCGACCTGCCGTTCCGCGACGCCCATCACGTCACCGGCGCGGCGGTGAAGCGGGCCGAACAGCTCGGCGTCGACCTGGCCGACCTGCCGCTCGCCGAACTGCAGGCGCTCAATCAGGGCATCGGCGAGGACGTTTTCGAGGTCCTGACCCCTGCCGCATCGTCGGCAAGCCGCGTAAGCTACGGCGGAACGGCCCCCGATCAGGTGCGGGCCCAGATCAAGCGCTGGAAGGATACCCTTCGATGAAAGCCCTCCGACTGTTGCCGCTGTCGCTGGTCCTGGCGGGCGTCGCCCTGGCCGGCTGCGGCTCGCTGGGCGAACTCGAGCGTCCCGCGCCGATGGATCCGGCCAAGCGCGCCGCTTGGGAGGCCGAGCGCCGCGCCGCCTCGGCCGAGGCCAACCAGCCGTCGGAGCCGGGCTCCAACGAGGAAATCCTCGACCCGGCCACCAGCCGCGGCAGCACCCGCCAGTCGCCGATCGGCGGCGCTCCCAACGATCCCTTCGCCGGTCCCGGCGGCGATCCCCGCTAGTCCGCCAGAACGAGACATAAGTGAACCATTTCGAGGTCCGGGGCGGCGAGCTTCACTGCGAAGACGTGCCCCTCTCCCGCATCGCCGCGGAAGTCGGCACGCCGGTCTATGTCTATTCCAGCGCGACCCTGAAGCGGCACTACCGGGTGTTTCGAAACGCCCTGACCGACGCCGGCCTGATCGATCCGCTGGTCGCCTATGCCGTCAAGGCCAACAGCAACGTCTCGGTGCTGAAGGTCCTGGGCCAGCTCGGCGCCGGCGCCGACACCGTCTCCGAAGGTGAAATCCGCCGCGCCCTGGCCGCCGGCATCCCGCCCGAGCGCATCGTCTTTTCCGGCGGCGGCAAGACCGCCCGCGAACTCGAATTCGCGCTGACGGTCGGCGTCTCGGAAATCAACGTCGAGTCCGAGCCGGAGATGAGGCTGGTCGCCCAGGTCGCCGAACGGCTGACACTGCGCGCGCCCATCGTGTTCCGCGTGAACCCGGACGTCGAGGCCGGCGGCCACGCCAAGATCGCCACCGGCAAGGCCGAGAACAAGTTCGGCGTCTCATTCGCCGAGGCGACCCGCCTCTATCGCGAAGCCTCGGTCCATCCGCATCTGAACGCGCTGGGCGTGGCCTGCCACATCGGCAGCCAGATCAGCGACCTGGCGCCCTTCGAGGCCGCCTTCCGCAAGATGCGCGGCCTTGTCGAGAGCCTGCGGGCCGAGGGCCTGACCGTCGAGCGACTCGACCTCGGCGGCGGCCTTGGCGTGCCCTACTTCAACCAGCCTGACCCGCCCTCGCCCGAAGACTACGCGGCCATGGTTGGCGCGGTGGTGAAGGGCCTGGAGGACATCCGCTTCGCCTTCGAGCCCGGCCGCGTCATCGCCGCCAACGCCGGGGTGCTGCTGGCCAGCGTCATCCATCTGCACGAGCGGCCCGAGGGCCGGAAGTTCCTGGTCCTCGACGCGGCCATGAACGACCTGATCCGGCCGGCGATGTACGACTCCTTCCACGACATCCGCCCGGTCGCGGCGACCAACGCCGAACCGGTGCCGCTCGATGTCGTCGGCCCGGTCTGCGAGACCGGCGACACCTTCACCCGCGAACGGCTGCTGCCGCCGTTGAACCCTGGCGACGTGGTCGCCTTCATGAGCGCCGGCGCCTACGGGGCGGCGATGGCCAGCGAGTACAACAGCCGCCCGCTGGTCCCTGAAGTGCTGGTCGATGGCGGCCGCTACGCCATCATTCGCCGCCGCCCCACCTATGAAGAGATGCTGGCCGACGAGACGCCGGCGGAGTGGCTCTGATGACCCTGCGCGCGCCCTTCCTCAACATCCTGGGGGGCGCGGCCGCCCTCTTCATCGCCCTGCCCGCCCAGGCGCAGGAGCAGACCACGATCTCGCCAGGCCGGCTAACCGCCCACGTGAAGGTGCTGGCGTCTGACGAATTCGCCGGCCGCGCGCCGGGCGGTCCCGGCGAGCCGCTGACGATCGCCTACATCGTCGACCAGTTCAAAGCGCTGGGCCTGGAGCCGGCCGGCGACAACGGCGGCTGGACCCAGGACGTGCCGCTCATCCACACCCAGGTTCCGCCGGATGCGAACCTGTCGCTGCTGGCCGGCGGCGAGCGGCTCTCGCTGAAGCAGAACCGCGATGTAATGGTCACCACGCTGCAGCCAGTGGACCGGGTGACGGTCGAGAACGCGCCGCTGGTCTTCGTCGGCTACGGCGTCAGCGCGCCCGAGCGCGGCTGGGACGATTTCAAGGGGGTCGACCTCAAGGGGAAGATCGCCGTCTTCCTGATCAACGATCCGGATTTCGAAGCCGTCGCGAGCGATCCGGTCGCCGGCAAGTTCGGCGGCAACGCCGCGACCTACTACGCGCGCTGGACCTACAAGTACGAAGAGGCCGTGCGTCGCGGCGCCATCGGCGCGCTGATCGTCCACGAAACGGCCGGGGCCGCCTATCCGTGGACCACGGTGATGGCCAACAACGGCGAGGCGTTCGACGTCGTCCGCGCTGACCCAGCCAGGGACAAGCTCCGGCTGCAGGGCTGGATCCAGCGGGACGCGGCCGTGGACCTGTTCCGCCGGGCGGGCCTGGACCTGGACGCCGAAAAGGCCCGGGCGCGCACCGCCGCCTTCGTGCCGGCGCCGCTCAAAGGGGTGACCTTCTCGGCCGACTACGCGCTGAAGACCGACCGCCTGCTCAGCCGTAACGTGCTGGCCAAGATCACCGGCGCCAAACATCCCGCCGAGAGCATCACCTTCGCCGCCCACTGGGACGCCTACGGCATCGGACCGGCCGACGCGGCGGGCGACACCATCCGCCATGGCGCCGCCGACGACGCCATCGGCGTGGCAGGGGTCATCGAGATCGCCCGCGCGTTCGCCGCCGGCCCGCGTCCCGAGCGCAGTCTGGTGTTCGCCGCCTGGACGGCCGAGGAGCGCGGCCTGCTGGGCTCGGAATACTACGCCGAGCATCCGTCGCTGCCGCTGGCCACCACGGTCGCCAACTTCACGCTCGACGTCCTGCAGACCGCCGGCCCGAGCCGCGACGTGGTGCTGGTCGGCGCCGGCCAGAACAGCCTCGAGCAGGACCTGGCCCGCGCCGCCGCCAAGCAGGGCCGCGTGGTGACGCCGGACGCCCATCCCGAGCGCGCGCTGTTCTATCGCGCCGATCACTTCAGCGTCGCCAAGCGCGGCGTCCCGGTGCTGCTGCTGATGGGCATTGGCGGCGGGCCGGATCTGGTCGAGGGCGGCCGCGAGGCCGGCGACCGCTGGGTCACCGAGTACACGACCAAATGCTACCATCAGCCCTGCGACAACTGGAGCCCGGCCTGGGACCTGCGCGGCGCGGCGGCCGACGTGGCCCTGATCCACGACGCGGCGGCGGTTCTGGCGAACTCGCGATCGTGGCCGGACTGGAGCGAGGGCTCGGAGTTCAAGGCCGTCCGCGCGAAGACGGCGGCGGAGCGGCGCTGATAGCGCCTCCCTCCCCTTCATGGGGAGGGACAGGCCGCGAAGCGGCCAGGGTGGGGCGCTGCGGCCGCCGTACCCCACCCGTCTCGCTGCGCGAGACACCCTCCCCATAAAGGGGAGGGAGAAAAGCCTACTTCTCCCACCACGGATACGGCTTCGGCATGTCCGTCGAGACCTTGCCCGGGAAGCTCGGCTTGCGCTTTTCGAGGAAGGCGGAGACCCCCTCCTTCACATCGGCCGTCGCGCCCATGGCCATGGCCAGCGGGCCATCCACCGACAGCACCTTCAGCGGATCGGCCTCGTCGGAGAACCGCTGGAACAGGGCGCGGGTGACGGCGATGGAGATGGCCGAGGTCTCGTCGGCGATCTCGCGCGCGATTTCGGTGGCGCGGGCGAGGAGTTGCTCGGGCTCGACGACCTCGCTGACGAGGCCGCCGGACAGCGCTTCATCAGGGCCGAACACGCGGCCTGAGTAGCACCAGCGCAGCGCCTGCGGCAGGCCGACGATGCGCGGCAGGAACGAGGCCGCCCCGGCTTCGGGCGCCAGGCCCCGACGCGCGAACACGAAGCCGATCTTGGCCTTGGTCGAAGCGATGCGGATATCCATCGGCAGGGTCATGGTGATGCCGACGCCGACCGCGCCGCCGTTGATCGCGGCGATGGACGGCTTGCGGCAGTTGTAGATCGCCTCGACGAAGCCGCCCTTGGGCGCGCCGGTCGTCGGCCGCCCCGCGCCGAACAGCTTTGCGCCGTCGCCGCCGAACGCGTCCGCCCCGGCGGACATGTCAGCCCCGGCGCAGAAGCCGCGGCCGGCGCCAGTGACGATGATGACCCGCACCGCGTCGTCGGCGTCGGCCTGGACGAAGGCGTCGGCCAATTCCGCGCCCATCCGCGCCGTATAGGCGTTAAGGCTGTCGGGCCTGTTCAGGGTGATGGTGAGAACGCCGTCGTCCAGCGCCGTCAGGATCTGCTCGTAGGCCATCGCCGTCTCCTCCGCGCCGGTCTGTCGCCGGTCGTTCGAGACAGCCTGTCAGGGCGCGCAGGGCGGCCGCAAGTATGACGTGGCGTCAGTCCATCGCGCCGATGTAGGGCAGGCCGCGCATGCCGCCGGCGACGTCCATGCCGTAGCCGACCAGGAACCGGGCCGGCGCCTCCCAGGCCACGAAGTCGGGCTCGATGGCGCGCGGCGTTGGCCAGGGCTTGCGGGCGAACACCGCGGTCAGCACCTCGGCGGCGCCCGCGTCCCGGACCAGACGGGCGGCCTCGCTGAGCGACAGGCCGGTGTCGAAGACATCATCGACGATCAGCGTCTTGCGGCCCAGCACCGGTCGCTGCAGGTCGGCGCGGACCTCGCAGCGGCCAAAGCTCTGGCGCTCGTCACGGTAGGAAGACAGCCACAGGGCGTCGAACTGGGTGAACCGGCCGAGACGCGCCAGGGCGCGGGTCAGATCGGCGGCGAACCAGATGCCGCCGGTCAGGAGGCAGACCATCGGGGTCTGGTCGTCGATGAGCGGCGCGATCCGCTCGGCCACGGCCGCCACCCGGGCCGCGATCTCCGCTTCCGTGAGCAGGACCGTCGGCTGGGCGTCCATCAGTGAGCGTCCACCGGCAGGGCGTAGGGCGAGTCCTGAGGCAGAGGCGTCGCCTCGGCGGCGACCGCCGGCGGCACGGCGGCGGGCTCGGCGGCGCCGCGCAGCGCCAGCTTCTGGGTCTCGGGGGCGTGGCCTGGACGGACCGCGGGGACCTTGTGGCCTTTCGCGCCCTTGGCCAGTTCGAACCCGACCTGCAGCTCGGCGGCGGTGGTCGGCGGATCGAGCAGCGCGATGGCGAAGTGCCGCGTTTCCCCCGGCGGGATCATCGGGTCGGCGGGCCGGGCCAGTTTCACCGCCACCACCTTGCCGGCCTTGTTGACCAGGCTGATGCGCAGCGGCGGGGCCTTGACCGGGTGATCCTCGATGTTGCGCATCAGGCCGGAGACGGCGAGCGCGGCGTGGCCGTCCTGCAGCGCCGCTTCGGCGCGAACATCCTCGATGGTCAGGCCGAGCCGGTTCACGGGCAGGCCTACGCTCGCGTACGCCGCCGCGCTGCTCGGCCAGACGTCGACGACCTTGCCGCGAAAGACCACTCCGGCGGCGACGATCGCCACCAGAGCCACGGCCATCCCGGCCCAGACGATGCCGGCCGTGGCCGCCTCGCGCACCCTGCGTTCGGTGGTCGCCTTCTGGCGGAAGACCTTGGGGAGTTCCTCGCCCGGCAAGGCGCTGACCACCTGCTCGGCGGACTTGTCGGCCGGTTCGCGCACCTGCGCGCCGACGATCGGGTCCACGAAGAGTTCGAGATCGGGCTCGGCGTGAGCAGTCCAGCGGGTCCCGCAGGACGAACATTTCACGGTGCGGCCAGCCGCGCCCACCTTGTCGTCGGGGACGAAATATCGAGTAGCGCAGTCAGGACAGGTCAGTATCATGCCAGCGAATCGGACGCTCCCCGCTCCTCCTCCCGAGGTCGCCGATTTCGGCTCCCATGTCCAGAAACCCTGACGCCGCATTCGCCGGTGAGACCCTCGCCGGACCCATTTTGCGCTTCGACGGCGTGGGGATGCGCTATGGCCGCGCGGCCGAGGTTCTGAAGGACGTTTCGTTCGAGCTTGAGGCGGGCAGCTTCCATTTCCTCACCGGCGCGTCGGGGGCGGGCAAGAGCAGCCTTCTGAAGCTGATCTATCTGGCTGAGCGCCCCTCCCGTGGAGCTATCGAACTGTTCGGCCGCGACGTCGAGGCCATACATACCGGCGATCGCCCATTCCTGCGCCGCCGCATCGGGGTGGTGTTCCAGGAGTTCAAGCTGCTCGACCACCTGTCTGCGTTCGACAACGTCGCGCTGCCGCTGCGCATCGCCGGCGGCAAGCCGGACCTGTACCGCGCCGACGTCGCCGAACTGCTGTCCTGGGTCGGCCTGAAGGACCGCATGCACGCCCTTCCCCCGACCCTGTCGGGCGGGGAGAAGCAGCGGCTGGCGATCGCCCGCGCCGTCGTGAACAGGCCAGACATCCTGCTGGCGGACGAACCCACCGGCAACGTCGACGACGCCCACGCGATCCGCATCCTCAAGCTGTTCGTCGAGCTCAACCGTCTGGGCACGACGGTCCTGATCGCCAGCCACGACGAGGACCTCGTCGCCCGCTCCGGGCAGCCCGTGCTGCATCTCGAGAAGGGCCGGCTGGCGCGGTTCGGCCGCGGCGTCGGGGAGCGGATCGGATGACCACCGCCCTCGACCCCAGCCGATGGAAGCCCGCGCCCCTTCTGCCGCGCCGCGATCCGCGCGACGGCTCACTGGTGTTCGTGATCGCAGTGCTCTGCTTCCTCGCCTGCCTGACCGCCATCGGCGCTCTCGCCGCCGACCGCGCCACCCGCGGCTGGACCAGCCAGCTGACCGGCTCGGCCACGGTGGTCGTGCGCGCCAATGGCTCGGAGACGCCGGACGCCGCCGCCGGCCGCGCCGCCGAGACCCTGGCGGGGGTCAAGGGTGTGAGCGAGGCGCGCGCCCTGGAGAAGGAGCGGGCCGAAGCGCTGCTGGAACCCTGGCTCGGCCGCGAGGCCCTGCTCGATGACCTGCCAATTCCGCGGCTGGTCTCGGTCGATCTCGACCCCAGGACGCCCGCCAGCGCCGAGGCGCTCGACAAGGCGCTGAAGGCAGCCGGGCTCGACGCCACGGTTGACGACCACAGCCTGTGGATCGCCGATATCGAGCGCGCCGCCGGCATCGCGCGCTGGGCGGCGCTGGGGGTCTTCCTGCTGATCGCTTCGGCGGCCGCTGCGGTCATCGGATTCGCCACGCGGGCGGCCATGGCTGCTCATCGCGAGACCATCGAGGTCCTGCACCTGTCCGGCGCGCAGGCAAAGTTCGTCATCCGCCTCTTCCAGAGCCGCTTCGCCAAGGTCGCGGCCCTGGCAGGCTTGTTCGGCGCTCTCGGGGCCGCCATCATCGGCGCGCTGGCCAGACTCACCGGCGGCGGACAGGGGCTGACCCCGGTCCTGCCGGTCGCCTGGATCGACCTGCTGGCGGTTGCGCCCACGCCCATTCTCGCGGCGCTGGTCGCCGCCGTCGCCGCGCGTCTGGCCGCTCGGGGGCTGATCGGAGAAATGTCGTGAGAAGTCTCGCGGCCATCCTAATCGTCATGCTGATCTGGGCGGTCGGCCTGCTGGCCTTCGCCCAGCGCATCGAGCGGTCGACGCCGCCGCCGGAGCCCAAGCGCGCCGACGCCATCGTCGCCCTGACCGGCGCCTCGGATCTGAGGCTGGAGGCGGCC
>JAZJXN010000147.1:17358-22021 GCA_040390885.1 Pseudomonadota bacterium | reverse complement strand
CTCGAACGCGGCACGGGCGCGCGCCTGCTGATCTCCGGCGTCAATCGCGAGGCCAGCCGCGCGGACGTGCTGGCGGTCAGCGGGGCGGTGAAGCCGGTCTACGACTGCTGCGTCGATCTCGGCTACACGGCCGCCGACACGATCGGCAACGCCGGCGAGATCGCCGAGTGGGCCCGGGCCAAGAAGTACCGGACGCTGATCGTCGTCACCTCCGACTATCACATGCCGCGTTCGATCCTCGAAATCCGCGCGGCCATGCCCGAGGCGACCCTCGTCGAGTATCCCGTGGTGACCGGTCCCGTCGATGTTCGCCGCTGGTGGCGCAAGGGCGGCGATGCGCGCCGGCTGACCTTGGAGTATTCCAAGTACCTGGCGATTCTGGGCCGGGAGAGTTTCCTGGCGCTGGGTCCCAGGGATGAGCCGGCCGGTGCGCCGGCGGCAGAAGGAAAGACGGCGTCTTGATCTGGTTCCGGTCGCTCGCCTTCACGGTGGCCTTCTATCTGTTCTCCACCCTGACGGCCCTGGTGATGATCCCGCTGTTCCTCGCCCCGCGGCGCTGGACCACCTGGGCGCTGACCTACTACGGCAAGGGCACGACCCTGCTGCTGCGCCTGATCTGCAACATCAAGGTCGAGGTCCGCGGACGCGAGAACCTCCCCACGGGCGCGGCCCTGATCGCGGGCAAGCACCAGTGCATGTTCGACATCTTCGGCAGCTTCGCCTTCCTGCCCGACTCCTGCTTCGTCACGAAGAAGGAGCTCATGGTGATCCCGTTCCTCGGCTGGTACGCGCGGAAGGGCGGCATGATCGTCGTTGATCGGGACGGCCACGCCACGGCCCTGCGCAAACTGGTCGCCGACGCCCGCGACCGCTTCAAGGATGACCGGCAGCTGGTGATCTTCGCCGAGGGCACGCGCGTCACGCCGGGCGCGCCGCCGGCCTACAAGCCAGGGATCGCCGCCATCTACCGCGACCTCGACATGCCGGTCATCCCGATGGCCCTGAACACCGGCGTCCACTGGCCGGCCCATGGCGTCAAGCGCTACCCGGGCACGATCGTGTTCGAGTTCCTGCCCGCCATTCCCGCCGGCCTGAAGCGCGGCGAGTTCATGCGTGAACTCGAAGAGCGCATCGAGACCGCGAGCAACGCCCTGATCGCCGAAGGGCTCTAGAACTCCCGCCAGTCGTCGGCCTGTACCACGGTGGCGCCGCGCCGCGCGAAGGTCGCGACCTTGCGCTGTGCCGCATGGACCGCGTGCGCGGGTCGCGGGACGGGCGCCCGGGTGATCGCGGGACGCGCCTCGCCGACCTCGAAGCGATCGACCAGCTGCGTCAGGCGCGCGGCTTCGTGCTGCAGCGACCGGGCGGCCGCGGTGCTTTCCTCGACCATGGCCGCGTTCTGCTGGGTCATCTGGTCCATCTGGTTGACCGCCGTGTTCACGTCGGCCAGCGCCGTCGCCTGCTCATGGGCGGAGGCGCTGATTTCGCCGACGAGGGTCTGGATCTCGGCGACCTTGCCGACGATTGCCACAAGAGCGTCGCCGGTTCGGTCGACGAGCTGAACGCCCTGCCCGACGTGCTGGGTCGAGGCCGAGATGAGGGTCTTGATTTCCTTCGCCGCCTGGGCCGAGCGCTGCGCCAGCGATCGCACCTCGGAGGCGACCACGGCAAAGCCGCGACCGGCCTCGCCCGCCCTCGCGGCCTCGACGCCGGCATTGAGCGCCAGCAGGTTGGTCTGGAAGGCGATCTCGTCGATCACGCCAATGATCTGGCTGATCTCGGTCGATGACTTCTCGATCTCGCCCATCGCCGCGACGGCCTCGCGTACGACGTTGCCGGAATGCTCGGCGTCCTTGCGGGCCGCGGTGACAACCTCGGCTGCCTGACGAGCCCCGCCGGCGGTCTTCTTCACCGTCGCCGTCACCTGGTCGAGCGCGGCGGCGGTCTCCTCGAGCCTGGCGGCCTGCTGCTCGGTGCGTTTCGACAGATCGTCGGAGGCGCCCGCGATCTCGGTCGAGCCGGCGTCGATCGCGCCGGTGGAGTCGCTGATCGCGGCCATGGCCGCGCGCAGGCTGTCGACGGCGAGGTTGAAGTCGTCCTTCAGCTGCTGGTAGGCGCCAGCCAGGTTCGCATCGATGCGCGCGGTCAGGTCGCCCTTGGCGAGCCGGCCCAGCCCTTCGGCGAGGGTGGTGACGACCGCGCGCTGCTCGGCCTCGCTGCCGCGGCGGGCGTCGTTCTCGATCCGCTCCAGCTCGATGGCGGTGATGTCAGAGGCGAACTTGATGACCTTGTAGGGCTTTCCGGTGGCATCCATCACCGGGTTGTAGGTCGCCTGGATCCACACCTCGCGACCGCCCTTGCCGACGCGCAGATACTTGTTGGCGAAGAACTCGCCGTTGTTCAGCGACCGCCAGAAGGCCTGGTAGTCGGCGCTGGCGGCGTAGTCGCCCGGGCAGAACATGCGGTGGTGTCGACCGACGATCTCGCCGGCCTCGTACCCGAGGGTCTTGAGAAAGTTGTCGTTGGCCTTGATCACCGTCCCGTCGAGCTGAAACTCGATCACGGCCTGGGAACGGTCCATGGCCGCCACGGTGGCTTCCAGATCCCTCAGCTGTCCGTCGATGACGGCGTCCTGTCTCCGGCGCTGCGCCCCAAACCCCAGAACCATATCGTCCTCCCCGACGAATGGATCGCCATCGACACGATGTCGATGCCCCTGCACGCAAGGCGTGCACGCAGACAGTCCGCCCGAGATCGTTAAAGGAACGGAAATTCCGAGAATCCCGTGAGAATCAGGCCGCGGGGATAGCTTCTCGCTGCTCCACCATCGCAAGAAGGTCTTCCATGCTCTTGTCGCGGACAGAGTCCTCGCGGAGATGACCGACGAGGTCGGTCAGGTAATCGACGTTGCGACCGGACAAGCCCGCTGCACCGGCGATCAGATCAGCCTGCTGTTCAAGTGTCAGATTACCCGCCCACTGGCGGTGCTGGGTATCGGACAGGAAGACCAGCGCGCTGCGGACCGCATCGCCCTCGATCTTCACGTCCCGCCAGGCCTCGAAGTAGGTTTCAGTGGGCTGCTCGCGCTCGCGGAGATAGGCGTAGACCTCGTCCCAGTCCCTGGCCGATACCCGGTACACCACACCCTTGGTGGAGCCGCCGGGCGCGAGGCCGAGCACGAGGCCAGGGCGTTCGTAGGTGCCGCGGTGGTGGACAGAATAGATGCAGAAGGCCCGTCGACGGCCGTGGAGCGTGGCGCGGCGTCGGTCTAGAAACGGGAACCCGGGACGCCACATGAGCGATCCATACCCGAACACCCAGCGATCCTCGCCCGTCACCTCGTCCATGCCTGTCCGCCGTCACCTCTCGGAGCGCCCTAGCCGATGACCCTGCCCGAACGCGAGCGCCCCCGCAAACCCCGCCGGCGCGGACTTTTTCTGCCCTGGCTTCTACTGATCCTGCTGATCGTCGGCTGGAGCGTGGGCTGGTTCTGGCTCAAGGGGCAGGCGGTGACCCGCATGGACGCCGGCGTCGAGCAGCTGCGGAGCCAGCGCTATGACATCGCCTGGCGAACGCGGGAGGTCGGCGGTTTCCCGTTCCGCCTCGACGTAACCCTGGGCGGCGCGCGCATCGCCGAGCCTTCCGGCTGGGCCGTGGCGGCCACGGAGCTGAAGGCGGAAGCCTGGATCTACCGCCTTGACCACTGGGTGGCCGTGGCGCCGCAGGGCCTGACCCTGACCCGGCCGGAAGGCGGCCCGGTGACCGTCCGCGCCGAGGCGCTGCGCGCCAGTCTGTCGGGCCTCGATCAGCGCCCGCCGAAACTGTCGGTGGAAGGCGTCAATCTCAGCTTCGCCACGCCGCCGGGCGCGAAGCCCTATCCGGTCGAATCCGCCGAGCGGCTGCAGCTGCACCTGCGCCCTGGCCCCAACGACCAGGGCGGCGTCCTGTTCAAGGTCGAGAACGCACGGCTGCGGCTGACCGGCCTGCCGGCGCGGGTGGCGCAGGGCAAGCCGGTGACGGTGCTGTGGGACCTGACCTTGGCCAGGATGGCCGCCTTCCGTGGCCGGGACTGGCCGGAAGCGGCGCGCAGCTGGCGCGACGCCGGCGGCGTGGTGACGGTGCGCGAGGTCTCGATCCGAGGCGGCGATGCGATCCTGAGCGCCCAGGGCGGGCCGCTGCGCGTCGGGCCCGACGGCTATCTGCAGGGCGAGCTCGCCGCCTCGCTGAAGGACGCCGACAGCGGCGCCCAGGCGCTGGGCGGTACGATAACCCTGCAGGATGGCAAGGCGCAGCTGGGTCCGCTGCAGATCGGGCCTGCCCCGAGACTGTTCTGATCGTCCCCGTCTGGCATCCCGGGCGACCCGCAGGGACGGTCCGGGACCGACGGTCGGTGCTGTGAACCGGTCGCGGATCTCCACTTCGCTGCGGCCGGGATGACCCTGTGGGCAGGGGAATATTATTCCCTCGCACGACGGGTATTGCCCCCTCGCCCGCAATGCCATAGGTCCGCCGTCTCTCTTTGGGGGATGAAATGGGCAAGGACGCGCCCGCCGCACCGCTGAGCCTGGACGCCGTCCGCGCGCGCATCGACGCCGTGGACGCCGAACTGCTGCGGCTGATCGGCGAGCGCGCGTCTCTGGCCGGCGCGGTGGCCACGGCCAAG
>JAZJXN010000147.1:15577-17348 GCA_040390885.1 Pseudomonadota bacterium | reverse complement strand
TTCACTGACTGGACGATCAGTCTCGCCGTTGATCCCTCCGGCGCGGTGGCCACGGCCAAGCGCGCGGCCGGTGACGGCGACAAGTTCGGCCTTCGCCCGGCCCGCGAAGCCCAGATCGTGCGCAAGCAGCTGGCCGCGAGGGATCCCGCCGCCTCCAACGCCCTCGTCGTGCGGATCTGGCGCGAACTGATGGCCGACAGCCTGGCGCAGCAGGGCCCGTTCCACCTGTCCGTCTGGGGCGGCAAGCTGGAAAGCCGCGCCGTCGAGCTTGCCCGCCTCCGTTTCGGCGCCGCACCGAAAATGTCGGTGGTCGCCAAGCCCGAGGACGCGCTCGCCGCGGCCAAGACTCCGGGCGGCGTCGCCGTGCTCGCGCTGGCCCCCGACTCGAGCTGGTGGGGCCGCCTGCTGGCCGAGCCGAAGCTGAAGATCTTCGCGACCCTGCCCTGCCTGGCCGCCTGGGGCCCGACGTCCGCCGTGGCCGTGGCCCAGGTCGAGATCGCCCCCACGGGCGCCGACCAGACCCTGTGGGTCACCGACGCCGCCGACATCGGCAAGACCATCGAAGCCCTGAGCCTCGACGGCGTCGCCGCCGCGCCGCTCGTCCAGCACGGCGGCCTGACCCTCTATGCGCTCGCCGGCTATTATCAGCACGACGACGCCAGGCTGACCCGCGCGCCCGGTCAGCTGCATGGCGTCATCGGCGCGGCCCCCGAACCCTTCGACCTTTAGGCCGGCTCCGTATAAGAAGCCGGTTCCTCCCAGACCCGGACTTCCTGTCATGACCGCCATGCCCGTCGATCGTTTTCGCGCCGACCGTCCCGTCCCCAAACCCGGCATCGCCGAGATCGAGGCCTACAAGCCCGGCAAGGCCAAGGCCGAGGGCATCGAGAACCCGGTCAAGCTGTCGGCCAACGAAAACATCCTCGGCAGCTCGCCCAAGGCGCAGGAGGCGTTCGCCGCCGCCATCGGCAAGCTGGCCATCTATCCGGATCCGCGCACCAGCATCGTGCGCGACGCCATCGCCGCGAAGTACGACCTCGAGCCCGACCGCCTGCTGTTCGGCTGCGGCTCGGACGAGGTCTTCCAGCTGCTCTGCCAGACCTTCCTCGAACCGGGCGACAACATGGTCCAGCCCGAGCACGGCTTCGCCGCCTGGGCCATCGGCGCCGGCGCCTGCGGCGCCGAGGTCCGCAACGCCCCGGAGAAGGACCTCCACGTCGACGTCGACGCGATCCTCGAGCAGGTCGACGAGCGGACGCGGCTGGTCTTCGTCGCCAACCCGGCCAATCCGACCGGGACCTGGATCCCCTTCAGCGAGATCCGTCGCCTGCACGAAGCCCTGCCGCCGTCGGTGGTCCTGATCCTCGACGGCGCCTACGCCGAGTTCCAGAGCGACCGCGACGCCGCCGAGGACTTCGACCTGGCCCGGCACGAACACAACGTCGTCGTCACCCGGACCTTCTCCAAGATCCACGGCCTCGCCGCCCTCCGCGTCGGCTGGGCTTACCTGCCGCTGGAGATGACCCAGGCCGTCGACCGCATCCGCCTGCCCTTCAACGTCAGCATTCCCGCGCAGCTGGCCGCCGTGGCCGCGCTCGGCGACGACGATTTCCAGAAGCGATCGGTCGAGCTGGTCTTTCCGTCTCCATGGAGCCGTTCGCCGTTCGTCCTCGAGGGGGTCGAGTGGTCAGAGCGACGACGCAGCCGCTGCTCGTCCTCTGCGGCGCGCTTGGCAGCAGCGACACCGGCTCGAAGTCCCGCACCACGTCGT
>JAZJXN010000147.1:11166-15567 GCA_040390885.1 Pseudomonadota bacterium | reverse complement strand
CTGGTCGAGCTGTGGCGTCCGTGGTTGACGCAGCAGCTGAGCGGCCTTGGCCTGACGGTTGCCCCGTCGGCCGCCAACTTCGTGCTGGTCGAGTTCCCGGCCACACCGGGCCGGACGGCGGTCGAGGCCGAGGGCTTCATGGCCTCGCGCGGCTATCTGGTGCGCGCCGTCGGCAACTACGGCCTGCCCAACCACCTGCGCATCACCATCGGGCTGGAGGAGCACAATCGCGCCGTGCTCGACCTGCTCGCCGAGTTCATGAGCCGCTGATGCCCGGCAAGCTTTACCAGCGGATGACGATCGTCGGCTTCGGCCTGATCGGCTCGTCCATCGCCCGCATCGCCCGCGAGAAGGGCGTCGTCGGCGAGATTGTCGCCGTCGACACCTCGGAGAAGCACCGCGAGCGCATCGCCGCCCTGGGCCTTGCCGACCGCGTCACCGGCGACATCGCCGATGGCGTGGCCGGCGCCGACCTGGTCGTGTTCGCCACGCCGGTGCTGGCCATCGGCGACGCCATGGCCGCCGCCGCCGCGTCGCTGGCGCCTGGGGCCACCGTCACCGACGTCGGTTCCGTGAAGGGCAGCGTCGCCGACGCCATGGCCGCATCCGCCCCCGACGGCGTCTTCGTCATCCCCGGCCATCCGATCTCCGGCACCGAGCATTCAGGACCCGACGCGGGCTTCGCCGAGCTGTTCGACGGTCGCTGGACCATCCTCACCCCCGACGGCGCCCGCGAGGACGCCGCCTACGCCGAGGCGGTGGCGAAGCTGTCAGCCTTCTGGCGCGCCCTCGGCGCCCAGGTCGAGGTCATGGACAGCCAGCACCACGACCTGGTCCTGGCCATCACCAGCCACCTGCCCCACCTGATCGCCTACAACATCGTCGGCACCGCCTCCGACCTCGAGGGCGTCACCGAGGGCGAGGTGATGAAGTACAGCGCCGGCGGCTTCCGCGACTTCACCCGCATCGCCGCCAGCGACCCGACCATGTGGCGCGACATCTTCGTCGCCAACAAGGATGCGGTGCTGGAGGTGCTGGGCCGGTTCACCGAGGATCTGCAGGCGCTGAGCCGCGCGATCCGCTGGGGCGAGGCCGAAAAGCTGCACGACCTGTTCACCCGCACCCGCGCGATCCGGAGGGGCGTCATCGCGCTCGGCCAGGAAAGCGCCGAGCCGAACTTCGGTCGGGATCGCGGCAAGCACTAGGTCAGGGTTTGGCCTTCGAGCGGGCCTCGACCATGAGGACCAGGTCGCCATCGGCGTTGAAGTCCTCCGTCACCCCGACGACGGCGGCAGCGCCGGTCCAGCCCGCGACCCGCTTCCCCGCGACGTCGGGGCCTTCGGGCGTGGTCGCGGTCCAAGGTCCCCCGGGCACGCGGCTGATCCAGACCTTCAGGTCGGCCAGCACCTGCCGGTAAGCGCCCTGCGGCCGTTCGAAGTCGCAGCTGCGTCGACCGTCAGCCATCGCCGCATACCCGAGCCTTCCCGCCGGGCCGCTCAGCTCGTGGAAGACGCCGGACGTCTCACGGTTCGGATAGCCCGTGCGCTGGGCCAGGGCGATCACGTCCTCCAACGGCCGCCGCCCTTCGACGAAGGGCAGACAGAGCGCCTGCAGCTGGGTGGTAAGCGGCAGTTCGGCGGCGCGCGCGGGCGCGCCCGCCAGGCTCAGCGCGGCGACGAGCACTATCGTGGAAGCCTTCATAGACCTTGGTCCTCTTGTTCGAGGGGACAGTGTCTACGCGGCGACGGCGCGGCTCACCCCCAACAAGGGTGTATCGTTGCGCCTGCAGCCGTCGCCCGCCTCGAGACCCGCCGGCGCCGCGGACGGCGTCGCCGCCTCACGGCGTGACCCTGTGAAGGCGGGGAGCTGGTGCGGAGCGCTCTGGCTTCGTCCGGGACGACATTGGAGAAGGTTTGCCGGGCCCTTGCCGATGTCCGTCGGGACGCGCGGAAGAGCGTTCAGTCCGCGCTGGTCGATACTGTTCGCAGGTTCATCAGAACCTTCGGCGTGTCCTTGCGCAGGCCCGCGCGCACCGCAATCGCCGGGGCCAGGATGCGCGCCGCCAGCCGGTTCTCGTAGGTCACGCGGGTCCACTTGCCGCCGTTGAACGCCGTCAGCCCCCACTCGCCCTGCATCGCCTTGAGGTCGCCGTCGACGCGATGGAAGCGGATGCGGCGGTAGGGCTCGTAGTCGGAGCGGAAGACATTGCGGATCGTCGGCACGATCATGTTGCCGCTTGTGACATGCTCACGCACGTCCCAGCCGGGACCCTGCGACAGAATCCGACAGCGGGTCACGTTGGCGACGAGTTTCGCGGCGTAGCGGCAGTCGGTCATCGCCTTCCAGATCCGCTCGGCGGGCGCGGGGATGTCGATGGCGGCGTGAATCAGCGCTGCGTCCCCATCGAGGCCGACGGTGATCCACGGCAGGCCGGCGCGCAGCGTCTTGTCGGCGTCAGTGGGCAATGGCCCGGCCTGGGCCACGCCGGTCAAGAGCGCGAATACCGCCGCCAGAGCCGCCGTTCGGATCATCGCTGCAGCCCTCCAGCGTCACGCGTCGCCGTTGTCCGTCGGTAGCGTTTCATGACGACAGTTACGCAACAACGACCGACCTGGACGCGCGGGCAGAGCGTCCTGATTAGAAACTTATCTTGCCTGTCGTTACGTCTCGGGTAGTGGAATGGATCGCGACGGTGATCTGAAGTCGCCGAAAGCCCTTTCGGAGAGCCCTGTTGACCACCCTCCATCCGCTCGACGACGCCACCGCCCTCACGGCCGCCGGGGAGCGCCGCGCGACCGGCCGCACCACCCCGCACTACTGGAACATGGCAGGCCCGTTCGGCGGGATCACCGCGGCGACGCTGTTGCGGGCCGTGCTCGAGGATCCGGCGCGGATCGGCGATCCGATCGCCCTGACCGTCAACTTCTGCGCCCCGATCGCGGAGGGCGCCTTCGAGGTCAGCTGGACGGAGAAGCGCGCGGGCAAGACGGTCCAGCACTGGGCCGTCGACATGACCCAGAACGGCAAGACGGTCTCGACCGCCTCGGTGGTCTGCGCCCGTCGCGGCGAGACCTGGACGCACAGGCCCGGCGTGATGCCGGACGCGCCGCCGGCGGCCGGGGTCGCGCGGCTCGATACCGGCGGGCGGCTCGCCTGGCTGGAGCGCTACAGCTTCCGCTATGTCGAGGGTCCGCCGCGCATCGACGAGCCGGCGCCGGAGACGCCACGCAGTCCGCGATCGCTGATCTGGCTGCAGGACCAGCCGGAGCGACCGCTCGACTTTCTGTCGCTGGCCGCCCTGAGCGACGCCTTCGTCGTCCGCATCATTCAGGTCCGCGGCCGGCCGACCCCGATGGGGACGGTGACCCTGACCACCTATTTCCACGCCGGGGCGGCGGCGCTGGCGGCGAACGGGTCGGCGCCGGTCCTCGGCGTCGCCGACGCGAAAATCTTCCACGACAACTTCGCCGACCAGGACATCAGCCTGTGGACCGCCGACGGGACGCTGCTGGCGACCGGCGTCCAGATGGCCTGGTTCAGGGAGTAGGCTAGAGCGCCGCGACCGCCAGACGGGCGGCGCGCGGATCGCGGGCGATGGTCTTCAGCCAGGCGCGCAGGCTTGAGTCGGGCCGCGTGCGTCCGGCCTCGACATCGCGCAGGGCGTCGGGATCGATGGCGAACATCTCGGCGAAGGCGCGCTGGGTCAGACCGGTGAGCCAGCGCACGCGCTGGACTTCGGCCCGGGCGCAGACGGCTTCGGACGGGGCGGCGTTGTCGTCGACAGGAAGGTCCGGGCGGGGCGAAGGCAGGCTCATGAGATAAACTCCGTAACTGACATCGGCCCCTGCTTCCCTGAGCGAGGGTCTACGCCCCGGACGTTGCAGGAATAAGACGGGGGTGAGTCAGTTCGGGGGCCTCTTGGCGGTCTTGCACCCAAGCCGAAGGACGACCCAGACCCGCGCCGCCCACTGACAGGGCGATGCTCAGCAAGACGCCCATGAGCGTCTGCCTTCGAGTCGTGCACGCCTCCAGATTGTCGTCATCCGCCGTCGCTTAGCCGGACGTCTTCAGGAACTCAGCGGTCGCCTCGATCGCCTCGACCAGGCCCACGCGCTGCAGTTCCACCCCCTCTGGCAGGCTGCTGAACAGACGGGTCGGGGCCGCCGCGTCGAGCATCACGAACACGCCCTTGTCGTCGGCGCGGCGGATCAGGCGGCCAAAGGCCTGGGCCAGGCGGGCTCTGGCGATGGAGTCGTCGTAGTTCTTGCCGCCGAAGCGGGTGCGGCGGGCCTTGTGCAGGATGTCCGGGCGCGGCCACGGCATGCGGTCGAAGACCAGCAGCCGCAGGCTGCGGCCCGGCACGTCGACGCCATCCCGCACCGCATCTGTGCCGAGGAGGCA
>JAZJXN010000147.1:5180-11156 GCA_040390885.1 Pseudomonadota bacterium | reverse complement strand
TCCTCCTCGGCCCGGAAGATGTCGACCAGGGCCCCGACCTCGAGCGGATCGACATGCTGGGCGTAGAGGGCCAGGCCCTTCTCGGCGAGCGGCGCGGCGATGCGCTCGTGCACGGCCTTGAGCCGGCGGATCGCGGTGAACAGGCCGAGTCCCCCGCCTCCGGCGGCGAGGAACAGCTCGCGCATGGCCGCGGAGACCTGGCGCGGATCGTCCTTGCCCACGTCGGTGACGACGAAGGCGCGGGTGTTGGCGGCGTAGTCGAACGGCGAGACCAGCCGCAGAGTCTGGGGCCGGTCCGGCAGGCGCGCGGCGCCGGTCCGCATCTCGGCCAGGGCGAACGGATCGTCGAGCGTGCTGTCAGCCAGGGTGGCGCTGGTGACGAGAATACCGTGGGCCGGGGCGATGACGGCGGCGGTCAGGGGCTCGGTAGGGTCCACCCAGTGGCGCCGGCAGGCCGCGTCGACCACCCGGCCATAGAGGAAGGTGGCGTCGAACCAGTCGACGAAATCGGGGTCGTCCTCGGCGTCTTCCTCGATCGCTTTCAGCATCGAGCGCCAACCGGGCAGCGTCATGCGCGCGCGCCGGTCTAGCCCCCTCAACGCGCCTTCAATTCTGGCGCGATCAGAGGTCGGCAGCTCGTCGGTCTCCTGGTCGAGCAAGTCTTCCAGGTGCCGGGCCAGGGCCAGCAGCGGCGCCTCGATCCGGGCCAGGGCGGCGGCGGCCCCGGCGGCGGTCTCGCGGACCAGGTCGGTGGCCGGGCGGGCGGCGGCCTCCATGCCCTGGTCGCCCTGACTGGCGCGCGCGCGCAACTGCTCGATGACCGCGACGAGGAAGGCCTCGATGGGCCCGAGCGGATTGACCCCGCCGTCGGGCGGGGCGATGCGGCCTGACCAGCCCTCGCCCGGCAGGGCGGCGGCAGCATGGACGGCGTCCTGCAGCGCCAGCCGGGCCTCCTCATGGTCGCCGACGATCTCGACCAGCCGCTGCTCCAGGCCCCGGCCCCGACGGCCGCGCCCCTCGGGCCCGCGGATCCAGCGGCGCATCTCCGCCGACTCGGCGCCCGACAGGGCGGCCGAGAAGGCGCTGTCGGCGGCGTCGAACAGGTGGTGGCCCTCGTCGAAGACGATGCGGCGCAGGGTGGTGGTCTCGTTGTCGCCCTTCAAACCCCGGGCCGTGCGGGCGCCGTCGAAGGCGGCCTGGGTCATCACCAGGGCGTGGTTGGCGATGACGATGTCGGCGCGCTTGGAGCCGCGCACGGCCTTCTCGATGAAGCAGGCGCGGTAGTGGACGCAGCCGGCGTGGACGCACTCGCCGCGCCGATCGACGAGGTTGGCGGCGCTGGCCTGGGCCACCGGCGGAACCGCGAACAGGTTCGGCAGCCAGGCCGGGAAGTCGCCGCCGGTCATGTCGCCGTCACGGGTGGCGCGGGCCCAGCGGGCCGACAGCCCGAGCCCGATCAGGTCACCGTTGCCGAGCTGGGCTGCATTAACCAGCTCCTGAAAGTTCAACAGACACAGATAGTTCTCGCGGCCTTTTCGCACGACGACCTTGCGCGCGCGCTCGGCCGGGTCGGGAAAGATGCCGGCGCTCTCACGCTCGATCTGGCGCTGCAGGGCACGGGTGTAGGTCGAGACCCAGACCGCCGGTCCGTTGGCCTCGGCCCACAGCGAGGCGGGAGCGAGGTAGCCCATGGTCTTGCCGACGCCGGTCCCGGCCTCGGCCAGCATCATCCGCGGTTCGCCCTCGCGGTCGCGCGGCTGGAAGGCCCAGCTGGTCTCGGCGGCGAACACCTTCTGGGAGGCGCGGGCCTCGTCGAGGCCGGCCTTCTGCAGCAGCTCGTCGAGGCGGCGGCCGGCAGCCTCGGGATCGACCGGCTTGCTGCCCGGTTCGCCGGGCGGCGCCTGGTCCTCCCACTCGGGAATGCGGCTCCAGATTTCGAGGCCGGAACCGCGATGGGCGTGGCGGATCGGTCCCGAGCGCAGGGCGCCGATGATCGCCGGCCCCCAGGCCCAGCCGACGCGCTCCAGCGTCTCGGCCAAGGCCAGCGCCTCTTCTCGCGACGGCCAGGGATTGGCGGCCACCTCGTCCAGCAGACGCCGGCAGGCGTCGCGCAGGGTCTGGGCCTGGGCCTGGACGCCCTTGGGTTCCGGCAACCCCAGCGCCAGCGCCAGGCCGGCCGCGGACGGCGCCGCGAACTTCGCGGGCCGGACAAAGGCGTAGAGCTCCAACGCATCAAAGATCCGGCGCGACCGGCCCGGCGCGTTCAGCCCCAGCCGCCGCGCCGTCATCGTCGCATGGGCGACCAGGACCGGCGCTTCCTGGAGCAGCTCGCGAGCGTACGGCGGCCGCAGCTCCCGAGCGCCCTGGGCGTCGGCCACGGCCGACTTCGCGCCTGGCAGGACGACGAGGGCGGGGGCGAGATCGAGGACGGCGGGAAGGTCGGTCACAGCCGATTCCTAGCCGGGTTCGCCTGGAAACGGAACGGGAACATTGACGCGAGCCGGCCGGAGTGCTGGTTTGCCCGGGATGAGCCCCTCGCCTTCCGCCAAGACGACCCTGCTGGCCGGCCACTGGCGGCCGCTCGTCGCCGTGATCGCAGGCATTGCGGCCTGGCTGGCGGCGGGCTGGGTCCCCGCTATTTCCAGGCACTGCATCCTGATTGGCTGGGACGTCGCGGCGCTGACCTATCTGATCCTGCTCTGGATCCTGATCCTGACCGCCAGTGAAAAGGACATCCGCGACCGCGCCGGTCGACAGGACGAAAAGGCCGGCGCCATCCTGATCATCGAGCTGGCCGTGATCCTCGCCAGCCTCGGCGGCATCGTCGCGGCCCTGCTTGCGCCGGACCAGGGCGACCGGACCTTCGTCGCCATCCTCGTCGCGATCACCCTGGCCCTCGGCTGGGCGCTGATGCATTCGGTGTTCGTGCCGCACTACGCGCATCGGCACTTCGCGCTGACGGCGCGGCGCAAGGAGGCCGGCATCGGCTTCCCGGGCGATCCGCCGACCAGCTACCTCGACTTCGTCTATGTCGCCTTCACGGTCGGCGCGACCTTCCAGGTCTCGGACAACACCATCGGCAGCACCCCGCTGCGCAACCTGGTCACCGCTCACGGGTTGTCGGCCTATGTCTACAACACCGCCATCCTCGCCGTCGGCATCAACCTGCTGGCCGGGGCGGTAAGCGGCTGAGCATGGACGGCGCCACCCTCCCCGCCCTGCTGCCGCCGCGCTTCGCCGACTGGTTCGCCTCGCGCGGCTGGGGCGCGCGCCAGCATCAGCTCGACATGGTCGCCAAGGCGCGCGAGGGCCGCCACGCCCTGCTGATCGCGCCGACCGGCGGCGGCAAGACGCTGGCCGGCTTCCTGCCGAGCCTGATCGAGCTCGCCGAGCGGCCGCCGGCCAACGGTCCGCGCGGCATCCACACCCTCTACATCTCGCCGCTGAAGGCGCTGGCTGTGGACGTCGAGCGCAACCTGCTGGCGCCGATCACCGAGATGGGCCTCGACATCGTCGCCGAGAGCCGCACCGGCGATACCGGCGTCAGCCGCAAGCAGCGCCAGAAGATCCGCCCACCGGACATGCTGCTGACCACGCCCGAGCAGTTGGCGCTGCTCTGCGCCTGGGAAGGCGCGCGCGGGCTGTTCGAGGACCTGCGCTGCGTGATCGTCGACGAGATCCACACCCTGTGGCCGACCAAGCGTGGCGACCTTCTGGCGCTGGACCTGGCGCGGCTTCAGAAACTCGCGCCGAACATGCGCCGGGTCGGGCTGTCGGCGACGGTGGATGACCCGGATTTGATCCGGGAGTGGATGTCTCCCACGCTCGTCATCCCGGAAGCGGCGCAGCCGCTGCCCGAGGCCCAGGGACCGACGCCCGTGAAACCGGGTCCCGGCTCATCGCTACGCAGCGGCCGGGATGACAACGGGGTCGACCTTGTCCGAGGCCCGCCGGGCCCCGCCCCGCTCGTCGACACCCTGATCTCCGAGGGCCGCGTGCCCTGGGCCGGCCACACCGCCGAGCACGCGATGGCCGAGGTCTACGAGATCATCAAGCGCCACCGCACGACGCTGATCTTCGTCAACACGCGGTTCCAGGCCGAGTTCGCCTTCCAGAAGCTGTGGGAGCTGAACGAGGACTCAATCCCCATCGCCCTGCACCATGGCAGCCTGGCCGCCGAACAGCGGCGCCGGGTCGAGGCGGCGATGGCGCGCGGCGAGCTGAAGGCCGTGGTCTGCACCTCGACGCTCGACCTCGGGATCGACTGGGGCGACGTCGACCTGGTCATCCAGCTGGCCGCGCCCAAGGGCGCCGCGCGGATGGTCCAGCGCATCGGCCGCGCCAACCATCGGCTGGATGAGCCCTCGAAGGCGCTGTTCGTGCCGGCCAACCGCTTCGAGATGCTGGAGTGCCAGGCCGCCATCGAGGCGATCGCCGAGAACGCGCTCGACACCGAGCAGCCGCGCACCGGCGCGCTCGACGTGCTCGCCCAGCACATCATGGGCTGCGCCTGTTCGGAGCCGTTCGATCTGGTCGCCCTCTACGACGAGGTCCGCACCGCCGGGCCTTACCGGAACCTGGACTGGGAAGACTACGAGACCGTCGTCGATTTCGTCTCGACCGGCGGCTACGCCCTCAAGACCTACGACCGCTTCCGGCGAATCGTCAGGAACGCCGACGGCCTGTGGACCGCGCGCAACGCCGACACCGTGCGCAGGCACCGGATGAATGTCGGGGCCATCGTCTCGCCGGCGACGCTGAACGTTCGCATCGCCATGCGCGGCAACAAGGGCGGGCGGAAGATCGGCGAGGTCGAGGAGGGCTACCTCGAGGTGCTCGACCCGGGCGACACCTTCATCTTCGCGGGCCAGATCTGGCGGCTGGTGGCGGTGACCGGCGTCGACGTTCTGGTCAGCCCCGCGCCCGGCAAGGACCCCAAGATGCCGAGCTGGGGCGGCAGCAAGTTCGCCATCTCGACCTTCCTGGCCGGCAAGGTGCGACGGATGATGTCGGACGAGAGCGCCTGGCAGGTGCTGCCGGCCGACGTCCGCGAATGGCTGGAGGCCCAGCGCGACCGCTCGGTGATCCCCGCGCCCGACGAGATGCTGCTGGAGACCTTCCCGCACGGGAAGCGCCACTTCATGGTCGTGTATCCGTTCGACGGCCGGCATGCGCACACGACCCTGGCGATGCTGCTGACCCGGCGGCTCGACCGGCTCGGCATCGGGCCGCTCGGCTTCGTCTGCAACGACTACGCGATGGCGATCTGGGCGCTGAAGCCCATGGACCACCTCGACCTCGGCGAGCTGTTCGCCGAGGACATGCTCGGCGACGATCTCGAGGCCTGGATGGACGAGAGCTTCATGATGAAGCGCTCGTTCAAGGGCTGCGCGCTGATCTCCGGCCTGATCGAGCGACGCATGCCGGGCGCGGAAAAGTCGGGGCGGCAGGTGACCTTCTCGACCGACCTGATCTACGACGTTCTGCGCAAGCACCAGCCCGACCATCTGCTGTTGCGCTGCGCGCGCGCCGACGCGGCGACGATGCTGATCGACGTGGCCAGGGTCGGGCGGCTGCTGGAGCGGGCGAAGGGGAAAATCCGGCATGCGGCGCTGGAGCATCTTTCGCCGTTCGCCGTCCCCATGTTCATGGAGATCGGCCGCGAACGCGCCCCGGGCGGGGCGGCCGACATGATGCTGGCCGAGGCGGCCGAGGATTTGATCGCGGAGGCGATGTCTTGAGTAGCGTAACGGCCATGCGGACCGAACGGTGGGATTTCACCGCCAGCCCCTGCGGCGGCGTGGCCATGGCCGTGAACGGCGCCGACGTAGTCCTCCGCTGCTCCGGCGCGATGTACGCGACGACCCACAACGCCCTGATGGTCGCTGACCTGCACTTCGAGAAGGGCTCGGCCTATGCGTCGCGCGGCCAGCTGCTGCCGCCGTACGATACCCGCGAGACCTTGAGCCGACTCGA
>JAZJXN010000147.1:0-5170 GCA_040390885.1 Pseudomonadota bacterium | reverse complement strand
CGAGGTCGCCGCGGTGCAGCCGGACCTGCTGATCTTCCTGGGCGACAGCTTCCACGACGGCCGCGCCGAGGAGCGGCTGGCTGGCGACGACGCCGAGCGCCTGTCGGCCCTGGCGCGCGGGCGGACGCTCATCTGGGTGGTCGGCAACCACGACGCCGATGGTCCAAGGACCCTGCCCGGCGAGATCATCGACGAGATGACGCTGGGAACGCTGGTCCTGCGTCACGAGCCCCAGACCGGCGCCCAGCCGGGCGAGGCGGCGGGCCACCTGCATCCAGCCGCCAGGGTCGCGGGCCGGGGCGGGAGCGTGCGGCGACGCTGCTTTGTCACCGACGGGTCGCGGGTCGTGCTGCCGGCCTTCGGCGCCTATGCGGGCGGGCTGAACGTCAGGGACGTCGCCTTCGCCGGCCTGTTTTCCACGCGTCCGCTGGCGGCGGCCCTGGGGACCTCGAAAGTGCATCCGATCGGCTGGAAGTCGCTGGTCGAGGATTAGTTTCGATTGTCATTCCGGCCGTACGCAAGCGGAGAGCCGGGACCTACATGCTCAGGGCCTGCTCGAGCGCGAAGGCCAGGGCGACCGCGGCGCCGGCGGTGATCACGGTGCGGTAGCGCGGCCGCCAGGCGGGACCGTCGATGGTGCGCTGGTCCCAGACCCACATCAGCAGGAAGGCGGTCAGGAAGCCGGAAACCTGCGCCGCCGGCTGCAGGTGACCGAGCATCGCCGCCATCAGCAGTCCGAACGCCGCGAGCGGGGTCAGGATCGTCAGGGCGACGGTCCAGCTTCGCGGGCGAACATGGGCGTCGATCTCCAGGCCGGCATGCACGCCGCCCAGGTAGCTGAGCGTGGCCGTCGACCAGCCGATGAGGGCCAGCAGCGCCTGCGGCCTCACATCGAGCGGGCCGTAGCAGTAC
This sequence comes from Pseudomonadota bacterium, assembly GCA_040390885.1. Classification (GTDB taxonomy): domain Bacteria; phylum Pseudomonadota; class Alphaproteobacteria; order Caulobacterales; family Caulobacteraceae; genus Caulobacter. Next base: position 4,258 of record JAZJXN010000147.1, on the reverse strand, counting down.
AGTCCCGCGGTCACATAGAACGGCACCAGACTGGCGATGCCGCTCGTCCATGCCGCCGCCGGCGCGCGCGCCCTGGCCTGCCCCATGCCCACTAGCTCCGTCGAAACGCCCGCGCGGCGGCCCAGCCGGCGAGCAATGCGATCGCCGCCGACGCCAGACCATAGAGCCAAGGGCGTTGATGCGCGAACAGGTAAAGCGCGCGCTCGAGCCCGACCTTCTCGACGGTCAGGGCGCGGTCGCGGATCGAGACCGGCTGCCCGCCCTGGAACAGGATGATGCGAGCGCGGTAGACGCCGGTCGGCGCGTCGGCCGGCAGGGCGAACTCGGCATGGAACAGGCCCCTGTCGACGAACCGCACGCCGTCGGCGTCAGCGCTGTAGAGGCCCGCGCCCTGCTTGAGCCGGATCACCGCCCCGCGCCATTCGTGATAGTCGGCGCCGAGACTGCTGACGACCATGTCGCGGATGCCGTAGCGGGTCTCGATCCGCCGCTCGGCCGGCGCCGCGATGGCGAGGTGGTCCAAGCCCAGGCCGAGGCGGCGCAGCACCCCGAAGCGGGCGATGTCGGTCAGCGGCTGGGTCGAGGCGGCGCGGTAGAACCCCGGCGCGCCCTGGAAAACCACCGGCCGGCTATTCAGCCAGATCCCCGCCACCCGGATCTTGCGCGCGATCCGCACCGGCTGGTCAGGCCCACGGACGACGACGACGACATCGCCGGGCCGGTCCACCGGGTCGAACACGGCGCCGTAGACGGAAATCCGGGCGCCGCGGAAGCCGGAGCTGACCTTGACGTCCGTCTCGGTCAACACCCCGGCCACGGCGGGCGGCGGCGCGGCGGGCGGTAGGGCGACAGCCATCAGCCCGCCCCCGACATCAGGATGAAGGGGTCGTCCGGCCGGATGAACAGGCCCAGCCCCATACGGAGACCGACCAGCAGCACGATCAGCGCCAGCAGCGCCCGCAGCTCCTCGGCGCGGAAGCGGGCCGAGGCCTTGGCCCCAAGCTGGGCGCCGATGACGCCGCCGACCAGCAGCAGGGTGGCCAGCACCACATCGACGGTCTGATTGCGTCCGGCCTGCAGCACGCTGGTCAGGGAGGTGGTGATGACGATCTGGAACAGGCTGGTGCCGACCACAACCCCCGCCGGCATCCGCAGCAGGTAGACCATGGCCGGCACAAGGATGAAGCCGCCGCCGACGCCCATGATCGCCGAGAGGATGCCGACGAAGATCCCGAGGATGATCGGCGGAATGACGCTGATGTAGAGCCGCGACCGCGGAAACCGCATCTTCAGCGGCAGGGCATAGAGCAGCATCGGCCTACGGTCGCGCCTCGGTCGGGCCACGTCGCCGCGCCGCCGTCGCAGGATCGACCCGAGCGACTCCCACAGCATCAGCGCTCCGATCACGCCCAGGAACAGCAGGTAGCTGACCGACACCACCAGGTCGGCCTGGCCGAGCAGGCGCAGGATGCGGAACACCTCGACACCGATGAAGGCCCCGACCACCCCGCCTCCGGCCAGCACCCCGCCCATGCGGAAGTCGACGACGCGCTTGCGGCTGTAGGCGATGACGCTGGAGACCGACGACGCGGCGACATGGTTGGCTTCGCTGGCCACCGCCACGACCGGGGGAATGCCCAGGAACACCAGCACCGGGGTCATCAGGAAGCCGCCGCCGATGCCGAACAGGCCCGAGATGAAGCCGACCAGCGCCCCCAGCGCGATCAGCAACGGCGCATTGACCGAGACTTCGGCGATGGGGAGATAGAGGTCCAACCGTCTCTCCGCTAGTCCCCAGCCGGGAAGCTACCGCGCGTAGGGCGAAAGCTGCGAGAGCGTCTCGGCGTCAAGGTTTCCGGTCGAGGGCAGGCGCTTGTCGCGCTGGAACGCCGCGATGGCGCCCTTCAGCGCCTGCGACGAGGCGCCGTCCTGCGGTCCGCGATAGTAGCCGAGCATCGACAGCGCGCGCTGGGCCGCAACGACGCCGGTGGCCGATCCGCCCGCCTGGGCCAGGGCCGGGGCCCGGGTCGAGGCGTTGGGCGTCGAGGCGCGATAGCCCCCGGCCGACCGTTCGGCGGCCGCGCGGGCTTCCGGCGAGAGATCCTTCTTGACGCGCTCGGCGCTGGACCGGGCCTCGCCGTCGCCGGCCTTGGCGGCGATCAGATACCACTTGTAGGCTTCTGCGCCGTTCTGGCTGACGCCGTAGCCTTCCTCGTAGAGACGACCGAGGTTGTACTGGCTGTCGGGCAGACCGAGGTCGGCCGCCTTGCGGAACCATTGCGCGGCCGTGGTCGTGTTCTTGCCGCCGCCAACGCCCTCGAAATAGTAGAGGCCGAGGTTGTGCATGGCCTTGCGGTCACCGCCGGCGGCGGCCCGTTCGGTCCAGCGACGGGCCTCGCCTGCGTCCTTGCGCAGACCGCCCTCGCCCGCCTCGTAGAGCTTGGCGAGATAGAACTGGGCCGGTGCGTAGCCGAGGTTTGCGGCGCGACGCAGGGTCTCGATGCCGGTCGAGTCCTTGGCCTCGATGCGGCGGACGCCTTCGGCGTAGAGGCTGGCGCCGCTTTCCACAGGCGGCGTCGCGCTCGTCGCGGCGGCGAGCGGAGCCCCGGCCAGCGGCGCGGTCGTCGTCGCGGCGCCATCGGGCCCGACGCCCGGCGCGATCGCCATCGCCACGCGCGGGGTCCGGCCGCCGAAGTCCGGCGTGGTGTCGGCCTCGTTGCGCTTGATCTCGCCGCGAGCATCCTGGGCGTTGATCTGCAGCATCTCGGCGATGCGATCGCTGGCCGGCTTGTCGCCGCCGCTGTTGATCATCACCAGGCCCGAGGCGCCGACGGCCAGCGCCGCGGCGCCGCCGGCGACGATGAAGGCGCTCTGCAGCGCCGAGCCGGCGCGACGTTGCTTGGGTTTCTTCTCGCGAGCGCGGAACAGGCTGCGCTTTTCGGCGGACGGCGCCTTGTCGGGCTGGGCCGCGGTGCGGGCGGCCAGCCGCGCCTGCTCGATCACTTCGCGGGTCGAGCGCGGACGCGGGGCGTCGTCGATGTCGAGCGGCATGATCACCGGCGCGGCAGGCATCTCGGCCACGTCGGGAACGTCCGGCGTTTCCTCAATCTCGGCGTCGCTGCCGGTGTCGATGTCGGTCTCTGTGACCGTGTCTGGGTCCTGGTCGGTGTCGGTTTCAGCGTCGGTGAAGCTGTCGACGGCGTCGAAATCCTCGGCCGAGAACGCCGGCGGACCGCGCTCTTCGCCGGGGAACGGCGCAGGCTCGCCCGGCTCGGGCTCCGAGGGGAGCTTCGCGAAGGCCTGGGTCGCGTAGACCTGGGGCGCATAAACCTCTTCCGGCAGCGCCTGTCCGGGCGCGGGGAAGGGTTCGGCGGCGAACGGGTCGGCGAAGGGGTCGGACGTCGGCGGCACCCGCGCGCTCGACATCACCGGCGCGACGACGGGTTCTGAAGATTTGCGATGAACGTTGTTGAGGCTGGCGTCGATCTTCTCGCGCGCCTCGTCGAGCAGGCGCGCGGTGCGCTCCTCGCTCTGGCGGATGCGTTCTGCCAGATCGGTGGCGGTACGTTCCTGGCGCTGGTTGATGCGCTCGGTGACGCGGGCCACCTGCTCGCCGACTTCGTCAATGGCCAGGGCGCCGCGGCGCTCGGAGTTGGCGATGCGCTCGGCCAGCCGCTCGGTGATGCGGGCGATCTCGCCGCCGAGCTTCTCCAGCGCCTGGGCCTGGACCGTGTCGGCCCGGCCGAGCTTCTGTTCGACGGCCGAAGCGATGCGGGCGACTTCGCCACCGATGTGCTCGACGGCGTCGGCGCTGCGGTTCTCGGCGACCTGGACGCGGCGGCTGAGAGTGTCGGTCATGCTGACCATCTCCCGGCCCATGCGCTCGATCGCCTCGGCCGAACGGGTCTCCGCCGCGCCGATGTGCGAGGCCATCTCCGACAGCTTGCGGTCCATGCGGTCGAAGCGCCCTTCCGCCGAGGCGGCCAGCTTCTGGGCCAGTTCGGCGCGCGTCGCTTCCATGCGGCGGGTGAGGTCCTGGGCCAGGGCCTCGAGCCGCTGATGCGCTCCGCCGCCGCTTTCGACCGTCTTTAGACGGCGGTCGAGGACGACGAACGAGGCGCCGAGATCACGCAGGGCCTCGGTGGTGCGGGCCTCGGCCTGCTCCAGACGTTCGGCCACCCGGGAGGCGACGGCCTCGACCAGACTGGCGGGTTCGGCCTTCTCGACTTCGGCGACGCGGGTCTCGATCGCGGCGAGG
>JAZJXN010000146.1:11289-28775 GCA_040390885.1 Pseudomonadota bacterium | reverse complement strand
TGGTCAGCCACGACCGCGACTTCATCGACCGGCTGGCGACCTCGACCATCGCCCTCGACGGCCGCGGCGGCGTCGCCGAGACCCCGGGCGGCTGGACCGACTTCATGAACCAGAACCCCGGCTTCTTCGAGGACCGCAACCCGGGCGGGGCCAAGGCCGTCCAGGCCCCCGCGACGGCGCCGAAGAAGGCCGGCGGCAAGCTCACCTACAAGGACCAGCGCCGGCTGGAAGAGCTCGACGCCCTGATCCACAAGCTGCCGGGCGAGATCGCCAAGCTCGACGCCAGCCTCGCCGACCCCGGCCTCTACGGCCGCGACCCTGCCGCCTTCGACCGCTTCATGAAGGCCGGCGAGAAGGCCCGCGCCGACCTGTCGGCGGCCGAGGAGGAATGGCTGGCGCTCGAGGAAAAGCGCGAGGCGCTCGGCGGCTGAGCTAGAGGCTCGCCGCGGGACTGAGCCAGACCACGCAGGCGGCGAAGATCGCCACCACGGCCAGCGCCGCCCAGCGCCGGCGCAGGCCCCACAGGACCCAGCCGGCGATCGGCCCGACGGCCATCGCCGCATAGAGGGTCAGGAAGGTCGTCGCCGTCCGCCCGGCCACATCGCCGGCGAGCACCGCCCGCGCGGCCGGCAGGCAGCTGCCGAGCATGGTCAGCCCGACCAGCGTCGCGGCGAACAGCATCGCCCCGACCCAGTGCCCGCGGTAGGCCGGGACGAGGTACACCCCCTGGGCGGCCTCCATCTGGCGCCGCCGCCGGTCGCGGTCTTCCGGATCCTCGAGCATGACGCGCCTCCCCGCCCGGCGTAGCGCGGGACGGGGCCGGCGAGAAGGCCTCAGCGCGCCGCGAGGCGCTTCAGCAGGACGGCGAACAGCCCCGGCCGCCGGATCGCCGGCCTGGGCCTCGGGACCGACAGATTGCCCATCAGTCCAAAGGACAGCATGGCGTGGTCCATCTTGCTTACGTTCATGGCGGCATCTCCTAGCCGTGAGCCAAAGAGACGCGGCGGCCTTCAGGGTGGTCGTCGGATGCCCTCGTGGTCGTCTGTGCGTCGCGGATCAGCCTGCCGGACGCTCGTCCGGTGACGCAACAGGATTATCCGGACCCGGATTAAATCCGTGGACGGATAGTGAGTGATGTCAGTGGGTTATGAACACCCACAATCGAACGCCCTCGCCCCTCGCGGGAGAAGGAGGCCTGCGAAGCAGGTCGGATGAGGGGGCGCGCCAGCCTGCAGGATTGGCAGGCGCAAGCGCCGCCTCGCGGCATCGCGGGCGGCGACGATATGGACGCCCCCTAGTCCCCGCGCTGGAACGTGATCCCCATCTCCTCGACGTCGAGGTCGCGCTCCAGCTCGTGCAGGACCTCGTCCTCGATCAGCCCGGCGCGGTGCATGCGGATCAGCTCCGCGCGGCTGGCGGCGATCGCTTCGAGCAGCACATCGAAGTGCGGCCGCAGCACGTCCATCGCGGCGTCGGCGTTCTCCGCGTAGCGCTCCATGTAGCCTAGCCGCTTGCGGGACTCCTCCAGCAGCATCGGGTGGATCACGGTCCCGTCCGGCGCGTGGGCGAGCGCCTCGATCCGGGCGAGCCGCGCGCGGGCCATGGACGCCTCGGCCCCCGGCATCGCCACCTTGGCCGGCGGGTCGCTGTCGACCGGCGCCACCTTGCGGATCAGCCAGCCGAGGCTCGAGCCCTGCACCACCACCGTCGCGAAGATCACCGCGAAGGCGCAGACCAGCATCAGGTCGCGGCCCGGCATCTCGAGCGGCAGGGTCAGCGGCACCGCCAGCGTCACCACCCCGCGCATCCCGGCCCAGCCGAGCACCGTCGCCTGCCGCCAGCCGAGCGGGTTGAGCCGCTTCAGCCCCGCCCCGCGCAGCGCCGCGATCACGCCGTCGGAGCCGAACACCCAGACGAACCGCGTGACGATTACCGCCAGCACCACGCCCAACACCGTCCAGATCATCGACGGCGGCACGGCCTCGATCCCCCCCATCCGGTCGATCACGCCGCGCAGCGAGAAGCCTATCAGCATGAAGACCATCGCCTCGAGCACGAACACCATGATGTGGGAGAAGGCGTTGCCGACCATCCGCGTGTCGGCGCTGAAGATCACATGCTGGTACCAGCCCATCACCAGCCCGGCGGTGACCACGGCGATCACGCCAGAGACATGGACCGCCTCCCCGGCCAGGTAGGCGGTCCAGCCGAGCATGGCGGTCACCACCACCACCAGGGTGCGGTCGCGCAGCTTCTTGGCCGCCAGCACCCAGCAGGCCGCGACCGCCAGGCCGACGATCACGCCGCCGACGAACACCACCGCGAAATTGCCGACCGCCTCGCCCGCGTCGAACACCCCGCTCAGCGTCGCCGCCACCGCGAACCGGAACAGGATCAGGCCGGTGGCGTCGTTGAGCAGGCTCTCGCCCTCGAGCAGCGCCGTCAGCCGCCGCGGCAGGGTCACGCCCTTCAGCACCGCCCGCGCCGACACCGCATCGGGCGGCGAGACGATCGCCCCCAGCGCGAAACAGGCCGCCCACGGCAGCTCTGGCACGAGCCAGTGCGCGACCACCCCGATGACCAGGGTGGTGAACACCACCGCCCCCACCGCCAGCGACAGGATCCCGGGCAGATGCTTGCGGAACCGCCCGAGCGCCGTCGACCAGGCCCCGTCCATCAGCAGCGGCGGCAGGAACAGCACCAGCGCCAGCTCCGGATCCAGCGAGATCGCCGGCAGCCCGGGCAGGAAGGCCAGCGCCCCGCCGCCGACCAGCAGCGCCGTGGACGGCGGCAGCCGCAGCTTCAGCGCCAGCCAGCTGAGGCCGATGATCAGCGCCAGCAGGATCAGGATCAGCTCGAAGGCTTCCACGGCGTGCATCGGCGGGGGCTCCTTCGGGCGGCGTCGGTCGGACGTAGGTGAGCGGAGTCCGGCAGGATGTGCAACGCCTCGCCGCATCGGCTAAACTTCGACGAGACGGATGGAGAGACGATCATGAGCGACGCTGTCGGCCCCGGCGACCTGGTGCTCTGCGTCAACGCCGCCCCGAACCACATGACCGGCCAGCCCGTGCCCCTGCAGGCCGGCGAGACCTACCGCGTCCAGATGGTCATGGACTTCGCCTGCCCCTGCGGGCGGTCCGACGCCCTGCTCGACATCGGCATCGACTTCGCCTGGTGCCAGAGCCGGTTCCGCCTGCTGCCGAAGCCCAAGTTCGAGGCGAAGCCGAAGAGGGCGGCGGCGCCGCGGGAGAAGGAGCGCGTGAGGTAGGGGGGAAACCGTTCCGCTAGGAACTCATCGCGGCGGTCGAAAGTGGCTGACTGGCCATGATGACAACACGGCCAAACAGGTTTGACCAAGGGCCTTTTGCGTAAGGCTAGAGTGCGGGCTTGGCCGCGTGCTGGTCGACTACGGGCGCCTCGCGTCGCCAGGCGGCGTCGACGGCCGCCTGCATATCCCCCGTGACGCCGCGGCGGAGAATGGTGGCGCCCAAAAGCTTCAGCTTCACGGTCCGGAACAGCCCCGGTTCCGCCACATAGCCCACCCGGTACAGGGACTGATCAGTGCGCGTTTCGCCATTTTCCACGTAGGTGGTGATGACGGCGACTGGCAGGGTGGCCTCGCCCTTGGGCAGCTCCGCACCGGACTTGCGCGCCGCCTTGAGCGCGGACTCCAGTCCATCCTCAAACCACACCCTATCGATCTCGAGGCGGCCCGAGGCGATTTCCTTGCCGTGGTCGAGCACGGGCGCAGGGAAGAGATAGCGCTGGGTCTGCACCACCTGGCCAGCGTCGGTCGGTTCCAAGATCACCCGCTCGCCGCCCTTGTCGGCGCGTCCCCGCATGAGGAAGACCGAGCGGTTTTGCGCCTGAGCCTTCGCCGCTTCCTGGCGCAGGGCCTCCTGATGGTCGCGATGGCTCTGCCAATAGTTCAGGCCCGCCAAACCAAGTCCAAGGACGGCCACGACCTCGCCCACGGTTAGCCAGAAGCGTCGCCCCTGCACTTTCAACTCCGCTTTGGCAGCGTCTTCAGTCATCAGGCCTCCGACGTGCCCACAGCATCCACTCGGTCAACGCCGCACACAGCGACGGACGCAGGGCGATCCTATCACCCCTGCGGCGCGCGAGTCAGCGACCGAGAGTGCCCTTTGCGCGCCGTGAGGGCTCGCCGACGAGGGTCGTGGCCTGGTCGCGCTCAGTGATAGCGGCTGGTTTTCCCGACGCCGCCGCAGTGCCTTGAAGGTCCGGTCTGCGACCGCTCGTCAACGTCCGCTCCTCGCGCATAGCCGTCCCGCCCCGCCCCCCAAAGAAAAAGGCGGGGGCCTCGCGGCCCCCGCCCTCTCAGTCAGTCCTGTCCGTAGCGGCTCTTACGCCGCCTTGTCGAACGACAGGGTCTCGTAGCGGCGCAGGTGGTGATCGACCGAGCCGAACAGGCCCTCGATCATCGTCGCGCGCTTGAAGTAGTGGCCGATGGCCAGTTCGTCGGTCATGCCCATGCCGCCGTGGATCTGGATGGCGTTCTGGCCGACGAACTTGCAGGCCTTGCCGATCTGGACCTTGGCGGCGCTGATCGCCTTGGCGCGTTCGTGGTCGGTCTCGTCGAGCTTGATGGTGGCCATGTAGGTCATGGAGACCGACTGCTCGACGTTCATGAACATGTCGACCATGCGGTGCTGCAGCACCTGGAAGTTGGCGATGGCGGTGCCGAACTGCTTGCGCTGCTTGGCGTACTCCAGGGTGCCGGTGTGCAGCTGGCGCATGGCGCCGACGGCTTCGGCGCAGGCCGCGGCGGTGGCTTCGTCGATGACCTTGTTGACCAGCGGCAGGCTCTTGCCCTCTTCGCCGATCAGGGCGTCGGCGCCGACCGAGACGTTCTCGAAATAGACTTCCGAGGCGCGCTGGCCGTCGACGGTCGGGTAGTCGCGGGTGACGACGCCCTTGGCGTTCTTCTCGACGATGAACACCGAGACGCCGTCGGCGTCGCGCTGGCCGCCGCCGGTGCGGGCGGTGACGATCAGGTGGGTGGCCCAGGGGGCGCCGATGACCACAGCCTTGTGGCCGTTGATCACCCAGCCGGCGCCGTCCTTCTTGGCCGTCGTCTTCAGGTCCTGCCAGGTGTAGCGGGCCTGCGGCTCGGCGTAGGCGAAGGCGAAGATGGTCTTGCCCTCGATGATGCTGCCGATCAGATCGGCCGCGCCGGCGTGGCCGCTGTGCTTGAGGAAGCCGCCGCCGATGACGACGGTGCCGAGGTAGGGCTCGACCACCAGGGCTTTGCCGAACTCTTCCATGACGATCATGTTCTCGATGGCGCCGCCGCCGAGGCCGCCGAGGTCTTCCGAGAACGGCGCGCCGAGGATGCCGAGTTCGTTGGCGAACGCGTCCCAGATGGCGGGATCACGACCGGCGTCCGTGCCGATCATCTTGCGACGCTTGTCGAAGTCGTACTTGTCCTGGAGGAAGCTGGCGACGGTGTCGCGCAGCATCGACTGTTCTTCGGTGAAGTTGAAATCCATGGGGCTTCCCTGACGAGGCGTTTTTTCGTTGTGCGGCGGTGGTCGGCGTCGAACCTAAAGGCCCAGAACCATCTTGGCGATGATGTTGCGCTGGATCTCGTTCGACCCGCCGTAGATCGAGGTCTTGCGGGTGTTGAAGTAGGCGCCGGCGCGGCCGACCGCGGAGTCGGGGCCGATCTTGGCGTTGTCGCCCATGTCGCGCAGGTAGGGCGCGGCGTAGTGGCCGGAGGCTTCCAGCGCCAGCTCGGTCAGGCGCTGCTGGATCTCGGTGCCCTTGATCTTGAGCAGCGAGGATTCCGGGCCGGGTCCCTTGCCGGCGCTCTCGGCGGCCAGGGTGCGCAGTTCGGTGAACTCCAGGGCGGTGAGGTCGATCTCGAGCTCGGCGACCTTGCGCTTGAAGTCGAAGTCCTGGATCAGCGGCTTGCCGTCGTCGCCCAGTTCGGTGGTCGCCATCTCGCGGATCTTCTCGACGCCGCGCTTGGAGCGGGCGACGCCGGCGATGCCGCTACGCTCGTGGGCGAGCAGGAACTTGGCGCAGGTCCAGCCCTTGTTCTCCTCGTAGACGCGGTTCTCGACCGGCACCTTGACGTTCTCCAGCCAGACCTCGTTGACCTCGTGGCCGCCTTCCAGCGTCGTGATGCGGCGCACCTCGATGCCCGGCGTCTTCATGTCGATCAGCAGGAAGGAGATGCCTTCCTGAATCTTGGCGTTCATGTCGGTGCGGACCAGGAAGAAGCCCCAGTCGGCGTGCTGGGCCAGGGTGGTCCAGGTCTTCTGGCCGTTGACCAGGTAGTATTCCTTGCCGTCGTCGGCGGTGAAGCGCTCGGCCTTGGTCTTCAGGGAAGCTAGGTCGGAGCCGGCGCCGGGCTCGCTGTAGCCCTGGCACCACCATTCCTCGCCGTTGTAGATCGCCGGCAGGAAGCGCTCCTTCTGCTCGGGCGTGCCGAAGGTGTAGATCACCGGGGCGACCATGACGACGCCGAACGGCAGCACCGGCAGCGCGTCGGCGCGGGCCAGCTCTTCCGACCAGATGTACTTCTGGGTCGAGGTCCAGTCGGTGCCGCCCAGGGCTTTCGGCCACGACGGCGCGACCCAGCCCTTCTTGGCCAGGACCTTGTGCCAGGACAGGTAGTCGTCCTTGGTCAGGTCGTCGCCCTCATCCTGCTTGCCGCGCAGCTGATCGGGGTAGTTCTCGGCGATGAAAGCCCGGACCTCGTCACGGAACGCATTGTCTTCGGCGGAGAATTCGAGGTTCATTTTAGGCTCCCGGCGCGGCCTCTGAAGGGGCCGTTTGACGTCGCGCCGACCATAGCGACCGAACATTTGTTTGGAAAGATGACGCGAGCGTCAACGTAAAGCGATCAGGGCTCGGCGCGGCTCAGGTTGTCGACGTCGGCGCGGCAGTCGCGGCGGAAATCCTCGTCGGCGAGGGGCTTTGCACGGGCGGCGTCCAGTCTGGCCCGCACCGTATCCGCATCGGCGTTCGCATAGGGGGCGAGGTTGAGCGCCGCCGCCCTGAGGAAGTCGAGCGCCGGGATCAGCCGTTGCCGGGTCGGATCGGCGTCGAAGTCGGCGCCGAGCACGCCGAAACACTGGATAGCGCCTTCGAGGACGTCGGCGGCCTCATCCTCCGGCTCCGGCATCTTGAACTTCAGCGGGATGCGCACCTGGCCGCCGGACACCGGCTTGCCGTCGATGGCGACGGGCTTCATGCGGAGCTCGGGCGCGATCTTCAGCGCCGCCTCGCCGAATTCGTAGCCGGTCGGGGCCTCGGAAACGACGCGGCAATCGGTCAGGCGGCCGGTGTCGAGCACGCGGCAGAGGAGCGTGGCCCCGCCCTCGACCCGCTCACGCTTGGCGCGCTCCGGGTAGGCGTCCGCGAACTGGTCGGAGGTCGGAAGCTCGGCCCAGTCGGGATTGGTTATCCAGTCCGGGGCCGGCGACGCGGCCAGAACCAGGGCCGCGACCGCCCCTATCACCGATGAAATCACGCCCGCCCTCCAAACCGACACGACAACCTAGCGGCGACCGCCCTAAAAGAAACGCCCCATCCGGGGATGGGGCGTCAAGGTGAGGTGCTCGACTTGGAGGTGAAGGGGCGCGGGCCCTAGCCGGCGAGGCTGGCGCAGATGCCGGACAGCTCGGCGTTGATTTCCATCTTGCCGCTGTCGCCGGCGCGCTTGGCCTTGCGGGCGGCGTCGCGCTTGGCGTCGTCGGCGCGGTCCATGATCTGGACGCCACGGTTCTTCTTGTTGGCGTCGAAGACGGCGTCGAAGCGGCCGTCGCCGGCGAGCCCGCTGCAGTGGGCGACCTTGATGAACTGGACATCGCTCAGGCGGGCCTGGGCGAAAGCGGTGGTGCTCGTGGCGGCAGTGGCCAGGATCACGGCGGCAGTAATGATACGCATTGGGTCGCTCCATCTCCCTAGTTGGATACAAGGGAATAATGCTTCGACTCTTCGGTATTCACAAATTAAATGCCCGACATAATCAATAATTACAGAGCGTTCATATCTTACAGGATTGTAATGCTTCGGGCGAAATCATGACGAAACCATGACCGCCGCGCGCCGCTTGAATCCGCGCGGCCGCGCGGCGATGCTGCCGCCATGACGTCAGCCCCGGCCGCGCCGCCCTCCCCGCTCCGCCTGGACGCCCCGGCGCTCACCGCCTTCCTGCTGCGCGCCTTCCCGGAGAGCGATCCGGCGACCATGCCCCGGGTCGTCGAAGCGACGCCCGGCCGGGTGCTGGTGATCCAGCCGACGGCGAGCCGGAACCTTCGTCCCGGCGGCGTGATCTCGGGCCCGACGATGATGAGTCTGGCCGACACCGCCGCCTACGCCCTGGTCCTGGCCCATATCGGCGAGGTCGCCATGGCCGTGACCACCAGCCTCACCGTCCACTTCCTGCGGCCGTGCAAGTTCGGCGAGCTGACGGCCGAGGCGACGATGCTGCGGCTCGGCCGGCGCATCGCCACCTGCGACGTTCTGATCTGGACCGAGGGCCGCGACCGCCCCGCCGCCAAGGCCACGGTCGCCTATGCCATTCCCGAGGGCGCGGTCGCGTGAGCCTGCCGCCTCGCCCCGCCTCGCCGCCGAAGGCGATCGTCACCCCCTGCGTGAAGGTCTGTATCGTCGACGCCGAGAGCAGCCTGTGCCTGGGCTGCTACCGCACGCTGATGGAAATCGCCGGCTGGGCGCGGCTGCCGGAGGACGAGCGCACGCGGTTGATGACCGAACTGCCGTCGCGGCGCGGCCGTATCCGCCCGGAGAAGCTGGGGCTGGCGTAATCCTTCTCCCTTCCTCCTCGATGGAGGAAGGGCCGGGGATGCCTCGCCGCGCCAACCCTTAACCAGCCCTTGCACCCGTTCACGCGTTGCAAACCCCCGCCGCCCTAGGGTGACGAGAACGGGGCGAGAAGCGTCCTGAAGCAAAGCCAATACGGCGGGGTGTCTCAATGATCAGGTTCGTGGCCATCGCCGCGATCGGCGCGCTCTGCGCCATGGGCACGGCCCGGGCCGTCGCCGATTTCGGCGGCGTCGACGCGGCGCCCGCGCTCCGCGCCCAGACCGCTGTCCAGAGCGAGGGTCCTTCCGCGGCCGCCGCCTCGGTGCGCAAGGCCGCCGACGGCCATTACTGGGCCGAGGCCAGCGTCAACGGCAGCGCCGTGCGCTTCCTCGTCGACACCGGCGCCACCGCCGTGGCCCTGACCGCCGAGGACGCGCGGCGCCTGGGCTTCGATCCCGCAAGCCTCGACTACGTCTATGACGTGATCACCGCCGAAGGCCGGGTGAAGGCCGCCGGCGTCAAGCTGGCCTCGGTCTCCATCGCCGGCGCCCGCGTCGACAACGTCGACGCCCTGGTCATCGAGAAGGGCCTCGACACCTCGCTGCTAGGCATGAGCTATCTCGGTCGCCTGCGGTCGTTCGAGGCGACCCAGACGGCGCTGATCCTGAAGCCTTAAGGCCTTGCTTGGTTCGAGACGCACCCTGCGGGTGCTCCTCCCCATGACTTGGGTATGTGGCCCTCAACAAAGCTAGTCATCCTGAGGATCGGCGAAGCCGCGTCTCGAAGGACGCAGGGCTTAAGCCGCCACGTCCCGCCGCCGCTCGATCGCCTCGGTCACCGCGGCCAGCGCCGCGTCGACCACCTCCAGCCCCGCCCCCGCCTTGTTCCCTTCCACCGTCAGCGTCCGCCGCCAGGCCCGCGCCCCGGGCAGGCCGTGGAACAGCCCCAGCATATGCCGCGTGATCGCGGCCAGGTGCACGCCGCGCGCCAGCTGGCCGGCGATGTAGGGCCGGTAGCGGTCAACCGCCTCGGCCATGCCGACGTCGCCGCCGGTCTCGCCGAACAGCCGCCGGTCGACCTCGCCGAGCAGGCCGGGCTCGTGATAGGCGGCGCGGCCGAGCATCACCCCGTCGACATGTTCCAGATGCGCCTCCGCCTCGTCCAGCGAGGCGATCCCGCCGTTGATGACGATGGTCAGGTCGGGCCGCTCGCGCTTCAGCCGATAGACCAGCGGATAGTCGAGCGGCGGGATGTCCCGGTTTTCCTTGGGCGACAGGCCTTTCAGCCAGGCCTTGCGCGCATGGACGACGAACAGGCCGACCCCGGCCTTCGCCGACAGGTCGACGAGGGTGAACAGCGCCTCCTCCGGATCCTGGTCGTCGACGCCGATGCGGCACTTCACCGTCACCGGAATCTTCACCGCCGCGATCATCGCCGCCATGCCCTCGGCGACCAGCTCCGGCTCGCGCATCAGGCAGGCGCCGAAGCGGCCGCTCTGCACCCGGTCGGACGGGCAGCCGACATTGAGGTTGATCTCGTCGTAGCCGAGGTCCTCGCCGATCCGCGCCGAGGCCGCCAGATCGGCGGGATCGGACCCGCCCAGCTGCAGCGCCACCGGATGCTCGACCTGATCGAAGCCCAGCAGCCGCTCGCGGTCGCCATGCAGCACCGCCCCGGTGGTGACCATCTCCGTATACAGCAGCGCCCGCCCGGTCAGGACACGGTGAAACGCCCGGCAATGCCGGTCGGTCCAGTCCATCATAGGTGCAATACTTAGCGTATGCGCTTGAATTTTCTGCACTTTTCTTGTAGACTCAATGAGTTAGATGGGTGCGTGCACACGCGTTTCTACGCCCTTCTACGACGTTTTTCGCCCCGTTTCGCCGCCTCACTGCACCCGTTTTGCACACGCCATGGCCTCGATCCAAAGACTGAAATCCGGACATTGGCGCGCCCAGATCCGGCGCAAGGGGAAGGTCGCCAGCGAGACCTTCATCCTGCGCGAAGACGCCAGGCGCTGGGCCAATGAAGCCGAAGGTCGAGCCGACCGGGGCGAGACCCCTGCCCCGTCGCGCGCATTGCGGGCCCAGACCTTCGGCGCGCTGATCGACCTGCACATCGCCGACATGAAGGCAGTCGGCAAAGCGCCGAGGCGATCCAAAGACGCGACGCTGCGCATGCTCAAACGTGAGCTCGGCAAGACCAAGCTGGTTGGGATGGATCGCGGACGGCTGATCGACTTTGGCAAGGATCGCGCCGTGCAGGGCGCCGGCGGGGTCACGATTGGCATCGACATCGGTACGATCAAGACCGTGCTGACCCACGCCGCAGCCATCCATGGCATCGCGGTGAAGCCCGACCAGGTCGATCTCGCCCGCGTGGCGCTCAAACGCCTTGGCCTGGTCTGCAAAGGTCATGAACGCGATCGCAGACCCACGGACGAAGAGTTGGAGGCTCTGTTCGCGTACTTCGACGGCAACGACCGCCAGGTCATCCCCATGAGCCGGATCATCAAGTTCGCGATCGCCACGGCGATGCGACAGGAAGAGATCTGTCGGGTGACCTGGAGCGACCTCAACCTGCGGACCAAGATGCTCACTGTGCGCGACCGCAAGGATCCCCGCGAGAAGAGTGGCAACGATCAGCGCATCCCGTTGCTGGATGTCTCGGGGTTCGACGCCCTCGCGCTGATCGAAGAGCAGCGCGCCATCCGGACCAACGACGGCGACCGGATCTTCGCCTACCAGCACAAGTCCGTCAGCACGGCGTTCACCCGCGCCGTAACCGCGCTTGAGATCGACGACCTGCATTTCCATGACCTGCGGCACGAAGGCACGAGTCGGCTCTTCGAAGCGGAGTTCACCATCGAACAGGTCGCGCTCGTCACCGGCCACAAGGACTGGAAGATGCTGCGGCGCTACACCCACCTGCGGCCCGAACGACTGCACGAGATCGTCGCGCGGCGCTCGGCGGCGCGATAGGACGATGAGCGATCGCCGACCGAAGCCGGCGCGACCTTCAATCGCCCGAACGCGCGGAGCTGCGAGCCGTTGGGTTGTTAGCCCCATCGTTCAAGCTTCAACTGACGCCTGGCGCCATCGTCTCGGAAACCGGAGACGATCGATGCGCAGCGTTCTGAAAATAGCCTATGCTCCCGTTATGCTGGTGGGGTTCGTCGGCAGCGCCATTTGGCTTGTCGGCGCCGGCTATCCGCATTGGATTGTCGCGCCGCTGCTGTTGGTGGCGATCGGCCTTTCGTTCCTGGCTGAGCGAACAGCGCCGCATGAGCCGGCATGGAACGACAGCCACGGAGACCGGGGCCGGGACATCGTGCATGCGCTCGTCAACGAAGGCAGCTACGCCCTGTCCTTAGCGCTGATCCCTGCCCTAACCCTGCTGGCGCCGTTTCCCGGTCTCTGGCCTCACGCCTGGCCACTCTGGTTGCAGGTGCTGATGGCCATTCTGGTGGCCGATGCCGGCATCACCCTGGCGCACTATGCCAGCCATAAGGTCGAATGGCTGTGGCGCTTCCACGCGGTCCACCACTCCGTCCAGAGGCTCTACGGCTTCAACGGCCTGATGAAGCACCCCATCCATCAGGCGATTGAGACGACGGCCGGGGCCACGCCATTGATCCTCATCGGCATGCCCCTTGAAGTCGGCGTCCTTTTGGGCTTTGCCGTCGCGATCCAATTGCTGATGCAGCACTCGAACGTGGACATGCGTATCGGCCCCCTCCGGCACATCCTGGCGTTGGCGCCTGTGCATCGGTTTCATCACCAGCGCGACGGGCATGTCGGCGACGTCAACTTCGGGCTCTTCACAACCTTTTGGGACCGGCTCCTGGGGACAGCCGCCTTCGACAAGGATCGCCGCATTGGCGAAGGCGACGTGGGGATCGGCGACCGCCCGGACTACCCCGTCAGCTATGGCGCGCAGCTGCTGCAGCCATTTCGCGACGGCCGATCCGCCTCAGTCGACAGGTCCTGACTTTCAGCTCGGCTTCGGCAGGCGCAGCGCCTGGCTCGCGGTCACTCCGAACATGGCCTTCAAAGTCCGCGAAAAGTGCGCGAGATCGGCGAAGCCCGCGGCATGAGCGGCGGTGGTCGCGTCGGCGCCGCGGTTCATCTCCACAACGGCCAGCCGGAGCCGGCGCCAGAGGACATAACGTCGGAACGGCAACCCAACTTGCGCCGCGAAGCGATGCCGAAAGCGCGATGCGGAGAGATTTCCGACCCGTGCGACCGCGCCTAACCGCACCACGCCATGTTCGAGTTCGGCGTCGATCTGGCGGAGGACGTCAACGAAGGCCTCGTCCCGGGGTTTGAGGGGAAACGCATCGCCTCGCCGCCACCGGCTCCAGAACGGCGTGGTGTCATGGGCGGCCACGACAACCCGCGCCTTCCCCGTGAAGACCTCGAGTGCGTCCTTCAGAGACGGGTCCTCGACGGCGGCGGGTTCGAGAAAGTGTAGCGTGACGTCGTCGAGCGGGCGTAGGCGATGACGAACCAGCGGGTCGATGAGGATCAATTGGCCTTCGACCTCACGATCACCCCAAGCGACGCGAGCTCCTCCGGGGGCGAAGATGGCCTGCGCGGCGAAATGCCGGTGGGCCGTGGCATCGCCGGCCCTGCCCTCCCAACGAGCCCAGGAATCGCCGACGGTGAGGCTGCCTTGCCAGCGCGCCGGGCAGTCCCGGGTCGGCAATGCATCCACCAAGACCGGGGGTGGGTTGGATGGCGGGGTCAGTGTCGACTCCTCCGTCAAAGGCTCAGGAGCCGGCGGTCGTCAGCCGCGCGGTCGCGAGTTGGAAGCATGCGAACGACCAGACCGGTCGCTGGTCACCATGTCAGTCCGCTCGCGATGATCTTCAAGGGCAACTGTCGAGGAGCAACCTGCGAACCTGACAGGCGAAGGGAAGATCGCATTCTGGCTGGGGCCGGCGTGGGCCGCGCGGACACTTGCTCATTCCCCGCCCGCCGGGCAGACGAAATGCGGCTTGTCGATCCTACGCGTGCAGGCCCGGTTGGGACTCCAGTTCGCGCTCAGTCTGGATGGCCACATGATCGAGCTGAAAGTTCTCACGCAGGCACGCCGCAGCCGCGTCGCGAACCGTCTCGCTGTCTGCCTTGTCGTCTAGCTTCAGATGCACCGAACCGCTCGCTTGGTCCGCGCCCGACACCCAGATGTGGAGATCATGGACGGCCGCCACGCCCGGGATGGCGGTCAACGCCTTGCGGATATCGGGGACGATCGTGCCGCGTGGCGCGCCTTCCAGAAGGACATTGGTGCTCTCCCGCAGAAGCACCCAGGTCCTGGGCAGCACCCACAGGCCGATAGCGATGGCGATGATCGCGTCAACCCACGCCCAGCCGGTGAAGCGGATGATCAAGGCGCCGACGATGACCCCGAGCGATCCCATCATATCGGCCCAGACTTCGAGATAGGCCCCCTTCACATTGAGGCTGCTGTCCTTGCCGCTGGACAACAAGCGCATCGAGATCAGGTTGATGATCAGGCCCAGGACGGCGACGACCAGCATGCCTGTCGTTTGAACGGGCTCGGGATCGAGGATCCTGCGAACGCCTTCGACGAGGACGTAGATGGCGACGCCAAACAAGAGGATGGCGTTGAACGCGGCGGCCAGTATTTCGAACCGGCGATAGCCAAAGGTCCGGCGGTCATCCGCAGGCCGGGCGCCGATGCGGATCGCCGCGAGTGCGATGGCCAGGGCGGCGGCATCGGTGAACATGTGCGCCGCGTCCGACAACAGCGCCAGGCTGTTGAAGACAAATCCGGCCACGACCTCCGCGATCAGGAAGGTGCTCGTCAAAGCAAGAGCAATGAGGAGCCTGCGGCTGTTATTGCTCGCGCCCTCTACGTGATCGTGCCCAGCGCCCATCTTTTGCTCCGCCAGCCTTCGTCGGCCGCTCCCTGAACGCCGCATCGGCGACATCGGCTCCGATGTCCTCCGCCAGTCCACCTGCGCGAACGGAGGGCTGTCCCTACGAAGGCCGCGGCCCCGCCGGGAAAACGCGCTCGCCCCCGTGATCAGATGTCGAGGCCTTGGCGCCGCGATCGGCCCAGGACTGCAGATCACCGACCGCATAGACCACGCGCCCGCCGATCTTCCGGTAGGTCGGGCCGGTTCCGTAGCAGCGATGTTTCTCTAGCGTCCTGCCGGACAGGCCCAGGAACTGTCCCGCCTCGGCGGTCCGCAGGAAGCGGGTGGGAACGGGCGTGGATTCCAGCATCGATTTCACCTCCAGGCGATCCGTGGCGACCGGTCAGTTTCGGCTATCGCACCTTAGGGAGAGGGCGTTGGGCAAGGAACGCGCAAGTCTACGGGGGCAGCGCGAAAGCGGTCCCCCCACCGGATCCTCGGCCGAGCCGCTCGCTCTGGGATCTCAGAGCACCGGTTCGTGCGAAGGTTCGGGTTGCGGCTTGCGAGAAAACGGATCCCGCGCTCGCATCCAGTTTCGCGCCGGCGTCTCGACCAGATGATAGACCACCATCGAGGCGGCAAGGCACACAACGAAGACGCCGATCCACGCAGCCCAAGCGCCCGGTCCCGAGACACTCGGCGCGACACGGCTGACCACCTGGAAATAGACGATATCGACCGGCAGGTGGGTCATGTAGACCGCGTAGGAGACCTCGCCCAGGTAGACGAGGCCGGCCGCTCCAAGAACGCCCCGCACGTTGGTTTTCGAGGCTTCGGCGAGCGAGAAAATCAGCAAGGCGAACGCGGGCCATATAGCCAGATCACTGAGCTTCAGCATCGAAGCGACCACGATCCAGATCATCGCCGCCGCGGCGCCGAGCAAGGCCGCGAAGCGCGGCAGCGAGACGGTGCGGCCCAATTGGTAGAGGGCCGCTCCCATCAGGAACGCGGGCACGATGCGAATGACGCCGAGCCGCGTAACCTCGCCCAGTGGGAGGTCGTTTTTCTCCAAGGCCCACAGGACGGCCGCGAACAGAGTGAACGCGGCGACGACGGCCAGCCAGGCGACCTTTCGGAAGGCCAGGACGAACAGGGCGGCGGCCGGAAAGGCCAGATAGGCGAACCATTCCGCTGAGATGGACCAGGATGGAAAGTTCCATTGCACGGTAGGGGTCGTCCCCCAGGCGTGGATCAGCAGGAGATGCTGCGGCAGAACCCTGGGATCGAACGCTACGGGATCGAACGTGGCCCCGATCTGACGCGCCGCAAGCCAGATGGCGATCATCGCGCCCAGAGTCACCAGATGGACAGGGTAGACGCGGGCCAGGCGGGCCCAGAGGAACGAGCCGTAGCTGAAACGCTTGGCTTCCCAGGCGCCAAGATAGACGTGGCTGAGAATGAAGCCCGACAGGATGAAGAACAGATCGACGCCAAGGTAGCCCTTGGCTATCAGGCCGTAGCGCTCGAGATCAAGTCCCAGATGATTGCGGAAATGGTAGACCAGCACCCACAGCGCCGCCGCGATGCGTAGTGATGTGAGCGGTCGGATATCGGACGGATACATCGGCTTCCCCGGCCCCAAACCCCGTACGACCAATCTATTGATCGCAGCTTGAGCAAACATGAAGCCGTGTCTGGCGGCACAACCCGAGCTGATGGACCGCGCGGGGTTTTGGCTTCAGTTCCTGCGGCCGGGATGGCAAGGTTACGCGCCTTGTTCGGAGCTTTCGTCATGCGACCGCCCCCGCTTTCCAACCCTGGTCGCCGCCGGCTCCTGCTATCGATCGGCGGGTTCGCGATCGCCGGCTCCGCCCAAGCGGCCGCCCCCAGGGCTTTGACCGTCTACAAGACCCCGTACTGCACCTGCTGCGGCGGTTGGGTCACCCACATGCGCAAGGCGGGCTTCCAGGTGCGTGTAATCGAGCGAGAGGACCTCGCTCCGGTGCGAGCGCGCTTCAAGATCCCGTTCAACCTCTCCTCCTGTCACACCGGAGAAATAGCAGGCTACGGCATCGAGGGGCACGTGCCCGCGGCGGATGTCCTCAAGCTGCTGCGCGAGAAGCCGAAGGCGCTGGCTCTCCTCGTGCCGGGAATGCCCATCGGATCTCCCGGCATGGAAACGCGGAGCGGTCAACGCGACGCCTATCAAAGCCTCCTGCTGCTGGACGCCAATGGCCGGACAAAGCCCTTCGTCAGCCACGCCTGAGGCGTGACGGACATCACCGCGATACCAGGCTAGGCGTCAGCTACGGCCATCGGCCGAGGTGTCCCATGTCCTTCGCAATGCCCGTGGTCGCTCAGCACCTCGATCACTCTGCAGGCCGAAACACGACCATGGCAGGCCGCGTCCACCATGCGGCGCAACTCATCCCGCAGGACCTCCAGCTGGGCGATCTTCGTCTCGACCGCCGATAGCTGCTCGGCGGCCAGGACATTGGCTTCGTCGCATGGACGATCCGGCTGATCGGAGAGGTCAAGCAGGGCGCGGATCGCCTCGACCGAGAAGCCCAGCTGGCGGGCGTGGCGGATGAAGGCGAGGCGCTGTACGGCCGGCTCGTCGTAGACTCTGCGATCGCTCGCGGTCCGCGCGGCTCGAGGCAGCAGGCCGATCTCCTCATAGAAGCGGATGGTCGGCACTTTGACGTCAGCGGCCTTGGCCAACTGACCGATGGTCAAGGTCATCAGCGACTCCTTCCGTCGGAAAATAGGCGCTTGATCCTCTAGTGGCTAGAGGATGTAGACAGGC
>JAZJXN010000146.1:0-11279 GCA_040390885.1 Pseudomonadota bacterium | reverse complement strand
GATGAGCGACACCTGTTCTTCGAAGCCGGCCGCGACCGGCTGCTGCGGCGCCGACGTCAAGTTCGACGGCGCCACACCCGCCTATCGGCGCGCGCTGCGCTGGGTCATCGCAATCAACCTGCTGGGTTTCGCCGTCGTCCTTGTCGGCGGTCTCGCTCAGGGTTCGGCGTCCTTGTCGGCCAATGCCCTCGATTTCCTGGCCGACAGCGCCACCTACGCTATCAGTCTGTGGGTGATCGGCAAGTCGGTGCAGATCCGTACTGGCGCAGCTTTGCTTAAGGGCGCGAGCTTGCTCCTTGTCGCGCTGTCGGTGGGCGGGTTCGCCGTCTGGCGCGCGTTTACGGGAGCGGCGCCGTCCGGCGAGGCGATCACCGGCCTGGGTCTTTTCGGCGCCCTGGCCAACCTCGCCGCAGCGTTGCTGCTGGTTCGATACCGAGACGGCGACGCCAATGTTCGTTCGGTGTGGCTCTGCACGCGCAATGACCTGATCCAGTGCCTCGGCGTCGTGGTGACGGGTGTGGCGGTCTGGTTGACCGGCTCGCGCTGGCCTGACCTGGTGGTCGGCCTCGCGCTGGCGGCGATCTTCCTGCGCTCCGCCTATCTGATCGTCGTCCAGGCGCGGCAGGAGCGACGCGACGCGCAGGCGATCGAGACCTTGAAGATCTCCCCCCGCAAGGCGCCTCGCCTCGCCTGACCAAAAATCCGCAGGGCGCCCGCCGATGGCCGTATCGAAATCCCCCGAACGCAAAGTCGCCTACGCCGCGACGATGCTCTCGGCCAGGCAGGCCTACGGGTCCGGAGACCTCGCACAGTGCTTTCGGCTGCTCGAGCGGGCTCATATCCTGGGCCAGCCGTGGTTCGTGCCACACAGCGTCTCGCACTGGATGATGCTGAAGGTCGGATGGAGACGGCGCGACGCCCGCGAAATCCGAGGCCAACTGCTTCGTCTCGCCGCGGGCGGCCTGCTCTCGCTGGCCGGCTGGCTGCCGGAGGGCAACACTGGCGGAGCGGACGTGCCGCCCAAGACGCCCATGCCCCTACCGGCCGAGCTTGTCGCGTTGTGTCGCGGGCCTGCCTAGCCCTCCTCCGGGGCAGAACCCGTGGTAGCGTGAGCCCATGAAAGCGTCGGCGGCGACGATCCTCATTGCGATCCTATTCACCGCCACGGTGCTGGCGTTGGGCTATCTGTCGTTCGGCTTCTGGACGACGATGATCTTCACCTCCGGCTTTGCTGGCGGCCTGCTTCTTTGGCTGATCATCCCCGCGCGGCCGCCGTATGAGGCAATCAGGGCGCCTTACTGGCTCACGTTCGGTCTGTTCGTGATCCACCGCGTCGAGGAGAAGCTGGCCGGTTTCTTTGCCGCTCTGTCCAGGCTGACGCACGTTCCGACGCCGGATATTCTCTCCTGGAACGTCATCCTCCTGGTGGCTCTGTCGGTGGGGGCCTGGCTGGCCGTTCCAGTCCTCCTCAAGCGCGGCATCGCCTTCGGCTACTACCTGGCCTGGACCTTCTTCGCGGCGATGGGGATCACCGAACTGGCCCATTTCATATTCCCGCTGATCGCCGGCGGCCCGTACGGCTACTTCCCCGGCATGGCCAGCGCCGCCCTCCTCGCCCCCGCCGCCTGGTGGGGACTATGGCGCCTGGGCCATCAACATTCATGAGCCCCTTGGCTAGACGCCGACCACGACCTGAGCCTCACCGCCGACGCGCCTGGCCCTAGGGCGGCAGGGACGTCCGCACTTTGCGGTGCAGGCGTCCCCTCTAACCGATGTCGGTCGGACCAGCACGGGGCCCGGCCGAGTTGGCGTTTGAACCTGGCGTGCTCAGGGCGCGACCGGGACCGCCCTGCTTCGCTTCGTCCACCAGAACCCTGCAACCAGGATGGCGACGGTCAGGGCCTGAGCGGACACCCCCTCGATAGTCGGGAAGAAGCCCAGCAGCTCGACGCGCGGCAGGGGCAGCGGATGCAGGTCCAGGAAGCCCGCCTCCTGCAACGCCGCGACGCCCTTGCCCGCCAACACCACGGCCAGCACCGCCATCAGGCCAGCGCTGTACTCGAAGAACTTGCCGATCGGGAGGCGGCGAGAGAAGCGCAGCATGGCCCAGCCGATCACGCTCAACACGACGATCGCCGAAGCCACCCCCGCCAGCACGGCCGTCGCGCCGCCCTGGGTCCACAGTGCGGTCATGAACAGGATCGTCTCGAACACCTCTCGGTAGACGACGACAAAGGCCAGCAGGAAGAGGAACCAGGCCGACTTCTTGGAAAGGGCATGGGAGAGCTTCTCCCGAATGTAGACCTGCCAGGCGTCGGCCTGGGCCTTGCCGTGCATCCACAGTCCCACCGAGATCAGCACCGCCGCGGCGATCACCGAACCGAAGCCTTCCGTCAGTTCGCGGCTCGCGCCGCTGATCGAGATGACGAACGTCGCCGCCGCCCAGGTCAGCCCGCCCGCCGCCAGCGCGGCGATCCAGCCGCCGTGGACGTAGGGCAGGACATCGGCGCGGTCGGCCTTGCGCAGGAAGGCGATCATGGCCACGACGATCAACAGCGCCTCCAGCCCTTCGCGCAGCAGGATGGTGAAGGCGCCGGCGAAGCTCGACAGGCCGCTGGCCTTTTCCGGCGCCATCGCCTCCCCGGCGGCGGCGAACAGGGCATCGAGGCGCTCGATCTGGCTACGGACCTCGCTGGCTGGGGCGGCCCTGCCGATAGCGCCGCGGACATCGCCCATCGCCCCTTCGATGCGACGCATCAGGGCCGGGTCGCGTGCGCCCAGGATCGGTTCGACCGGCTCGAACCCGTCCAGGTAGGCGGCCAGGGCCAGGTCGGCCGCGCCCTTGCGGTCGCCGGCCTCATAAGCCTTGAGGCTGGCGGCGAGCTTCTGGTGGGCCACTTCCAACGAGCCGCCGCCGGTGCGGGTGACCACCTCGGGATGGCGCCGCAGATAGGCGGTCAGCGCGCGCGCCTTGGTCTCACCAACGGCGGCGGCCAAGGCCTCGGGCGTCTCCTGGGTCAAGGCCTGAAGGTTGGGGAACCGGGCGCGCAGAGCGGCGTCGCCATTCCAGAGCCTTTCGCCCTCGGCCGCCTCGGCATCGTTGAACGCGAAACGACCGACGTAGAAGGCGAGGTCCCAGCGGTCGTCGGACGACAGGTGGGCGTAGCTGGCCATGGCCGTGCCATCGAGACCCTGCTGGATAACCTGATAGAGCCCAAAGGCGCTGCGCTGGCGGGCCCGCTCGACGTCGGCGAAAGCGATCGGCGGCGGATCCATGCCCACGGCGTTGGGACCGTCGGCGCGGCCGGTTTCGCCGTGGCAGGCCGCGCAGTTCTCGGCGTAGAGCACGGCGCCGCGCGCCAGGTCCGGCGCACGGGTCGGCGCCAGCGGCGTGGGATAGGCGGCGAGCAGTTCGGCGGCGAGGCCGCGAGCCTGGGCCGACACCACATCCGGCGCTTGCTTGGCGGCGATGGCGGCCTGAAGGCTCTGGGCCTTGGCGACCAGAGCCGGCTGGGCCTTGGTCGCGGGAAGGCCGGCGATACGCTCGCGCACCTGCCCCGCGAACTCGTTCATCTCGGCATACTCCGAGGCGCTGATCACCTTGCCGTCCTTGACCGCCCCCGAATAATCGACCGAGAGATAGTCAAGCAGGCGCCATGCCGTTTGGGCGGAGGATGCCTCCTGGGCGCGCGCCAGAAGCGGTGTCGCCAGGACGAACAGGGCCAGCAGGGCGGCGAGCAGAGCGGTCGAACGACCCTTGAGACCAGTAATCATTATCAGTCCATGCGCGCGAGGCTGCGAAGCTTGTGAGGGTTGAGGATCAGGTTTGCGGAAGCGCCGCTCGGTGCTCGGTTCGGGACTGATCGACGACTTTGACCATCGATCGCAGAAGGTCCCCCGCCATCATCATTTCAACGACGAGGTCAGGTCAGGGCGCAGCCGGCCACCGGACTGGCGAGCCGATCGCGGCGACGGACAAACCGCCGTAGCGGCCAGTTTGCGAGGGTGGGATTCGCTCATGTCGCCACCCTGCACCCTCTAGCCACTGGAGGATCAAGCGGTATTTCGGCGCGATACGTGCCGCGCGGAATCCGGACATAGGGCGAGCCTATCCGGGCCGAACCCGCGACGTCCGCAATGCGCCAGAAGCAGACGTTCGGGCGGAGCCCGAAAGTGGACTTTCAAGCCGCATTGGTCACGACATCAAATGCAGAGCTACGATCGGCGCGCAGGAAACCCGACCGCGATTTGGTGAGACAGGCCCCACGACGAGCATGAAGACGTCGAGATTACAAACCCCACTCGGGCAGTTTGACCGATGCAGGCGGCCTTCGACGCCAGCGTCCGCCAGCTCCCCGACTTCATCTTCAGAAGCTGATCGCCAAGCGCTCGAACGCGATGGGCATCGAGTTGAAGGCAGACGAGATTGAAGCCCTGGCGAAACATTTCCTCGCCGGAAACAGCTCGCTGCTTGAGTTGGAGGAACGCCCGGGCCTCACGTCAGCGTCACTCACCCTCACGGAAGAAGACAGCGCTGAAATCGCCGGCTTGGCGGACCGCATCCCGCTTCTGAATCACCGCGGACAGTTGAGAGGCCGGTTTGGACCATTGTGAGGGGTACGAAACGGTGCTGCGTATCTACCTTCAGACGCGCACACGGCGTGCGAATTGAATGCAGGAGTAGCTCATGAAGACCAAACTGATGATCGCCGCCGTGGCCGCGATGATGTCCTCGACCGCCGTCACGATGCCGGCGATGGCTCATCCTGGTGAAGACCACGCCCCGGTGCCGCAGGCCGCCGAGGGCCAGGGCACGGTGAAGGCCATCGACGTCAAGGCGGGCACGATCACCATCGCCCACGGCCCGATGCCCGCCCTGAAGTGGCCGGCCATGACGATGAAGTTCAAGGTCGAGAGCGCTGCGGTGCTCAACGGCGTGACCGTCGGCAAGAAGGTTCACTTCGTGCTCAAGAACGTCGGCGGCAAGCCCGTCGTGACCCAGATCCACCTTATCTGATCCCCGAGGGGTGCGTGGCGACGCGCGCCCGTTCGGCGTTCGAAGAGGGGCGCGTAGTGATTTTTCAAAGCCTGAAGGCAGGCGTGTTCGCCCTTCTCGTGGCGATGACAGTTTCGGTCGCGCCGCTGTATGCGGCGGCGACAGCGTCAGCGGTATCGGTCGCCCCCGCTCCGGCGGCGGACAGCAGCGCCGCTATGCCCGACGACATGCCGGTCACCGAGATGGCCTGGCCTACCGAAGGCGGCATGCAGATGTCGCATGACAAACCGAAAACCTTCCAAGGTCGCCTGCTCGCCTGGCTGGGCATGTGGCACCCTGCCGTCATTCACTTTCCGATCGCGCTGGTGCTGACCGTTGGTCTTCTGGAAGCGGCCGCCGCGCTGCGCCGTCAACCGCTCTACGCCGCCAGCAACAAACTTCTCCTCGGCATTGCGACGCTCGGTGCTTGCGTGGCCGCGCCGCTCGGCTGGGCGAGCGCGGGCATGCCGGCGGCCGACGACGAAAGCGCGCTGGTGATCCATCGTTGGCTGGGCACAGCCTTGCCCTTCGCTATCCTCGCGCTCTGGTGGCTCAAACGCCCGGCTGAACAGGCGGCGCGCCGCCTGGGTGGGCGAGGCTACGAAGCCGCGCTCGCCCTGACGGTCCTGCTTATCCTCGTGCAGGCGTACTTCGGCGCCGAGGTCACCCACGGCGCCGGCCATTTCAAGTTCTGATCGGTTGTCGCCCGTGAGGGCGCGCGGCCGGCGCGCGTACGAAAACCGCGTCCTGATACACTTTACTTCGGCCAGGTGGACCGAAGGACCGAGGTTTCTGAATGCCTGATCTGGCCCGTCGTCGATTACTCTTGAACTCAGGCGTGCTGGGAGCCGGCCTCGCCGTGACCAGCCTGTTTCCGGCCTGGGCCCGAAGCAGCACGACGGGATTGGTGCGCGACCTCCCATCGCTCGCGGGCCCTGATATCAAGCTCCGGATTGGTCACACGCAGTGGCCGATTGACGGACGCAAAGGACACGCCGTCACCATCAACGGGACAGTGCCGGGACCGCTCATCCGTCTCAAGGAAGGGCAGATCGCCCGCATCGCGGTGACCAATGATCTGCACGAGGACACCTCGATCCACTGGCACGGACTGATCCTGCCCTTCCACATGGATGGTGTGCCGGGTGTCAGCTTCCCCGGCATCAAGCCGGGCGAGACGTTCGTCTACGAGTTCCCGGTCGTTCAGGCGGGCACCTACTGGTACCATAGTCACTCCGGGCTGCAGGAACAGGAGGGCCACTACGGTCCGCTGATCATCGAGCCGAAGGACGCCGACCCCGTCGCCTTTGACCGGGAGTACATAGTCGTGCTCTCGGACTTTGCGTTCCTGCACCCGCACGAGATTTTCAAGAAGCTCAAGGCGCAGGCTGGAGTCTTCAACGCGCAGAAGCAGACCGTCGCTGGCCTGCTCGCCGGAAAGGATCAACCGCTCAAGGACCGCGTCGAGTGGGGCGCAATGCGGATGGACCCGACGGACGTCTCGGACGTGACCGGTTCGGTCTACACCTTCCTGATCAACGGCCATGGTCCGGACGACAATTGGACGGCGTTGTTCAATCCGGGCGAGCGGGTGCGTCTGCGCTTCATCAACGCGGCGGCGATGACCATCTTCAACGTGCGCATTCCGGGCCTGTCGATGAAGGTCGTCCAGGCCGACGGCCAGAACGTGAAGCCGGTCGATGTGGAGGAATTCCAGATTTCGGTCGCCGAGACCTACGACGTCGTCGTCCAGCCGACTGAGGACAAGGCCTTCACGCTGGTCGCCGAGGCCGTGGACCGCTCCGGTATGGGCCGGGCAACGCTCGCGCCGCGCCCGGGCATGGCGGCCGCCGTCCCGCGCCTGCGAGAACGCCCGCTCGCGACCATGAAGGACATGGGGATGGACATGTCCATGCACGGTCCGATGGCTGGCATGGAAGGCATGGACCATGGGCCTGACGGCGGCATGCAGATGGATATGCCCGGCATGGACATGTCGATGCGCAATCCCGACAACGCCCCCCAGGTGAAGATGGGACCTGGCGTCCAGACCATTTCACCCATGCCGATGGATCGAACCGGAGAGCCGGGCCAGGGTCTCGAAGACGTCGGTCACAAGGTGCTGGTCTACAAGGACCTGGAGGCGCTCGACGCCAACCCCGATACGCGCATGCCGTCTCGCGCCCTGGAGCTGCACCTGACCGGCAACATGGAGCGCTTCATGTGGTCGTTCGACGGGGAGAAGTTCTCGGAAGTGACCAAGCCGATCCCGTTCCGCTTGAACGAACGGGTGCGCGTGACCCTCGTGAACGACTCGATGATGGCCCACCCGATCCATCTTCACGGGCATTTCTTCGAGCTGCTCACCGGGCCCAAAGGCCGGCGCCCAAGGAAGCACACGGTGAACGTCGCCCCCGGCGGCAAGGTCACCTTCGACCTCACTGCTGATGCGCCGGGCGATTGGGCGTTTCACTGTCACATGCTCTACCACATGCATGCGGGCATGTTCCGCGTCGTGAGCGTGCGTCCGATGCCGGAGGCGGCCCGATGACCCGCGCCGCTTGCCTGACCGCTCTGGGCCTCATGTTTGCGACGCCGGCCTTCGCGCAGCGTCACCCCGGCCATCCGATGCCGGCGCAGCCCACGCCCAAAGCAGCGACGCCGAAGCCTGCATCGGCTCCCGCGCCTGCGTCGACGCCGGAGAGCGCGCCGGCAGATGACGCGATGCCCGCGATGGACTGGCCGACCGAACTGCCGTCCGGCGACGCCCCGACGGGAGACATGGAAGGCATGCCGGGCATGGAAGGCATGGACCACGGCGCGCATGGTGAAACCGACGGGGAAGTCGGCAGCGAGCCGCCGCCGCCGGCTCCGACCGATCATCCGGCTGACGCCATCTTCGGTCCGGATGCGATGCGGCCCTCGCGTGACCAGCTGCGGGTGGAGCATGGGGCCTCCAACACCTGGATGGTGCTCATCGATCAGGCCGAGTGGCGCGTGCGCGACGGTGAGGATGGTTTCGCCTGGAACGGCGAAGCCTGGTGGGGTGGCGACGACAACCGCTTTGTCGTGAAGTCCGAAGGCGAAGGCGCCGGCGGCGATCTTGAGGATGCCGAGCTGCAGCTGCTCTATTCGAGGGCGATCTCGCCCTACTTCGATCTGCAGGCGGGGCTTAGGCAAGACCTTCAGGATGGCCCGAAGCGGACCTACGCGGCGGTCGGGTTCGAGGGCCTCGCGCCGTATTGGTTCGAGATAGAAGGCGCGGTGTTCTTCTCGAACAAGGGCGAGGCGTTCGCCCGCGTGGAAGGCAGCTACGATCTGCGTCTGACGCAAAGGCTGATATTGCAGCCGCGCGCGGAGATGAATTTCTCCGGCCAGGATGTTCCCGAACTCGAACTCGGCTCGGGTGTGACGGACCTCGAACTTGGCCTTCGGCTTCGTTACCAGGTGACCCGCGAGTTCTCGCCCTACGTCGGCGTCACCTTTGGTCGCAAGTTCGGTGGGACCGCCGACTACGCGAAGGCCGGAGGCGAAGACGACAACGAGACCAGCTTTGTCGTCGGGGTGCGCGCATGGTTTTAGCGACACGCCGGATCTTCCTCGCTTTGCCGGCCGGGCTTCTGCTCGCGTCTTGCAAGCCCGCGAGCGCGGCTCCGCAGACGATCACGGTCTACAAGGACCCGAGCTGTGGCTGTTGCACCGGTTGGGTTGAGCATCTCAGGAAGGCGGGCTTCACCGTGGCCATCGTGGTGAGCACGGACCGCACGGCGCTGCAGTCACGCTATGGCCTGCCGCCCGAAGCCGGCTCCTGCCACACCGGCGTGATCGGCCCTTACCTCATCGAAGGTCACGTACCGGCCGACGACATCAAGCGCCTGCTCAGGGAAGCGCCAAAGGCCGGCGGTCTCGCTGTCCCGGGCATGCCGATCGGTTCGCCCGGCATGGAAATGCTGGACGGATCGCGCGAGCCCTACGACGTGCTGCTCGTGAAGAGAGACGGCACGACCGCCGTCTTCGCCCATCACCCTTAGTTCCCATTCCAACATCGGGGGAAACCATGTCGCTTCGTGTTCTGGCCTTAGGCATCGCTCTGGCCGCATCTCCTCTCGCCGCAGCCACCGCGCCGACAGCGGCCGCCGCCGCTTCGCAAAGCGCGCCGGTCCTCGTGGTCGATGCCTTCCACGCCGCCATGGGACGCAGTGATGCAGCAGGGGTCGCGGACTTCCTGCTCGATGACGTGGTGATCTTCGAGCAAGGGGGCGCAGAGTCCTCCAAGGCCGAATATGTCGAGGCTCATCTCCCCGGCGACATCGCATACAGCCAAGGGATGACGGACACGATCACGAGCCGCCGCTCGACCGTGCAGGGCGCCGTCGCCTGGGTGCTCACGCAGGGACGCACGACCGGGACCTACGAAGGCAAGAAGGTCGATCGTCTGACCACTGAGACGATGGTCCTGAAGAAGGCCAAGGGCGACTGGCGCATCGCCCACATCCACTGGTCGTCGCGCGCCGCCCCGGCCACCTAGACCCTAGGCGTCCCCAAGCGACAAGGCGGCGGAAAGCGTTTTGCGCGCGCGATAAACCCTCACCTCAACCGCCTTGGCGCTCAGCCCGAGGAGCCTGCCGGCGTCATCCTGCGAAAGGCCTTCGAGCGCGGTGAGGATCAACGGCTCCTTGAGCCCCGCCGGCAGGTTCGCGATGGCGCGATCAAGACGCGACAGCTGCTCCTGATCGGAGACATTCGTTTCCGGCGAAGGCTCATCCGCGGCCAGGTTCTGGCCGGTCCAGCTGTCGAGACCTTCGTTGCGGGTGAGCCAGCGGCGGACCGCCCTGCGCCGCGACCAGTCCCGGCACTTGTTGAGCGCGATGCGGCGCAGCCAGGTCGGGAAGGAACGCGTCCGGTCGTAGCGCTTCAGCGCGGCCCAGGCGGCGGTGAAGCTCTCTTGCAGAAGGTCGTATGCCTCCTCCGCATCGCCCGTGTAGCGGCGGATGAAGCGGTACAGTCCATCCTTGTGCCGCTGCATCAGCCACGAGAAGGCGCGCTCGTCGCCCGCGACCGCGCTGGCGGCAAGCTCGGAATCTTGTAGCTCGGAAGCCGCGCTCACCGTCCTTCTTCGGTAAGCGCCGAAGTGATCTCGGCGTCGAATGTCTTCGCCTGCTGGGGCGTGAGGACAGCGCGCATGTCGAAGACATGCCCGATCGTGGCCTTTTGCAGCGCGCCCATGGCCATATGCAAATGGTCGATGGCCGCGTTCAGCTCGGGCGAGTCCTTCTCGCCCTTCCGGATGGCGGTCGCCAGCTCGCGATTGGCGGCGCGAACCTCATCCTCGAGCCGCGCGCGCTCAACGGCATACGTCTTCTCGATCGCTTCCAATCGACGCGATTGGTCCGGCGTGAGGTCCAGGTTTTCGTGGACCATGTCGTGCAGCGACGGACCCTGGGCGTGGTGGGTCACGACATAGCGGGCGCAGAGCCACGCGCCGCCGCCGGCCGCGACCACGACGAGCGCGATCGTGATCAGGAGATTGCGGAGACCGGGAGTCATCCCCGTCCCTCCAGAAGTTCGGAGGGCGCGAGCGTGGTCGTGGGCAAGGCGGCTGCCGGCTGCTGCGTGCGCAGGAGGGCGGCGGCCTCAGCCCCGCCGAACGCTATGCCCGTCACCAGCGCGAAGGACGCGGCGAGCATCTGCCCTTTGCGCCACCGACGCTCCAGTACGGCATCGGCGCGCGCCGCCCGGATGCGACTCCACACATTGTCTTCCAGACCGTCCAGCGCCGGCGCGCCGGTGGAGACGCGTAGTGAGCGAAGTGATTGTTCGAGCATATCCATGAAGCGGCGCACCTCCCGCACCCCTTTGACGATACGCATCAGGACGGGTCTTCCCTCATGCACGCGAGGGGGAGCGATCCCCAGCGCGTAGACGGCAGGCGAGCTGGTCATCGCAACGACCTTTGCAGGAGCGTCACGAGCTCATCGGCCTTGGCGCGCTGCTCCACGGCGTCGCCCGTGGCGAAGGCCGCACCGACGCAGTGATCGATGTGCTCGCGCAGGAGTTCATGTTCCACCTTGCTGAGCGCCGCGCGCACCGCCTGGAGCTGGGTGAGGATGTCGATGCAGTAGCGGTCCTCATCGACCATCCGGCCGATGCCGCGCACCTGACCTTCGACGCGGCTAAGGCGGTTCTGGAGACTGGTTTTGTTCGTGCGGTGCATGGCGGTTCTCCTGACCCACAGATTTATACC
>JAZJXN010000145.1:7402-7811 GCA_040390885.1 Pseudomonadota bacterium | reverse complement strand
GGCGGCCTGCAGGATGACCTGGGTCGAGGGACCGCCCTCGCCGACGATCAGACCGATGCGGTCGTCCTTGATCTCGTCCGCCGTCATGCCCGACGACTTCAGCGCCTCTTCGAAGGCGATGTGCCCCCAGGCCGTGCCGTTGGCCAGGAAGCGGGCCGCGCGACGGTCCACCAGTTCCTCCCACGGGCCGATCTTGGGCGGCGCCCAGACCTGGCTGCGGAAGCCGTATTTGGCGTGATCGGGGGCATGGACGACGCCCGAACGGGCTTCGCGCAGGGACTGAGTGACCTCTTCGGCGCCGTGACCGATGAACGCTGCCGCGAGACGGTGCGCAAACTCGTCAGCGAGCTACGCGGCGCGCACGTGGAGGCGTCGTCGTGGTGACGCTCGCGCGCCCGGCCGCCCCGCT
>JAZJXN010000145.1:0-7392 GCA_040390885.1 Pseudomonadota bacterium | reverse complement strand
GCCAGTGACGACGACACGACGCATGGTGTTTCCTTCTGATGCTTTGTGGCCCGAAGACCGTCCGCCTTGTTCGCGGTTATATAGGGGCTTAAGCGCCCGCCGCCTCATCCTTGGCGCCGAACAGGCCGACCCGCATGTCATTGCAGGTGTAGATGACCTGACCGTCGGCCTCCAGCACGCCGTCGGCGATGCCCATGACCAGTTTGCGGTTGATGACGCGCTTCAGGTTGATCTTGTAGACCACCTTCTTGATGTCGGGCGTGACCTGACCCGTGAACTTGACCTCGCCGCCGCCCAGGGCGCGGCCGCGGCCCGGGCCGCCGATCCAGCCGAGGTAGAAGCCGACCAGCTGCCACATGGCGTCGAGGCCCAGGCAGCCGGGCATCACCGGGTCGCCCTGGAAGTGGCAGGCGAAGAACCAGAGGTCCGGATTGATATCCAGCTCGGCCACGACCTCGCCTTTGCCGAATTGGCCGCCGTCGGCATTGATGTTGGTGATGCGGTCGAACATCAGCATCGGCGGCAGCGGAAGCTGGGCGTTGCCCGGCCCGAACATTTCGCCGCGGCCGCAGGCCAGGAGTTCTTCGTAGCTATAGCTGGACTGGGCGGTCATGCATCACCGATGGGGCGCCGCGCGCGAGGCGTGGCTGTCAATTGCGCGAGGGGGTAGCACGCGCCGCTTGGCGTCTCAACGTTCGCGGGCGGTCAACGTTCACGAGGCAGGCAGGGCGTCGGGCCGCCCGCGCCCCAGACCTCAGCGGCCGGGACCCAGCCGCCGCGGCCGGACGCCTTGACCCGTCGCCACTCGCCCTCGCTCTTTTCCAGCGTCGCCACGGCGTTCGGGCGCAGCCAGGCGGTAACCTTGGCTCCCGCCTTGGGCTCGGCCAGCAGCGCGACCGGAGTCGGCTTGACCCGCATCACCATCAGGCTGCCGTCGAGACCACGCTTGTGCACCCAGGCGACCGAACCATCCGGTCCGCGCACCCGCCGCCAGTCGGCGGTTTCGGCGATCACCTCGACCGGCATGCCCTTGGCGCGCCAGGTCCAGAGAATGCGGTGATCCTCGCCCGGGCCGTTGCGGGCGTTGATGGTGTTGTACTCGAGCGCGACGAAGCGGGGCACCGGAAGGCGTGACGGCGTATCGCACTGCTGCTCGCCCTGACGGGTGCAGCCACCCAGCGCAAAAACGGCCGCCACAGCCGTGAGCAGCATCGCCCTCTTAACCGGCGCCAGCTTTTCTGAAGCTCTCAACCTATCGCCTTCCCTTGGCCCCCCGCCGGGCCTTTGCTAAGGGTTCGCCGACCCCCCGAGGGGCCAACGCCGTCACCGAAAGCGTCCATGGCCGCCAAGAAGCCGAAAGTCATCGTCACGCGCAAGCTGCCGGATCCGGTCGAGACCCGGATGCGGGAGCTATTCGACACCGAGCTGAATGTCGATGACCGCCCCATGTCGGCCGACGAACTCATCGATGCGATGAGCCGTTGCGACGTGCTGGTGCCGACCATCACCGACCGCCTCGACTCGCGCATCCTGTCGCGGGCCGGCGACCGGCTGAAGCTGATCGCCAACTTCGGGGCCGGGGTCGACAACATCGACGTGACCACCGCCAACCAGCGCGGCCTGATCGTCACCAACACCCCGGGGGTCCTGACCGAGGATACCGCCGACCTGACCATGGGCCTGATCATGGCCTCCAGCCGGCGCGTCGTCGAAGGCGCCAATGTCGTGCAGCAGGGCGGCTTCCAAGGCTGGTCGCCGACCTGGATGCTCGGCCGCCGCCTGTGGGGCAAGCGCCTGGGCATCATCGGCATGGGCCGTATCGGCCAGGCCCTCGCGCGACGCGGCGCTGCCTTCGGCCTGTCGATCCACTACCACAACCGCAAGCCGGTCAGCCCGCGCGTGGCCGACGAGCTCGGCGCGACCTACTGGGAAAGCCTGGACCAGATGCTGGCCCGAATGGACATCGTCTCCATCAACTGCCCGCACACCCCGGCCACCTACCACCTGCTCTCTGCCCGCCGGCTAAAACTGCTGCAGCCGCACGCGATCGTCGTGAACACAGCCCGCGGCGAGGTCATCGACGAAGGCGCCCTGGCCAACATGCTGGCCCGCGGCGAGATCGCCGGCGCC
The DNA here is from genome assembly GCA_040390885.1 of Pseudomonadota bacterium. Lineage (GTDB taxonomy): Bacteria > Pseudomonadota > Alphaproteobacteria > Caulobacterales > Caulobacteraceae > Caulobacter. Next base: position 5,262 of record JAZJXN010000145.1, on the reverse strand, counting down.
GGCCTCGACGTCTACGAGCACGAGCCGGCGATCAATCCGAAGCTGCTGAAGCTGCCCAATGTGGTGCTGCTGCCGCACATGGGCTCGGCCACGGTCGAGGGCCGCATCGACATGGGCGAGAAGGTCATCGTCAACATCAAGACCTTCATGGACGGCCACCGGCCGCCCGATCGGGTCATTCCGTCGATGCTCTAGGCGCCGCGACGCCTGGAGACCCGGGCGTGGTCGAGCGCGATCGGCGCCGACAGCCCGAAAAAAGGCCGCGCACCCGGCAGGGCGCGCGGCCTTTGTCGTCCGTGGCCCGGCGCGACGGCCGGACCCGTTAGTTGTAGGCGGCCGAAACGACGAACGAGCCGGTATAGACGCCGGTGGCGGCGGTCGAGAGGATCGGCACCGAGCCGCCGACCTTGAAGGTCAGGGCGCCGGCCGACCCGAGGGCGTTGCTCAGGGTCTGGGCGGCGGCGGAGCCGGCGAGGTTGTTGCTGGTGGTGACGGTCAGGTTGTCGGTGCCGTTGGCCATGGTGAAGGTCGCCGGGACGGTGACCGACACCGACTGGCCGCCTTCGCCGTCGAGGGTGAACTGCGCGGCGGCCGGGGTGTCGCCCGAGGCGAGGCCGACGACGCCGCCGGTCACGGTGCGGGCGCCGGCGGCGCTGATGACGACGGTGCCGCTGCCGGTCGACGGGCGGACCACGGTGCCGAACTTGAGGTCGGCGTTCTTGGTCAGGGTCAGCGGACGGATGACCGTGATCGAGCCGGTTCCGGTCGCGGAGGCGGTCGATTGGGCCAGGGCGGGCGAGGCGGCGGCGACGGCGGCGAGGGCGGCGGCGGCGAAGGCGATCTTGAGTTGCATGACTGGGTTTCCAACGGGCTGGTCGGGAAGACGTTGACGCCCAGTCGGCGCGTTTCGGGGCGCGGTCTACCCTCCGGAGCCCGGATCGGGCCGTATCCGCACCAAAGTTATACGATCCCCTGAGGAAATTCGTCCGGCGGCGACGTGCTCGCCATGCGGGACAACGCCGCCGCTCCGCCGGGCCCAACACCGCGCCGAAGGGGTGAAACGGGCGCAAGCTGCAACGCCATACTCTCGGACACCCGCCCGGCGTCAGGCCTTCGGAAACACCTTCGCCCTGAGCCAGGCGTCGAGGTCGGCGGCGGACCGGTCGGCGATCTGTTCCATCGGCACGTGGCCGGTCTTGGGATAGATGATCACCGTCGCGCCCGGGATGGCGTCTCCGAAGCGCTTGGCGACGCTGACCGGGATCAGCTTGTCGGTATCACCATGCATCACCAGGGTCGGGGCGGTGATCTTCGCCAGCTTCTCGACCGAGGCGTCGTCGGCCGGATCGAATTCGCCCATCCGAGCCAGGATGATGTCGCGATGGCCGGGCGCCCGGGCCATGTCGGTGTAGCGGGCGACCATCGCGTCGGTGACCATGCCAGGCGTCGGCGCGAAGGCGTCGCGCAGGCCATCCCGGGTCAGGATGGTGGTGTCGAGATCCCTGAGGATCGCGCGGCCGACCGGATTGCGCAGGATCTTGAAGATCACCGGGCTCTCGTCCTTGCCGGCGGCGGGCCTGTCGCGCCAGCCGGCGGCGTCGACCAGAACGAGGCCCTGGACGCGATCGGGATGGGCGAGGGCGTAGCTCCAGGCCACGCCGCCGCCCATGGAGTTGCCAGCGAGCACGAACCTGTCGACGCCAAGCTTGCGCGTCGTCCCGTCGACGACATCCACGAAGCCGGTGCGGCCCACGGTGTAGCCCTCGGGCGCGCGGGTCAGGCCGTGGCCCGGCAGGTCGAGGCTGATGATGCGGTACTCGCCGCCGAGCCGCTTCACCCACGGCTCCCAGGTCTCGAGGTTGGCCGAGAAGCCGTGCACCAGCACCAGAACCGGGCCGTCGCGTCTGCCCTGGTCGCGGTAGTGCACCCGGACGCCGTTATCGAGTTCGACATAGCGCGAGGCCGCGTTGGCGTATTTCGCTTCCAGCGTCGCGTAGGGGATGTCACCCCGGCGCAGGGTCAGCCAGCCGCCGACCAGCACCACCGCGACGACCACCACGATCCAGACCAGGACCTTGCCCAGCGTCTTCATCGGCGTTTTCCCCCTGCCTTCTTGTTGGCTGGGATTGAGACGCCGCGATCAGCGTTCGGTCAAGCCACAGGACGGACAGGCCGGGTCGGCCCCGATCCGCACCGTGCGGGTTTCTGCGGCCAGGGCATCGTAGATCAGCAGACGGCCGGCGAGCGGCTCCCCTGCCCCGGCGATGATCTTCACCGCCTCGAGGGCCATCATCGATCCGATCACGCCGCCCAGCGCGCCGACGACGCCGACGGAAACGCAGGTCTCCGCGTCGGGCGGAACGTCCGGCACCAGACAGCGGTAACAGGGCCGGCCCGCGAACACCCCGACCTGGCCGGTCCAGCGCGAGATCGCCCCGCTGACCAGGGTCTTGCCGTGCGCCACGCAGGCGTCGGAGACCGCGAACCGGGTGGCGAAATCGTCGGTTCCGTCCAGCACCAGGTCGTGGCCGGCGAGCAGCGCGCCGGCGTTGTCGCGGGTCAGGGCGACAGCGTGGGTCTCGACGACGATTTCGGGATTGAGCGCCAGCAGGTGGTCCGCGGCTGCCGCGACCTTTGTGCGGCCGATGTCGGCCATGTCGTAGATGACCTGCCGCTGCAGGTTGGACAGCGCCGCCGTGTCTGGGTCGACGAGACCGATGCGTCCGACGCCGGCAGCCGCCAGGTACAGCGCGGCGGGCGCGCCGAGCCCCCCGGCGCCGACCATCAGCACGCTGGCCCCTTTAAGCTTCTGCTGACCGGGGCCGCCGATCTCGCGCAGCACCAGATGCCGCGCGTAGCGTTCGACCTCGCCTTCCGAAAACGCCATCGTCTTGACCTCAACCCGACGCGCCGCCACATCGCGAGCATGCAGAACGCGACGAACTTCCCCGACTGGCACGGCACCACCATCCTGGCGGTGCGCAAGAACGGCAAGACCGTGGTCGCCGGCGACGGCCAGGTCTCCATGGGCCAGACCGTGGTCAAGGGCAACGCCCGCAAGGTCCGAACCCTGGCCGGCGGCAAGGTCATCGCCGGCTTCGCGGGCGCCACCGCCGACGCCTTCACCCTCATCGAGCGGCTGGAGACCAAGCTGGAGCAGTTCCCCGGCCAGCTGGCCCGGGCCTGCGTCGAGCTGGCCAAGGACTGGCGCACCGACCGCTACCTGCGCCGGCTCGAAGCGATGCTGCTCGTGGCCGACGAGACCCAGATCTACACGGTGACCGGCGTCGGCGACGTGCTGGAGCCGGAGGGCGGCGTCGCCGCCATCGGCTCGGGCGGCAACTACGCCCTGGCCGCGGCCAAGGCCCTGGCCGAGAACACCGACCTTTCCGCCGAGGAGGTCGCCCGGCGCGCCATGGGCATCGCCGCCGAGATCTGCGTCTACACCAACGGCGCGTTGACGGTGGAGACGCTGGGCTGACGATGACGGCGGACCACTACAGCTTTCGCGTCCTGACCAAAGCCGACGTGCCTCTGGTCCAGACCTGGCTGGCGGAACCGCACGTGGCCGAGTGGTGGGACGATCCCGACGAGATCTTCGCGGCCATCGAGGATCCCGACACCCGGCTTTGGATCGTCGCGCTCGACGGACGGCCGTTCGCCTACCTCCAGGACTACGATCCGCACGCCTGGCCAGGCCATCACTTCGGCCACCTGCCGCCGGGCTCGCGTGGCATCGACCAGTACATCGGCGACCCCGCCCTGCTGAACCAGGGCCACGGTTCGGCCTTCGTCCGCGCCCATGTCGAGCGGATGTTCGCCGAGGGCGCCCCGGCTGTGGGCGTCGATCCCGCGCCCGACAATCCGCGCGCCATCCGCTGCTACGAAAAGGCGGGATTCACGCGCGGCGCGGTCCGCGACACCGACTGGGGGCGATCACTGCTGATGACTCGCTGGGCAGGGACGTGAACTTGCCGCGATTTGGCGGGACGTCGTCGAGCGGCTCGGCGTCTGCTGGCTGGAGGGCCCGCTTGATGCGCCTGATCGTCGTCGCCTGCCTGCCGCTGATCGTGGCGACGGCCCCCGCTCGCGCCGCGGAACCGGCGACCCCGGAACCGGTGGTCGCCGCCGAGCGCGCGTTCGCGGCCGATGGCCTCGCCCTCGGGGTCAAGCGATCGTTCCTGAAGCATTCTTCGGAACGGGCCATCGTCATCCAGCCCGAACCAGTAAATGCTCACCAGGCTCTGGAAGCGAGCCCCGACGAAAAGCCTGACGACCCCAAGCTGGAATGGTGGCCCGTTTGGGCGGGGATCTCCAGATCGGGCGATCTGGGCTTCACCACGGGTCCCTACGCCTTCGGCGGCCAGCGCCGCGGGCACTATTTCACGGTCTGGAAGAAGATGGACGCCGAATGGAAGTGGCTGTTTGACGGCGGTACGGGCAGCGACGCCTCCGCCGCGCCCGGACCGGGCGGGGCCGTGGGCTTTCTCAAACCGTCCGAGGTGGAGCCGATGGACCCCGGACAGGCCCTGGCCCAAGTGCTGAAGGCCGAGGACGGTCTGGCCGACGCGGCCCGGACCGACCTGCTCAAGGCCTATCTCGCCGTCTATGTCTGCGACGGGCGCGTCCAGGGCTCGCCCGCAGCGCCGGCGACCAACTGTGACGCGGCCTCGACGGAGCTCAAGACCCGCGCCGCCACGGCGGAGATGCAGACCCTCGGGGGCGAGGCCTCGGCAGCGGGCGACCTCGCCTGGACCTATGGCGCGATCGGCTGGGTGAAGGATGCAAAGCCCGGCAAGGGTCACTATGTCCGCGTCTGGCAACGACGCCCCGAGGGCTGGCGGATCGTCTTCGACGAGCTGCTGGTCACGCCGCCGGGGCAGCAACTGAACTAGCGTCCGGAGCGCGACAGTCGAAAGTGGATGCCGGTTTCGACGCCCGTCGCGCGACCAACAAAAGACCAAGAGACCCTATGACCGAGTTTTCCCCGCGCGAGATCGTTTCAGAGCTCGACCGCTTCATCGTCGGCCAGGACGAGGCCAAGAAGGCCGTCGCCGTGGCCCTGCGCAACCGCTGGCGTCGCCGCCGCGTGCCGGACGAGCTGCGCGACGAGGTCACGCCCAAGAACATCCTGATGATCGGCCCGACCGGCGTCGGCAAGACCGAGATCGCCCGGCGACTCGCCAAGCTGGCCCAGGCCCCGTTCCTGAAGGTCGAGGCGACCAAGTTCACCGAGGTCGGCTACGTCGGCCGCGACGTCGA
>JAZJXN010000144.1:12755-15795 GCA_040390885.1 Pseudomonadota bacterium | reverse complement strand
ACAACGACGAGATCCTCAAGGCCCCGAAGGCCGTCTCCAAGGTCGCGATCAAGCGCGGCGCCGTCGGCAACTACTTCCTGAGCGTCGAAGGCCAGCGATCGGTCCGGGCCAAGCGCCAGAACTGACCGGCGCATCGCTCAGCGGTCCTTCGGGTCGAGCGCGTCCCGAAGGCCGTCGCCGATGAAGTTGAAGGCCATCAGCGTCACGACCATGGTCAGCGACGGGAAGATCAGCAGCCAGGGCGCCAGCTCCATGTCCTGCGCGCCCGTCGCGATCAGCGTGCCCAGCGACGCCATCGGCGGCTGAACGCCAAGGCCCAGGAACGACAGGAAGCTCTCGGCGATGATGATCGCCGGGATGGTCAGGGTGACATAGACCACCACCGGGCCCAGCAGGTTGGGCACGATGTGGCGCAGGATGATCTGGCGGGTGCTCAGGCCGGCCGCGCGCGCCGCCTCGACGAACTCCTTCTGCTTCAGCGACAGCGTCTGGCCGCGCACGATCCGCGCCATGGTCAGCCACTCGACCGCGCCGATGGCCAGGAAGATCAGGAAGATGTTCCGCCCGAACGTCACCATCAGCAGGATGACGAAGAAGATGAAGGGCAGCGAATAGAGGGTGTCGACGACCCGCATCATGATCTCGTCGATGCGGCCGCCCAGATAGCCGGCCACCGCGCCCCAGAGCACGCCGATCAGCAGCGAGACGCTGGTAGCCACCACGCCGATCGACAGCGAGACGCCAAGGCCCGCGATCAGGCGCGCCAGCAGGTCGCGTCCGAGCGAATCCGTGCCGAGCAGGTGCCCGCCCTGCCCCGGCCCCATCCAGACGTCGGTCTTGGTCACGGTGTCATAGTCGAACGGGACGAGGAACGGCCCGATCGCGGCGATCAGCACCATCAGCCCCAGCACGACCATGCCGGCGATGGCGGCCTTGTTGGTGAACAGCCGGCGGCGGGCGTCGTCCCACAGCGAACGGCCGCGGACCGCCTTCTCCAGCAGCTCGGCGCGGACCGGCGAGCCCGGGATGTGGTCGGCGACGCTCATGACAGCTTCACCCGGGGATCGAGGGCCGCGTAGGCCATGTCGGCGATCAGGTTCAGCACCAGGATCAGCAGGGCGTAGACGATCACCATGCCCATCACGACGGTGTAGTCGCGCTGCAGGGCGCTGATGACGAAGAACTTCCCCAGCCCCGGCAGGTTGAAGATCTTCTCGACCACCAGCGACCCGGTCAGCAGGCCGGCGCAGGCCGGGCCGAGGTAACTGACCAGCGGCAGGATGGCGGCGCGCAGGGCGTGCTTGCGCACGATCAGATGTTCGGGGAGACCCTTGGCTCGCGCGGTGCGGATGTAGTTGGACTTCAGCACCTCGATCATTCCGGCCCGGGTGAGGCGCGAGATGATGGCGATCTGCGGCAGGGCCAGGACCGTGACGGGCAGGATCAGGTTGGCGACCGCGCCGCCGTTCCAGCCGGCGGTGGGCAGCCAGCCCAGCTTTGAGGCGAACACCAGTACGAGCAGCGGCGCGGTGACGAAGGTGGGAATGCAGACCCCCAGGATCGCCACTGTCATGGTCAGGTAGTCGGCTGTCCGGTTCTGTCGCAAGGCGGCGATGACGCCGAGGCTGACGCCGACCAGCGAGGCCAGGAGGATGGCGCTGAGGCCAAGGGTCAGGCTGACCTTGTAGTTCTCGCGCAGGATGTCGAGGACGCTCTTGTCGCGGTACTTCAGCGACGGTCCGAAGTCGCCCTTCACTACCCCGCCGAGGTAGTTGAAGTACTGCTCGTGCAGCGGCTTATCCATGCCGAAGCGGGCCATCACGGCGGCTTCGACCTGCGGCGTCAGCTGGCGTTCATTGACGAAGGGGCTGCCCGGCGCCGCCCGCATCATGAAGAAAGCGACCGTGATCACCAGGAAAAGTGTGGGGACGGCCACCAGAAGACGGCGTAACAAAAAGCGCAGCATTGGGCGGCTCACTGGGGCGGTCGGGAGCCGTTAAGGCGGTCGCGAAACTTCCACCCGGTCCCGATCATGTCAACGAACCGCAACCCGGATGAACCCGAGATGACCGACTTCCGCCAAGTGACTGATGATTTCGCGGTCAGCCCGCAGATCGACCTGTCCGATCTCACCGCCGCCAAGGCCCAGGGCTTCACGCTGGTGATCAACAACCGCCCGGACGGCGAGCAGCCGGGCCAGCCCTCGAGCGCCGAGGTCGAGGCGGCCGCGGAGGCGGCCGGACTGGATTATGTGCATATCCCGGTGGTCGGCCAGCCGACGCCGGACCAGATCGAGGCCAATCGCGTCGCCATCGCCGGCGCCGACGGCCCGGTCCTGGCCTTCTGCCGCTCCGGCACCCGCTCGATCGTCACCTGGTCGATCGGCCAGGCGATGAGCGGCGAACGCCCGCGCGGCGAGCTTGTCAGCCTGGGCCGCGAGGCGGGGTACGATCTTTCGGGCGTGCTGGGGGGTTAATGCGCCGGGGACATGTACTCGAAGAGTACGTGTCCCCTGTGGTTTCAAGCTGGATGGGGACACGTACCTTTCAGGTACACGTCCCCGCTAGCCCGCTCTCCGCTCTACACACCTAGCCGAAAGTCGCCATGAAGAACGAGCGCCTCAAGCAACACCGCGACCTAGCTCTGTCGCTTAACCGCGCGCTGCTCGGCAAGATCACCGCGTCTATGCGTGAGATCTCCATTCGCGACGGAGGCGACACCTGGCTGATCACCTTCATCGTGGATGGCGAGGACGAGACTACCGACGAAGCCATCGAAGACGCCGTCGCCGACTTCGAGTCGCTCCAGCTGCATGGATTGCCTCTGAAGCTGACTGCTCTTCGCAACAACCCCCGATTGAACTTGGTTGGGCCCGACTACGTCGTCTTTAGACGCCGCGAACGGTTGTCATAGTTGGGGACTGCTTTTTGGCGTCCCGCTTGGGACGTCATTAGCTGTCCCCGCGTAGACGTTTGGACGGTGTTGAGGGACAGCTACCGTCTATCGACGGAAGCGGTCTCCGACTTCGCCCTGTCCATCA
>JAZJXN010000144.1:10999-12745 GCA_040390885.1 Pseudomonadota bacterium | reverse complement strand
AAGCAGTCCCCTATGCCCCTACTGCCCGCCCAGCGTCACCGTCGCGCTGGCCCGCGCGGCGCCCATGGCGGCGGGTTCGGGTTCGCAGCTGGCCAGCACCAGCTGCGCCGCCATCAGGCACAGCAGGGCGAAGGCGGCTCGCTGAAACCGTTTTGAGACAAAGATCGCGACGTCCTCGGCCATTCTGGCGCCCTCCTGGCTGCTGTGAGGCTTGCCCGGCAAGAACGGCGCCGGAAACAGGCGGCTATGCCCCGCGCGCCAAACCCGGGTAGTTTGCAGGCTCTGACGGCCGCGGGGGCGGCGTGAGGATCTTGCATGGCCAGAGCATTCTGGACCGCCGACTTCTATTTCGAGTCTGGCCGGGTGAAGGTGCGGACGACCGGGGCCGATATCGCCTTCGACCGCGCTCTGGTCGAGGAGGCCCTGGTCTGGTTCGCCTACTATCTGCCCGTCAGGGTCCGCGCGGCGTGGATGCGTCTGACCCGGCCCGGCCCGCGGATCTGGTTCACGCCGCACCGCCCGCGCCCCTGGTATCTGGTCTGGGCGGCGGCGGCCTGGAGCGGCGCCCGCCTCGCCCGCTCACCCGATCAAGCCGACGCGGCGATGTTCTTCGAGGACGCGGCCCAGGGACTGAGCCCCAACAGCGGCCCGGAGCCGCACCTCAACTTCGGCTGCACCGACGTCAGCAAGAGCCATGTGGCGCGCGTGTTCGAGCAGGTCTTCGGCTATCCGCTGGCGCTCGATCCGGCGCTGGCCCGGGGGCCGGTCGTCGAGAAGGGCGAGGCCAACGGCGTCCATGACGGCCGCATCGTCGAGGCCCCCTGCCCGGCCCGCACGGACAAGACCTACCAGCGGCTGATCGACAACACCGCCGCCTGTGGGCGCTTTGTCGACGACCTGCGCACACCCTGCGTCGGCGGCGCGCCGGTGCTGGTCTTCATCAAGCGCCGCCCAACCGTCGACCGCTTCGCCAACCACAACAGCTCGGTAAGCCTGGTTACGCCGGCCGCAGTGTTTTCGGCCGACGAGATCGAGGCCATCGGCCGCTTCTGCATGGCGATGCAGCTGGACTGGGGCGGGCTCGACATCCTGCGGGACCGCGCCAGCGGCCGGCTCTACGTCGTCGACGTCAACAAGACCGACATGGGGCCGCCGATCGCCCTGCCATTGGCGGCCAAACTCCGCGCCACCCGCTTGCTCGGCGACGCGTTACTGGCTCTTATCGCCGGCCACACCGCCAAGGCCCGCGCATGATCCCCTACGTCCGAGACCTGAAGTTCGAATACGGCGTCGTTGACCAGGTGACGCCGCTGATCCGCCGCGTGATCGCCAACAATCCCGGCCCGTTCACCTTCCTGGGCACCGGCACCTACATCATCGGCCAGGGTGACTCGGTTGCGGTGATCGATCCCGGTCCGGACCTCGACGACCATCTGCAGGCGATCCTGGCGGCCACGAAGGGCGAGCGGATCACCCATATCTTCGTCACCCACAATCACCTCGACCATTCGCCGCTGGCCAAGCCGCTTCAGGCGCTGACTGGAGCGGTGACCTATGGCTGCCCGATGGTCGCCCACGCCCGCGCCGACGACGAGGTCCGCATGGAGGCCGACGACGATCTCGGCTTTGTGGCTGACACCAATGTCTGCGAGGGCGGGACCTTCGCCGGCGACGGATGGACCATCGAGGCGATCGCCACGCCCGGCCATACGTCCAACCACATCTGCTACGCGTTGCGCGAAGAGA
>JAZJXN010000144.1:0-10989 GCA_040390885.1 Pseudomonadota bacterium | reverse complement strand
AACGCCCTGTTCTCGGGCGACCATGTCATGGGCTGGTCGACAACGGTGATCAGCCCGCCCGACGGCGACATGGGCGCCTATTTCGCGAGCCTCGACCGCATCAAGGCGCGCGGTTTCGCCACCCTGTGGCCGACCCACGGCCCGCCGATCACCGCGCCCGAATCCTTCATCCAGGCCTACATCGACCACCGCCGCGGTCGCGAGGCCCAGATCCTGGCCGCGCTGGGTCAGGGCCTGACCCGGATCAAGGCCATGGTCCCGGTGCTCTACAAGGACGTTGATCCCCGGCTGCATCCAGCCGCGGCGCTGTCGGTCCTGGCGCACGTGATCCAGCTGACCCGGGAGGGCCGGATCCTGACGGACGGCGAGCCCGGGCTGGACAGCGAATACAGGCTGGCCGCCTAGCCCTCCGGGGCTCGCCCGATCACAGCGCCGAAAACCCTCAGCGGGCCGGAGCCGCCGCCGGGGCGCCGGACGCCGGCGGCGTGGTGGGCTCAAGCGCCCGCAGGGCGATGAACCCGCCCCAGGTCAGCGCCGTGATGATCACCGCCAGCGCGGCCTTGCGCCACAGTGTCGAGAAGCCTGCGAACAGGGCGACCACGAAGCCGACGAGGCCGGTCAGGGCGCCGACCAGAGCCAGGGCCTGGGCCCAACCGAGTTGCGCGATCGGCCCCTCGACGAGAACACCGCGGTAGGCGGCGTCCCAGCTCCAGGCCCCCAGCCGAGCGCCGATCGCGCCGACAAGCAGGATGGCGGCCGGAACCAGGGCGAACAGGACGGCGAGGTTGAGATAGCGCGACGCCCAGCCAGCTGTTCTGACCTTGCGCCCGGCGACGCCGGCGGCCTTGCGGGCGCCGCCAGGCGCCGGGGCGGCCGTGGACAACGTCGCGGCCTTGTCCGGGGGCGTTTCCGCCGAGGGCAGATCGTCCGCGCGCTTGGCGGCGGTCGGGAAGGCCAGAGGTGCGGCCTCGGCGACCGGAACGGCTCCGCCGAGCGGAGTCATCTCGGGCATCGAAGCCGGGATGTCGGACGGGGTATCGGCTTGGTGGAGCTCTTCGGCCCCGGCGGCTGCCGTGCTCGCCGGGGCCTCAGATTTTCCCGATGGATCCTCGCCCGCGACGGGTTCGGCGTGCAGCACAGGGTCGGGTGCGGCGCGTTCGGCGATCGTCCCGCTCGCCGCCGCCGCGGCAGCCGCGGCTACCATCACCGGTGTGGCCGGCAGGACGTAGTCGGTCATCCGCTGGCGGATCAGCTTCTTGTCGATCTTGCCGGTCGCGCCGAGCGGGATGTCATCCACGAAGGCGACGTCGTCGGGCATCCACCATTTGGCGATCTTGCCGTCCAGGAACTGCAGGATCTCTTCCTTCGTCGCGGCCTGCTCGGGCTTGAGCTTGATCAGCAGCAGCGGGCGCTCATCCCACTTGGGGTGGGCGACGCCGATCACCGCGGCCAGCTCGACCTTGGGATGGCCGACGGCGATGTTCTCAATGTCGATCGAGCTGATCCACTCGCCGCCGGACTTGATGACGTCCTTGGCGCGGTCGGTGATCTGCATGAAGCCGGCCGGGTCGATGTTGGCGACATCGCCAGTGTCGAAGAAGCCCTCGGCGTCGAGCACCGAGCCCTGGCCCTTGAAGTACTCGCGGACCACGATCGGGCCCTTGATCATGAGCCGGCCGACCGCCTCGCCGTCGTGCGGCTGGCGCTGGCCCTCGTCGTCGACGATCTTGAGGTCGACGCCGACCGGCGGACGGCCCTGCTTCAGGCGATAGGCCATCTGCTCGTCGTAGCTCAGGCCGGCCAGCTCCGGCGTCAGGGTCGAGACGGTCCCGAGCGGCGAGGTCTCGGTCATGCCCCAGCCCTGGCGGACGGTGACGCCGAGCTTGTCGAATCCGCGCACGATCGCCTCTGGCACCGCCGAGCCGCCGATCAGCACGTTCTTGAGGGTCGAGAAGCCGAGGTTGTTGCTGTTCACGTGCTGCAGAAGCATCTGCCAGACCGTGGGCACGGCGGCCGAGAAGGTCACGCCTTCGGTTTCAAGCAGTTCGTAGATCGACGGGCCATCCATCTTGGCGCCCGGCATGACCATCTTCGCGCCCACGGCCGGGGCGGAGAAGGCCACCCCCCAGGCGTTGGCGTGGAACATCGGCACCACCGGCAGGATCACGTCCTTGTTGGTGATGCCCATGACGTCGCCGCTCATGGTCAGCAGGGTGTGCAGGAAGTTGCTGCGGTGGCTGTAGAGCACCCCCTTGGGATCGCCCGTGGTCCCCGAGGTGTAGCAGAGGCCGCAGGCGGTGTTCTCGTCGAAGCCGCCCCAGGCGCAGTCCGCCGAATGGCCGTAGACCAGGGTCTCGTAGGTGTGCGCCGCCCGCCACTTCACGCCCGGCACGCCCTTGATCTGGAAGTGCGGCATGTGGGTCGAATCGGTGAGGATCACCACGTGTTCGACGGTCGGGCAGTTGGAGAGGATGGCCTCCAGAATCGGCACGAAGGTCAGGTCGCAGAAGATGATCTTGTCTTCGGCGTGGTTGATGATCCAGGCCAGCTGCTCGGGGTGCAGGCGCGGGTTCAGGGTGTGGCAGACCGCGCCGATGCCCATGATGCCGTACCAGGCTTCCATGTGCCGGCCGCTGTTCCAGGCCAGGGTGGCGACCCGGTCGCCGACACGGACGCCCAGACCCAGCAGGGCGTTGGACACGCGTTTGGCGCGTTCGTGAATCTGGGCGTAGGTGGTCCGGACGATCGGCCCCTCGACGGAGCGGGTCACGACCTCGCGGTCGCCGTGCCAGCGCTTGGCGTGATCCAGGATGGTGTCGACCGTAAGCGCCGACGGCTGCATCAGCCCCTGCATGACCCGAGCTCTCCCCTTTTTTCGTTGCGTCACCGACCCTAGCGGCGGCGGCCGCATCGCACAACGCGCCGCGCGCCCAAGGAGAAAAGGCGTCCGGGTCTAGAGCTATACGGTCTCTTCCAGCACCACCGGGATCAGCTGCGGCTTGCCGTCCCGCTCCACCTGAATCTCGACCTTGCTGCCGACCGGACCGGTCAGGGCCCAGAGCAGGCCATAGTAGCCGTCCTTGCCGCGCCAGCCGGTGATCCTGTCGCCGACGGCCAGCCCGGCGCGGGCGGCGGGACTGCCCTCGCGCAGCCAGGTCACCCCGAGCCCGGCGTCCGTCCGGTCGATGAACACCCCGGCGCGGTCATGGCGATAGACGTCATGCATGGCCTGGCTCGGCTTCAGGTAAAGCTCCTGCCGGCTCGCTTGGTTGAGGAAGTTGAAGCGACGCAGGATGTCCATGCCGATCAGCCCGTCGACCGGCATGCTGCCATCCTCGAGGCTGTCGGACGGGTCCTGCAGCATGACCACCGGCTTCTGGAACAGGAAGCGGCCGATGCGCAGCTCCTCGGCGCGCGCCATGCGCGCCCGGCCGCCCCTGAGAAGGCCGGACACCCCGGTTTCGACGGCCTTGGGGTAGTGGTCCCACAGCCCCTGGGCCTTGACGTAGTCGGGGCGCAGCAGCAGTCCGCCGACGGCGCCGGAATCGACCAGCAGGCGCACCGGCTTGCCATCGAACGAGGCCTCGATCACGGGGCGCTGGTCGATCACGCCGACGACCGCGTCGCTTCGCGACCGCCGCTTGAGCAGCGCCGCCGAGCCTTCCAGGCCGTCGTCGCCGGCGACGGTCTCGAACCGGTCGTAGCCCGCGATCATCTCCTTCTGCATACCCCGCGACATGGTCATGACCTGGCGATCGAAATCGAGGCCCATGACTCCGACCTTGGCCATCGGGATGATGCCGCTGACGAGGTCGTGGAAGTCGTCCCGCATGGCGCCCATGGTCACGTCGCGCTCGCGCATCGCACCGCCGACGATGACCTCCGCGGCCTGGAACACGTCGACGTCGGAGCGGCCGAGCAGGGCCTGAACCCGCCCCCTGCCCAACTGCTCGAGCCCAAGGGTCACAGCCGCCGTGCGGGTCACCCAGAAGTCGGTCGAGCCGGTGTCGATCAGGAAGGCCAGCGGATCCTTGCCGTTCACCACCACCGCCGCCCAAGGCATGTTGCGGGTGACCCGGAAGGGCGCCTCGAACAGATTGGAGGACGCGCGGGCCAGCCCGGGCGCGGCAAAGGCCGTGATGGCGGCGGCGAGCGCCGAGCGTCTGGAAATCATGCTGTTCCCCCCGAAACCGCAGACAACTTGGGATGGCGCCGGGAAATCGTCAACCTCGCGCTGCGGGAGGATGCTGTCGACGCTCCGGCGCCGCTCCGGCATAAGCCGCTCATGACCGACCGCCCCATATTGATCGCCGTCGCCGGCGGATCCGGATCCGGCAAGAGCACCCTGGCCTCGGCGCTGGAGGCGCGGCTCCCGGCCGGGGCGGTTCGGCTGATCATCGAGGACGACTACTACGTCGACTACTGGGACGATCCCGCCTTCGATCCGGCGACCTTCGACTTCGACGACGTCGCGGCCAAGGATCATGCGCTGCTCGCCCACCAGCTCAGCGCGCTGAAAGCCGGTGAGGCCGTGTCGGCCCCCGTCTACGACTTCGAGACCCACCGCCGGAAGGCCGAGCCGCAAATCGTCACGCCCGCCCGCCTCATCGTGGTCGAGGGCGCGCACCTGCTGTGTACGCCGGTGCTGGCCGCCCTCTTCGACCTGCGCATCTATGTCGATACGCCGTCGGACGTGCGATTCATCCGCCGGCTCATCCGCGATCAGGCGAGCCGCGGCCGTTCGGCGGACTCCGTGATCCAGCAGTACCTCGCCACCGTCCGTCCGGCGCACGAGCGGCTGATCGAACCCTCCCGCGCGCTGGCCGACATCGTCATCGCCGACGATCGCGGCGCGGTGACTCCCGACGCCCCGGCGGAGTTCGATCGATTGCTGGCGCAGGTCCTCGCCCACCCGCTCCTGTCTCCCCAGGCTCGGTGAGCTTACGTCACCTTGCGGGCGATGCGCGTTCCCCTATAGGCTGAGTTCGTCGGGGAAGAGCGATTGAGGCTTCATGACGGAAACGGGGTCGGAGGAAAGCCGCTCGGAGCGGAAACGACGTCACATCCTCGTCTCGGCCACGACCATGTTCGCCAAGGAAGGCTTCGCGCACGCCGGTATGGAGCAGATCGCTCGCGACGCCGGCGTCTCGACCGCGACCCTCTACGCCTACTTCCCGAGCAAGGGTGATCTGTTCCGGGTCGTCGTCGAGGACGCCATCGCCGGCATCGCCGCCAGGGTTCGCGATTCGGCAGAGCTGCCGGGAGACGCCTGGACGCGTCTGACCGGGTTCGGCGTCGCCTACGCGGAGTTCTACGCCAACCCGACGTCGCGAGCGCTGTTCCGAATGGTCATCGCCGAACGTCGGCGCTTTCCGGACCTCGCCGACCATTTCCAGGACCGTGGACGTGACGAGCTGGGCGGCTCGGCCCTGAAGATCATCCACGACCTGGTCGGGACCGGCGAGCTGGAGGTCGAGAAGGCGTCCTGGGCGGCGGGGCAGCTGCAGGGCATGATCGAACACAGCACCCTGCTGCTCGGCCTTGTCGGCGGCGACGGTATCCGGACCTCGCGCCCCCTCGAGGCGATTGTCGAGGATTGCGTGACGACCTTCCTGGCCCGTTACGGGGTCAAGGAAAGAGCCGCCTAGTTCCCCAGCCGTCGGCTCCCCGTTCGAACACCAGCCGCTCATGCAGCCGGAACGGGCGGTCGCGCCAGAACTCGAACACCTGCGGCGCGATCCGGAAGCCGGACCAGCGCGGCGGCCGTGGCACCTTGCCGAGCCCGAACTTGAGCCCGGCTTCGGCGACCCGCTTCTCCAGCGCGAACCGGTCCGGCAACGGGCGCGACTGGTCCGAAGCCCAGGCGCCGAGCTGGCTGTGGCGGGCGCGGGTGGCGAAGTAGGCGTCGGCCTCGGCCTCGCTCACCGGCGTGACATCGCCGCGGATCCGCACCTGCCGACGCAGCGACTTCCAGTGGAACAGCAGCGCCGCCTTGGGCTGCGCGGTCAGCTGGCGCCCCTTGGCGCTGTCGAGGTTGGTGTAGAAAACAAAGCCGTCGGGATCGAAGCCCTTCAACAGCACCATGCGGACGTCCGGCATGCCGGTCTCGTCGACCGTGGCCACGGCCATGGCGTTGCCGTCGTTGGGCTCCGACTCGGTGGCCGCCTTCAGCCAGGCGCCGAACAGCTCGAACGGGTCGGCCTCGGGCAGCAGCGGCAGCGGCTCGGCCGCGGTGACCTGCTTGACGTAGTCGTCCTCGCTCGGCGAGGCGGGGATCAGGGCGTCATCCTTGCTCATGACCGCTGTATAACGCGGCGCGCGCGAAGGTCTTAGCTTAACTGGCCGTTGACCCTGCCCGTTCACCTTGGCGTCCATGAGCGGGGATGCACGGACATTGGACGCCAAGCGGGCGCGCAAGCGGCTCGGGCTGAAGCCGGGGGCGGACGCCGCCGCGCTGTCGGCGGCGTTCCGCGAGGCGGCCCGGCGCACTCACCCCGACCGCGAAGGCGGCGACGCCGCCGCGTTCCGCGAGGTGCTTGAGGCCTATCGCTTCCTGCGCCGCGACCGTCCCGACCCCATCGTCTTCATCCCTGTGCCGGCGCCGCCGCGACAGGAGCAGGTCGAGATTTCGGCTCGCACCGCCATCTTCGGCGGCGAGGCGATGGCCGCCACGGCCGACGGCCGGCGGCTGAAGCTCCGGCTCAAGCCCGGCCTGCGCCCTGGACAGATCGTTCGCGCCGGGACCGCGACGTTCATGGTCGCCGTCCGCGACGAGGGCGTGATCGTCCGCGGCGACGACATCTGGATATCCCACGCGGTCGACGTGTCGGTGCTCTCCGAAGGCGGACGGCTCACGGTCGACACGCCCTGTGGCCGCCGCTGCTTCTGGATCAACCGCAAGACCGCCGCCCGGCGCCTGGTCAGGCTGCCCGGCGACGGGCTTCCCGCCGCCGGCGCGCGGAAACAGGGCGACCTGTTCATCCGGCTGACCGTCGGCGAGACCGCCGCCGAGAGCCCGGCGCGCATCCTGCTTCGCCGTTTCGCCGCCGCCTGGGCGGCATGACTTTGTGACCGGCGTTCGTTTCCGCTAGAAGCCCGGACGTCATGTCGCACAACACCTTCGGCCACCTTTTCCGTGTCACCACCTGGGGCGAAAGCCACGGGCCCGCTCTCGGCTGCGTCGTCGACGGCTGCCCGCCGGGAATCGCGCTGACAGCCGAGGAGATCCAGGTCTGGCTGGACAAGCGCAAACCCGGCCAGGGCAAGTTCGTCACCCAGCGCCAGGAGCCGGACGCGGTCCGCATCCTGTCCGGCGTGTTCGAGGACGACCGCACCGCTGGGCAGGTCACGACCGGCACGCCGATCTCGCTGATGATCGAGAACACCGACCAGCGCTCGAAGGATTATTCCGAGATCGCCCAGGCTTTCCGGCCAGGTCATGCCGACTGGCCCTATTTCGCCAAGTACGGCGTGCGTGACTATCGCGGCGGCGGCCGGTCCTCTGCGCGCGAGACCGCGGCGCGGGTCGCGGCCGGCGCCGTGGCGCGCAAGGTCATCACCGGCGTCACCGTGCGCGGCGCCCTGGTCCAGATCGGCCCGCACAAGATCGATCGCGCGCGCTGGGACTGGGACCAGGTGAACGAGAATCCGTTCTGGTGTCCCGACAAGGACACGGTCGCGGTCTGGGAAGAGCACCTGGAAAAGATCCGCAAGTCCGGCTCGTCGACCGGCGCGGTGGTCGAGGTCGAGGCGACCGGCGTCCCCGCCGGCTGGGGCGCGCCGCTGTACGGCAAGCTCGACGCCGAGCTGGCCGCCGCCCTGATGTCGATCAACGCCGCCAAGGGCGTCGAGATCGGCGCCGGCTTCGACTCCGCCGCCCTCTCCGGCGAAGAAAACGCGGACGAGATGCGAATGGGCAATGACGGCCCGCTGTTCCTGTCGAACAAGGCTGGCGGCGTGCTCGGCGGGATGTCCACCGGCCAGGCCGTGGTCGCTCGCGTCGCCTTCAAGCCGACCTCCTCGATCCTCACCCCGCGCCAGTCGGTCAGCGAGGCCGGCCAGGAAATCGAATTGCGCACCAAGGGCCGCCACGACCCCTGCGTCGGCATCCGCGCCGTGCCCGTGGTCGAAGCCATGACGGCCTGCGTGCTCGCCGACGCCTTCCTGCGCCACCGCGGCCAGACCGGCGGCGGGGCGTATCAGCCCGGCTCATCCGAACGCAGCTAGCGGCATAAGCGAGCCCGTCACCCCAGCCGGTTGAAGTCCATCGTCCAGTTGGTTTCCCAGGTCGCCCCGTCGTCCGCGGAGAAGGCCTGGGACCAGCGCGCGCTCACGGGCGTGATGTGCGACCAGGTGAACCTCACCCGGATCGGCCGGCCGTCGAGCTCATCGTCGCCGAAGAACAGGCCGACGCCATCCTCGAAGCGGCCATGCACGGGCGGCTCGATCACGGGATGGCGGGCGTCGATCCAGTAGATCGACCACAGCTGGGTCTTTGGATCGAACAGGCGGGTGGTCACCGCTGCGTAGCGATCGCCCGGCAGGTCGAGGACGTTGTCGTCCATGTTGCCCTGCCCACGCAGGATCTTGCGGGTCTCGCAGAAGCCGCCGAACTCGGTCCAGTCCGTACAGCCGGCCAGTCGGGCGTTGAGGCGGCGGTGACGCACGTCCCAGCGGCCGATGAAGAAGTCGAAGGCCGTGCGGCCGTCCTGGATTTCGCTTCCGTCGTACATGTCTGCCTCCCTGTCGGAGACGTAAGTAGCGCGCGCCGGTGTCAGGTCGTGTCAGCAGGGACAATCAGGCACCACTACGGTTGCAATTAGAGGCGACCGTCCCCATCTCCCGCATTGAAAGGGAGGTAGACCCCATGATTGATCGCAGACCCTTCGACGCGCTCGGCCACGCTGACCACGGCTGGCTCAACGCCCGTCATCACTTCAGCTTCGCCAACTGGTACGAGCCCACCCGCATGGGCTGGGGCGCCCTGCGCGTCTGGAACGACGACGAGATCGCCGCCAAGTCCGGCTTCCCGCCGCATCCGCACGCGGACATGGAAATCATCACCTACGTCCGCACCGGCGCGATCACCCACCAGGACAGCCTTGGCAACCAAGGGCGCACCGAGGCCGGCGACGTCCAGGTGATGAGCGCCGGCGCCGGCATCCGCCATGCCGAGTACAATCTCGAGGACGAGACCACGACGCTGTTCCAGCTGTGGATCGAGCCGACGCGGCCCGGCGGCGAGCCTGCCTGGGGCGCCAAGCCGTTCCCGAAAGGCGACCGGTCCGGCCGCTTCGTGGCGCTGGCCAGCGGCCTCGGCGACGACGGCGCCCTGCCGATCCGGGCCGACGCCCGCGTTTTGGGCGCGACGCTGAAAGCCGGGGAGCAAACGACGTACGCTCTCGGCGAAGGCCGCCATGCCTATCTCGTCGCCGCGACCGGCGAGGTCGAGGTCAACGGCGTCACGCTGAACACCCGCGACGGCGCCGCGATCCGTGACGAACCTCTGCTCACGATCAAGGCTGGCGCCGACGCAGAGCTGGTACTGGTCGACTCGATCTAGCGTAACGGGATGGCCGGACGGCGACGTCCGGCCATCTTCCGTTGACCGCTCCGGGCGAGCCACCCTAGGAAAGGGTGCAAGTTATCCGTGAGTCCGCTCAACCGTGCGATTCGAACAGCTGAAGATCCTGCTGGTGGACGATAATCCCCACATGCGCATCCTGCTGTCGGAGGTTCTGCGGGCCATCGGCATCCGCCAGATCCAGGAAGCCGGCGACGGCGCCGAGGGGCTGCAACTGCTCCGCGAGCACGCCATCGACATCATCATGACCGACCTGGCCATGAAGCCGCTCGACGGCATCGACTTCGTGCGGCTGCTGCGGCGCTCGCCAGACAGCCCCAATCCGACCTGCCCGGTAATCATGATCACCGGGCATTCGACCCAGAAACGCGTGCACGAGGCGCGCGACGCCGGGGTCAACGAGTTCCTCGCCAAGCCGATCACCGCTCGCGGCGTGATCTCGCGCATCGGGCAGATCATCGACAACGCACGCCCCTTCATCCGGGCCGGCGAGTACATCGGCCCGGACCGTCGTCGACGGAACGATCCGGAGCACGAGGGCCCCTGGCGCCGGTCAAGCGACGACCGCTGACGCCATGGCGCGCGAGCGGGGCGCGACGAACCGCGCCTTTCTTTCGCGCGGTTCGAGGCCTAGTCCTTGGACGCGTCCCCTGTCGGAAACCGTCATGTCCCTGCGCCGCCTGCTGCCTGTCACCACCGTCGTCGTCGCCGCGATCGGGCTCCAGGGCTGTGTCGCCACTGTCGTGGGCGCGACCGTTGGAACCGCCGTCGGCGTCACCGCCGCGGCCGTTGGCGCGACCGCCAAGGTCGGCGGCGCGGTCGTCGGCGCCGCCATCCCCGACGGCGAGGTCGACTGCGACAAGAAGAAGAACCGCGACAAGAAGGCGTGCCGCGACTCCTAGAGAGTCAGCGAGCAGCTCTCGTTGATCGTCGGCCGCGAGACCACGACCCGGGACAGGCCCGGGAACGCCGGCTGCAGCTTTTCCACGAAATAGAGGCACAGCCGCTCGAGCGTAGGCGTCTCCAGACCCGGCCGGTCGTTGAGCAGGCCGTGATCCAGTTCCTCGGCGACGGCCTTGAGGGCCTTGTCGAGCTGATCGAGGTCGGCGACCCAGCCGGCCGGCTGCGCGGGACCGCGCACGCTGGCCTCGACCCGGAACGAGTGACCGTGCAGGCGGCGGTAGCGATGCTCGGCCGGCCCCTGCTCGATGTAATGGGCGGCGTCGAAGGCCGCGGCCTTCGTGATCTCGAAGATTGGGTCGGTCATGGTCCCGGAATTTTCAGGGGCCTGGGAGGCTTCGGGACCGCCTGCACGCGGTCCGTATCCATCAGGGCAGGCCCAGATACTTGTGTGTCTGGACGCTTAAACGCCAACGGGGGTGGGAAAGGCAATAGGCGACCGCCGC
>JAZJXN010000143.1:9404-16966 GCA_040390885.1 Pseudomonadota bacterium | reverse complement strand
CTTTAAAATAGTTTGCAGTTTATCGGACACGGCTTTACCCTCTTTTTTCTTGGTCGGAAGGCAGGAAGCCCTCCACACACGCAAGGTCATTATGCTTGGCCCGGATCGCCCCCCGCCGCAACCGGGTTTGGTCGCCGCCAGGTCAGCTGATCGCGGTTTGAGCGTTGATTACGCTGCGGTCTGCGCGTTGGCTATGTAGAGAGCGCGGAGCCGCGTCGCCACGGGGCCGGGAACGCCGGCGCCGATCTTTTCGCCATCGAGGCTGACCACCGGCAGGACGAGAGCCCCGGCGCCGGTGATGAAAGCCTCGCGCGCCCCCTTGGCCTCGGCAGGGGTGAAGGCGCGCTCGTCGAAGCGGATGTTCTCCTCGCCGAGCAGGGCCATGACGCTCTTGCGGGTGACCCCGCGCAGGATGTTGGCGCTGGTGTCACGGGTGCGCAGCACCCCCTCGGCGTCGACGATCCAGGCGTTGGACGAGGCGCCCTCGGTGACAAGCCCGTCGCTGTCGACGAACCAGGCCTCGGCGCAGCCCTGTTCCTTGGCCGCCTGCTTGGCGAGCGCATTGGGCAACAGGCCGACCGTCTTGATGTCGCATCGTCCCCAGCGGTTCTCCGGCAGGGTGATGACGCCAACACCCTTGGCCGCCTTGGCTTCCGCCGCGCCGCGATCGACCGACTTGGCGGTGATGACCACGGCCGGGGCCGGCTGAGGGTCCGGGAAGGCGTGGTCCCGTCGGGCGACCCCGCGGGTGACCTGCAGATAGACCAGCCCGTCGCGCACGCGGTTGCGGCGCACGGCTTCGCGCAAGACCAGCTCGAGGGCCTTGCGGCTCATCGGCCGGGCGATGCGCAGTTCGCCGAGGCTGCGGTCGAGGCGCTCGAAATGGCCGTCTGCGTCTGCCAGGCGGCCATTGAACACCGCCCAGACCTCATAGACGCCGTCGGCGAGCTGGTAGCCGCGGTCCTCGATATGAACGGCCGCGTCGCCGTGCCGGACAAAGCGGCCGTTCACGTAAGCCCAGCGCGACATCAGTCCTCGACCTCCTCGACGAGACGGGCGCCGGTGAGCCCGAGGGACTTCAGCTTCCGATGCAGCGCCGACCGCTCCATGCCAATGAAGGCGGCGGTGCGGGAAATATTGCCGCCGAAGCGCAGGATCTGGGCGTTGAGGTATTCGCGCTCGAACATCTCCCGCGCCTCGCGCAACGGCAGGGCGATGATCTTCTCGGTGCCGATGTTGCCGTTGTCGTTGTCGTTCGGCGCTTCCGACGGCAGCATGGCGGCGCTGATCGGCTCGTTGGGGTCGCCGGAGGCCAGGATCATCATCCGCTCGATATTGTTGCGCAGCTGGCGGACGTTGCCGGGCCAGTCGTGCACCTGCAACGTCGCCAGCGCGTCCTCGCCCAGGCGACGGCGCGGCAGGCCGGTGGCCTCGGCGATGCGGTCGATGAAGTAGGCGATCAACTCGGGCACGTCGTCGCGGCGCTCGGACAGGCCCGGCACCCGGATCGGCACCACGTTGAGGCGGTGGAACAGGTCCTCGCGGAAGCGGCCGGCGGCGATCTCCTCGCGCAGATCGCGGCTGCTGGACGAGATTACCCGCACATCGACCTGAACGTCATTGTCGCCGCCGACGCGGCGGAAGCGCTGCTCGACCAGCACCCGCAGGATGCGGCTCTGGGTCTCGCGCGGCATCTCGGCGACCTCGTCGAGGTAGAGGGTGCCGGTATGGGCGCGTTCGAAGACGCCGATCTTGCGCGGGCGGCCGCCCTCGCCTTCCTCGCCGAAAAGCTCCAGGTCCATGCGCTCGGGGGCCATGCCGGCGGCGCTGAGGGCCACGAACTCGCCCTTTGCCCGGGGACTGGCGCCGTGGATCAGGCGGGCGACCAGCTCCTTGCCGGAGCCGGCCGGGCCAGCGATCAGCACGCGGCTGTTGGCCGGCGCGACCTTGCCGATCAGCTGGCGCAGCTGCTGGCTGGCCATCGACTTGCCGATCAGGCCGTCCGGCGTCAGCGTCTGGGTGCGCAGCCGGCGGTTTTCGCGCTTGAGGCTGGCCTGCTCGATCGCCCGTTCGACCACCAGCAGCAGCCGGTCGGACTTGAACGGCTTCTCGAGGAACTCGTAGGCGCCGCGCTTGATGGCGCTGACGGCGGTCTCGATGTTGCCGTGCCCGCTGATCATGATGATCGGCAGGTCGGCGTCGAGCGTCTTGACCAGGTCGAGCAACTCCAGCCCGTCCATGCCGCCGCCCTGCATCCAGATGTCGAGGACGATCAGGGCCGGCTTGCGCGCCCTGATGGCGGCCAGAGCCTGTTCGGAATCAGCCGCGACGCGGACGGCGTAGCCCTCGTCGCTCAGAATGCCGGAAACGAGTTCGCGGATGTCCGCCTCGTCGTCCACGACCAGAATATCAGCCGCCATGAGCCGCCTCCTTGAGTTCAGGCGCGGCCGTCCTACGCGCAGTGGGGAAATTCAAAGTCACACGGGCTCCAGAGAGCTTGGCGGCGTCCCCCAACGCCACCTCGCCGCCGTGGTCTTCCAGGATTCGTTTGACGATGGCGAGGCCAAGACCGGTGCCCTTCTCGCGGGTCGTCACATAGGGCTCGGTGAGCCGGTCTCGGTCACGCTTGGGCAGGCCGATCCCGTTGTCCTCGATCTCGAAGGCCAGGAAGCCGGTCTCCTCGATCAGCGCGGCATGGATCCGGCCCTCGCCGTGCTCCAGCCCGCGCGCCGACACCGCCTCGGCGGCGTTCTTGAGGATATTGGCCAGGGCCTGGCCGACCATGCGGTCGTCGCAGATCAGGGTCAGGCCCGCCGGCGGCTCGGCCATCTCGACGACAATCTCGGGACTGGCCACGCGCTGGGCGAACACCGCCTGGCGTAGCAGCTCGGCCGGATCGTGGTCGCCGAAGCGCGGGGCCGGCATCCGGGCGAAGGACGAGAACTCGTCCACCATCCGGCCGATGTCGCCGACCTGGCGGATGATGGTGTCGGTGCAGCGATCGAAGGTCTCGAGATCCGAGGTGATTTCCTTGCGATACTTGCGCCTGAGCCGCTCGGCCGAGAGCTGGATCGGGGTCAGCGGGTTCTTGATCTCGTGGGCGATGCGCCGGGCGACGTCCTTCCATGCGGCGTTCCGCTGGGCGGTGATCAGGCGGGTGATGTCGTCGAAGGTCAGCACCACGCCGTCGTCGGCCGCGCCGCTGGCCCGCACGCGCAGCCGGCGGGTGTCGGTGCCGCGGACCACGTCCACCTCCTCCTCGACCTCGGCGCGGATCTCGACCGCGCGGCCGGCGACCGGCGACAGCTCCGGGGCGAGTTCGCCCAGCGCCTTGCCGTTGACCTCGCCAGGCTCAAGCCCGAGCAGGACCGCGGCCTGGCGGTTGCAGGCGGAGACGCGACCGTCGGCGTCGAGGCCGAGCACGCCGGCGCTGACGCCGGACAGCACCGTCTCGATGAACTGCCGCCGCGACTCGGCGTCGAGACTGGCGGTGCGCAGCGCGACCTGCTGAACCTGAAGATCGTTGGTCATGCTGTTGAAGGCGCGCGACAACACGGCCATTTCTTCAGGCTGGTCGCCGGTTTCAACACGCGCGTTGAGGTCGCCCTTGGCGACGCGGTCGGCGGCCTGAACCAGCCGGGCGACGGGGGCGGCGATCGAATTTCCGGCCAGGATCGCCAGCCACGCCGAGCCGACCAGCAGCAGCAGCGCCGTCTCGATGTAGGTCAGCAGGAAAGCCAGCTGGATTCGGGCGCGGTTCTCGGCGGCGTCGCGGTAGGCGACCAGCGAGGTCTCCGCGTCGCGAAGCTGGCTCAGGATGCCGCTGCTGACCGGGCGCACCACGTAGAGATAGGCGTCGGGGTAGGCCTTCAGCCGGTAGAGGCCGCGCAGCGAGTCGGTGGTCTCGAACGGCTGGGCCGAGATGTCGCCCTCGTCGGCGGCCTTGAAACTGGCCGGCGGCGGAGACAGGAAGGCCGGCGCCCCTGCCCCTTCGGCCCGGGCCAGGATGCGGCCGTCTCGATCAAGGATGTAGGCGGCGACGAACGAACCCTGCGACAGCTGGCCAAGGTAGTGGCCATAGGCGACCGGCGTGCTCTCGAGCGCCTTGGACGCCTGGTTCAGCTCGCCGGAGACCAGCATCATGTTGTCGCCGAGATAGCGGGTCTGCTCCTCGACATAGGTCCGGGCGACGGTGGCCGAGTTCTCGACGACGGTGCGAACCTTCTGGCTGAACCAGGCTTCGACGCCCGACAGCACGAAGCCGCCGAAGAAGATGGCGACGATGATCGCCGGAGCCACGGCGGCGGCGCCGAACAGGGCCATGAAGCGCAGGTGCAGGCGCGCGCCGGCGTCCGAATCGCGGTTGCGCAGGAGGACCATGACCCGCAGCGCGACAAGACCAGCCAGGCCGGCGATCAGCACCAGGTTCAGACCCAGCACGACCAGCATGATCTGGACTGCAGGGCCGATCGGTCCGACGGCCGGCGGGCGAGACGCCAGCAGGGCCCCGGTGATCGTGAGCAGCGTCGCCACGGCGTAGCCGCCGCCCAGCGCGTAGCGGGACTCGACGATCCGCCGAAGCGTGGAGACAGGTGTCTCCACGGTCTGGGCAACGTCTGAGGCGGCAGAACTCATGCGGCGGAGCCTAGGTCGAACTGAGACCTGCTTGCAACACCGTTGTGGCGTAACAGTGTCAGCGTTTGCCGCGCACCATCTCCACGCCCAGGTCCTGGATCTTCTTGCGCAGGGTATTGCGGTTGAGGCCGAGAATCTCCGCGGCGCGGACCTGGTTGCCGCGCGTGGCGGCCAGGGTCAGCTGGATCAGCGGCCGCTCGACCTCCTCAAGCACCCGGTCGTAGAGACCGGCCGAGGGCACGCCGTCGGGCTGGTCAGCGAAGTGGCTGGCCAGGTGACGCTCGACCAACTGCGACAGGGTCAGCGGACCGCTGTCGCCGACCACCGGGGTGTGATCCTGCAGCTCGCGCTCGACGATGCGGGCGGTGATCAGCTCCTCGCCGTAGAGGGCGCAGACCCGGCGGACCATGTTCTCCAGTTCACGGACGTTGCCCGGCCAGTCGTGCGTCTTCATGCGGTCGAGCGCCGACTGGTCGATGGTCTTCGACGGCAGCCCCTCGCGGGCGGCGCGCAGCAGGAAGGAGCGGGCCAGGTCGGGGATGTCCTCGACCCGGTCGCGCAGCGGCGGCAGCCGAACCGGCGCAACGTTCAGGCGGAAGAACAGGTCCTCGCGGAACAGGCCCTGCTGGATCAGGCCGCGCAGGTCGCGGTTGGTGGCGGCGATGATGCGGACATTGGGCGGCCGCGTCGTCTTGGGATTGATCGCCGGTTCGGCGCCGTCGATGACTCGCAGCAGCCGGCTCTGGGCGTCGAGGGGCATGTCGCCGATCTCGTCCAGGAACAGCGTGCCGCCGTCGGCCTCGACCAGCTTGCCGAGGTCGTCGCCGCCGCGGCCGAACAGCTCGGTCTCGACGCGCTCCCGTGGCACGGCGGCCAGGTTGATGACCACGAACTTGCCGTCTCGCCGGCGGCCGAGGTCGTGCAGGGCGCGGGCGACAAGCTCCTTGCCGGTGCCGCTCTCGCCGAGGATCAGGACGGTCAGGTCGGCTCCGACCAGGCGGGCGACGGTGCGATACACTTCCTGCATGGCGGCCGAGCGGCCGATCAGCGGCAGGCGCTCGTCCTTCATCGCCCGGGCCTGGGCCTTGGCCGCCTCGCTGTCGGCCGGCCGCGACAGGGCGCGGCGGGCGGCGGCGGTGACGTCGTCGAGGTCGAAGGGCTTGGACACATATTCGAAGGCGCCCGCGTCGGCGGCGTTGACCGCCGTCAGCAGGGTGTTCTGCGCGCTCATGACGATGATCGGCAGCTTGGGCCGTTCCTTGCGGATGCGCGGGAGCACGTTGAACACGTTCTCGTCGGGCATCATCACGTCGGTGAGGATGAGGTCGCCCTCGCCTTCCTGCACCCACTTCAGCAGGGTCGCGGCGTTGCCGGTCGCCCGGACCTGGTAGCCCAGCCTCGTGAAGGCCTGGCTCAACACCAGCCGGATCGAGCTGTCGTCGTCGGCGATGAGGATCTTCTTGGACGCGTTGGCGGCGGCGTTCATTCGGCGCTTTCTGTCGTTGCTACTGGCAGCAGGACGCGGAACACGGTCCGGCCTGGTTCGGATTCGAAGTCGATGAGGCCGCCGTGTCCGGCGACCAGCTTGGCGCAGAGGGCGAGGCCCAGACCCGCGCCATAGGTCTTTGAGGTCACGAACGGCTGGAACAGGTGCTCTCGCATGTGCGGCGGCACGCCCGGCCCGTTGTCCTGGATCTTGACCTCGAGCGGCGCGCCCTTGAGCACCTGGCCGTCGCTGCCACGCACGCGGATGCCAGGGCGCCAGGCGGTGGAGACGGTGATCTCGCCACGGCCGTCGCCACGCGCATGGGCGGCTTCGGCGGCGTTCTTGACCAGGTTCAGGAAGATCTGGATCAGCTGGTCCTCGTCGCCCCAGGTCGGCGGCAGCGACGGATCGTAGCGTTCCTTCAGCTCCAGGCCGTCGGCGACGCCGTTGGCGACCAGCGCGCGGATGCGGTCCAGCACACGGTGGATGTTGACCGGCTCGCGCTCGGGCGGCGCGTCGTCGGAGAAGGCCTCCATGCGATCGACGAGGCGACGGATCCGCTCGGTCTCGTCGACGATCAGCTGGGCCAGCGGCTGATCCTCGGCCGAGGCGCCCGTCTTCAGCAGCTGGGCGGCGCCGCGGATGCCGGCGAGCGGGTTCTTGATCTCGTGGGCCAGCATGCGGCCCAGGCCGACGACGGAGCGCAGCCCGGCCTGGTCCGCGCCGCGTTCGGCGCCAAGTCCGCCGCCGCGCAGATGCAGGGTCAGCAGCACGGCGTCATCGCCCAGCGGCGTCGCCGCGGCGTCGGCTTCGAAGGCGGGGTGGCCGAACAGGGCGATCTCGACGCCATGCTCACGGACCCGGACCCCCTCCTCCAGCGCCCGGACCATCAGCGCCAGGAGCGGCGACCCCGGCGGCAGAGCGCCCTGGACGCGGCCCCGCGCCAGGAGGCCGAGCCCTTGGCCGAACAGCGCCTCGGCGGCCTCGTTGGCGGCTGCCAGCGAGCCGTCGCCGGAAATCAGCAGCGCCGGTTCCGGGCTGGCGTCGAAGGCCAGGGTCTTGAGATCGGCGGCTGCGGCGCCGCCGAGAATTCTGCTGCGTCCGGTCATGCCGCCAGCCTTTCAGGGGATGGGCCCCAGAGCGCGATGAGCGCCGCCTCGACCGCCGCCGGTTCATCGATGCTGCAGAGGCGAGCGCGAGCTTCGCGGCGCACCTGCGCCTCGGCCGGCCACGGCGCGGCTTCGACATAGGCGGCCAGGTGCTTGCGGAACATGCGCAGGCCGAGCTTGTCGCCATAGAAGGCGATGCTGTCGCGGAAATGGTCTAGGGCGATATCCAGGCGCTCGTCCATCGCCGGCTCGGCGTCGAGCGCGCCGGCCAGTTCGGCTTCGATCTTGCGGGCGATCCACGGCTTGCCGACCACGCCGCGGCCGACCATGAC
>JAZJXN010000143.1:0-9371 GCA_040390885.1 Pseudomonadota bacterium | reverse complement strand
GCGGGCGGCGAAGTCGGGCGCGTTGCGGGTGGCGTCGTCCCAGCCCAGGCGCATCTTCACGGTCACGG
Organism: Pseudomonadota bacterium; assembly: GCA_040390885.1. Lineage (GTDB taxonomy): Bacteria > Pseudomonadota > Alphaproteobacteria > Caulobacterales > Caulobacteraceae > Caulobacter. The sequence continues at coordinate 9,303 of JAZJXN010000143.1, read as the reverse complement.
GAATGTCCACGGCCTCGACGGCGGCGGCGACCAGGCTCTCGGCGAGGTCGAGATCGCGCATCAGGGCCGACCCGGACTGCACGCCGGTCACTTCCCGGGCCGGGCAGCCGAAGTTGAGATCGACGATGTGGGCGCCGGCCTCGGCGGCCAGGCGTGCGCCCTCGGCGATCCAGCGCGCCTCGCGGCCGACCAGCTGCACGACCATGAGCGGCAAGCCCTCGCCGACCGCGGCGCGGCGGACGACGTCCGGCCGACCCCGCGCGAACTCCGCGCAGGCGACCATCTCTGTTGCGGCGTAGGGCGCGCCCATACGGGCGGCGGCCTTCCGGAACGGGAGATCCGAGATCCCCGTCATCGGCGCGATCCACACGCGCCCCGCCACCTTGATATCCCCGACTGTGAGCATTTTGCCCATTCTGTAGTCACCCCGACCGCTGCCTTTTTAGGCAGATTGTGCACCGCAGTAAAGGTTGGAGATGTCGCACTGCCAAACTAAGAAGCAAGCATGAGTTTTTCGGTCGTCATCGTCGCCGCCGGCGGGGGAACGCGTGCGGGTCCCGGCCTCGCCAAGCAGTGGCGGCTCCTGGCCGGAAGGCCGGTTCTGCGCTGGTCCGTCGAGGCGCTGCTGGCTGCCGGCGCGCGCGAGCTGGTCGTGGTCGTCAGCCCTGACGGCGAACAGGTCGCGGCCGAGGCGCTGGCCGGCCTGTCCGGCTGGAAGACGGCGCCGGGCGGCGCGACGCGCGCCGACTCGGTGCGGAGCGGCCTCGCCGCCATCCGGGGCCCCGAGGCCGAGCCGGTGCTGATCCATGACGCCGCGCGCCCGTTCGTGACCGGCGTCCATGTCGCGGGGCTGCTGACCGCGCTCGACACCGCGGATGGCGCCATTCCCGCCCTCCCCGTCGCGGACACCCTGAAGCGCCAGGGCGACTCCGGAGTTTCGACGACGTCACGCGACGGCCTCTGGCGCGCGCAGACGCCTCAGGCCTTCCGTCGCGACCGCCTGCAGGCCGCCTATGCCGCCTGGACGTCAGGCGAACCCACCGACGACGCCCAGGTGGTTGAGGCCGACGGCGGCCGCGTGGCCCTCGCGCCGGGCGACCCGCTGCTGATGAAGCTGACCTATCCCGAGGATTTCGACATGGCCGAACGGCTGGCGGGCGCGGCCCGGATCACGCGGACAGGCCAGGGCTTCGACGCCCACCGCTGGGGGCCGGGCGAGGCCGTCTGGCTGTGCGGCGTGCGCATCGACCATGACCAGACCCTGATCGGCCACAGCGACGCCGACGCCGGACTCCACGCCCTGACCGACGCCATCCTCGGCGCCATCGGCGAGGGCGACATCGGCGACCACTTCCCGCCGACCGACGACAAATGGAGGGGTGCGGCGTCCGACCTGTTCCTGGAACACGCCGCCGGGCTGGTCGCCGCGAAGGGCGGCCGCATCCTGAACGTGGACGTGACGCTCATCTGCGAGCGGCCGAAGATCAAGCCGCACCGTCAGGCCATGCGCGAGCGGCTGGCCGCGATCCTCGACCTGCCGCTCGACCGGGTCAGCGTCAAGGCGACGACGACCGAGGGCATGGGTTTCACCGGCCGCGGCGAAGGCCTTGCGGCCCAAGCTTTGGCGACGGTCGAAACCCCCGCCTGATCGACCCGTGTCCCCGGCCTTCGCCGGAACACGGAACGTGGCCGCCTATTCCGCCTCCCACCGCTCCTTGAAGCGGCCGTACAGGGCGCCGACAAGGTTGGTGTAGTCGTCTGTCCAGGGCTTGGTCCCGCGCGAGTCCGCCGGGGTCCAGCGGTTGTCGGCCTGGTACTCGGCCAGCGCCTCGGCGGAATGGGCGACGATCAGCACGTCCTCGCCCGACTCCCAGTACTGCGGCGAGGTGTCGGCCCGGGGGTGGCGCTGCAGCAGGGCGTAGCCGCCCGCCGCCTTGGCCACGGCCATCGCCGGGGTGCGCAGCTCCAGGTTCCGGTTCGACAGGTGCAGGATCAGCACCCCGTCCGGCTTCAGCTTGGCGAGATAGCCCTTGAGCGCCTCGACCGTCAGCAGGTGCGCGGGAATGGCGTCGGACGAGAAGGCGTCGATCAGCAGGATGTCGAACGAGGCGTCCGGCTGCTTGGCCAGCGTCAGCCTGGCGTCGCCGAGGACGAAGTCGATCGCGCCCTTCGCGCATTCGGTGGTGTAGGTGAAGTCGCCGGTTTCATGGGCGATCCTGATGACCAGCGGGTCGATTTCGAAGAAGGTCGTGTGGTCGCCGGGGCGGCTGTAGGCCGCGACAGACCCGGTGCCGAGGCCGACGGCGCCGACACGCAGCGCCGGCTTGACCTGGGACGCGGTGAACACCTGTCCGATCGGCGTCTCCGGCGCGTAGTAGACCAGCGGGCGGCAGCGGTATCGCGGATCGGTCGCCTGGGCCCCGTGCAGGGTGGTGCCGTGCGACAGCAGGCGCAGCTCGCCGCCGATGCGCGGCTCGTTGACCCTGGTCTGGCGCAGCACGCCGAAGAAGCTGCGGTCGGTCTGGATCACCTCGGTGCGATCGCCGAGCTTGGTGGCGCCCATCGCCAGCAAGGCCAGCAGCAGGGTGAAGGCGACGCCGCGCTCCCGCAGCATGAAGGCTGCGACCACGGTCAGGCACAGCAGCGTCTTGAGCGTGAACAGCGAATCCAGGGTCAGGAAGTTGCCGAGGTGTCCGGTCAGCAGGAAGGCGGCCAGGGCCCCGGCGGCGCCCGTGATCAGCACCCCGTTTTCCCAGATGGTCAGCTTGCCCCAGCGCCACGGCCGCGCCAGGCCCGCCAGCACCAGGACCAGCGGGTACTCGAGCACGTTGTCGAAGATCACGGGGGCGAGGAAGGCGTTGAACGCCCCGCCGACGACGCCGCCGATCGACAGGCAGAGGTAGAACTCGGTGAGGTGCGCCGGATCGGGCCGTCGAGCGACCAGCGCCTGGTGGCAGACCAGGGCGCTGAGGAAGAAGCAGCTCAGGTTCACGAACAGGATCAGCGGCATCTCGCTGCCGTGCAGCGGCGCCATGAAGATGCAGGCCGGCAGCGCCGCGCCCTGCAGCAGCAGCGCCCAGTAGGGGCTGATCAGCGGCCTGGTCTGGAAGGCGATGATGAAGGTGACGAGGTAGAGGGCCAGAGGCGCGACCCACAGGAACGGCGCGGAGGCGACGTCGGTGACGAGATGGGTGGTGACGCCGAGGATCAGGCTCGACGGGACCGCGGCCAGGGCGATCCAGACCAGCCACTGCTTCCAGCCGGGCGCTGGGCCCGCAGGCGTGGCATCGGCGGTCGCCGGGGCGTCTGCCGCCGAACCGGCGGCCGCGCTGCGCCAGACCAGCAGCGCCAGCGAGGCGAGGATCAGCACGAAGGCGAGGTAGCCGCCGCTCCAGGTGAACCGCTGCCCCTGCAGGGTCAGCAGCGGTTCCATCAGGATTGGATAGGACAGCAGCGCCAGCAGGCTGCCGAGGTTGCTGGCGGCATAGAGGGCGTAGGGCTCCGTCGCCCCCTCCCCGCGCACCGTGCGGGCGTACCAGGCCTGCACCAGCGGCGCCGTGGCCGACAGGATCGCGAACGGCAGGCCGATCGACAGCGCCAGCACCCCCAGCAGCCACAGGGTCGGCGCCGTCGAGGACGGCTCGCCCAGCAGGCCGCTGATCCGCAGCGGCAGGGTCAGGCCGGCCAGGGCCAGGGCGATGATGTGGACGACGATCTGCCGCCGCACCGTGCCGAGCTTCTGCAGGAAGTGGGCATAGCCATAACCGACCAGCAGTGCAGCCTGGAAGAAGGCCATGCTGGTGTTCCACACCGCCGGTGAGCCGCCGAGCTGCGGCAGCACCAGCTTGGCCACCATCGGCTGGACCATGAAGACCAGGGCCGCGCTGGTGAACACCGCGATGACGAACAGCGGCGGCGTGCGCGCCCCCGAGACGGGATGAGCGGCGGTGGTTTCGGTCATGAATGCTCGAATCGGCTTGAATGACGGACGCGCCCAATGTTGGGGTCATTCCTTGTTAGAAGACTACCTTCGGAGAACGCCGCCATGTTTCCCCTCGAGATCGAGACCCACGCCCGTCTGCTGATCGAGGAGGTTCGTGACCGGCACCTGCGGATCGTCACGGCGGAAAGCTGCACCGGCGGGCTGGTGGCCGGCGCGATCTGCTCGATCGCCGGCGCCTCTGACGTCTTCGAGCGCGGCTTCGTGACCTACACCAACCGCGCCAAGGAGGAGATGCTCGGCGTCGCCGGCGACATGATCGCCGACTTCGGGGCGGTATCCGAGCCGGTGGCCAGGATGATGGCCGAAGGCGCGCTGAACCACTCGCGCGCCCACATCGCGGTGGCGATCACCGGCGTGGCGGGTCCCGGCGGCGGCAGCCCGATGAAGCCGGTCGGCACCGTCCACCTGGCCACGGCGCGCAGCACGGCGGGCATCCGCCACCGGCACGAGGTGTTCGACGGCCCGAACCGCCTGGACGTGCAGCTGGCCGCGGTGGCGGTGGCGCTGGAGATGCTGCGGGAGGCGATCTAGGGCGTGGCTTCGGCGGGCAGACCCGCGAGATAGGGCCAGTCCTTCCTTCGGTCGGATTTCAGCAGCCTGTCGACCTGCCGCGCCAGTCCGACATCGTCGTCGAAGTACACCTCGGGACCACCACTCAGCAGGACCCGCACCCGTTCGCCGACGACCTCGAACGCGCGATTGCAGCTAGTGGGCGCATCGACTTCGTAGGTCGCCTGCAACGGCCCCTTGTGAACCCTGTAGGCTTTCAGGAGCGCCTTCTGCTGCCCCCGCATGTAGGGCCGCACGACCTCGGCATCGACGATCACCACCGCGCGCTCGACGGCCTCAGCCGCCCGGCGCTGTTGCGCCGCGGGCGTTCGCTCCGCATCCGTAAAAACGACAGTGCAGGCCGCCGCGATAGTCGGGAGCGTGTATGCGCCGAGGAGGACCACGGCGCCGAGGATCAAGGCCTTGCGCATGGCGCGAGATTACAGCCTCAGCGCGCGCCGTACAGAGCCTTCGCCCTATCGTCGAAGCACTGGATCAGCTTCTGCACCGCGTGGTCGAAGTTGGCGTCGAGGATGCGGTCGAGGAAGCGCAGCTTGAACTCGAAGTCGATCTCGAACTCGATGCAGGTCCCCTGCTCGTGCGGCAGGAAGCGCCAGCGGTTCTGCAGCTTGCGGAACGGGCCGCTTATCAGGCTGACGTCGATGGTCCGCGCGGCCGCGTCGCGCCGCACCCGGGTCGAGAACCGCTCGCGCAGGAACGAGAAGCCGACCGCCGCCTCGGCGTCCAGCGTCGTCACGCCGCCGCCCTCGTCCTGCCGGTTCCAGACCCGCAGCGCGGTGATCCAGGGCACGAACTCGGGATAGCGCTCGACGTCGCCAACCAGCAAGAACAGCTGGTCGGGCGTGTAGGGCAGGATGCGGGTGAGCCGGTGCCGCAAGGCTTAGGCCGCGGCCTCGCGGGCCTCGCGGGCGGCCTGCAGCCGAGCGAAGTCCTCACCAGCGTGGTGCGAGGAGCGGGTCAGCGGGCTGGCCGAGACCATGAGGAAGCCCTTGGCGCGCGCGATCTGCTCGTAGGCGGCGAACTCTTCCGGCGTGACGAAGCGGTCGACGGCGGCGTGGCGGCGGGTCGGCTGCAGGTACTGGCCAATGGTCAGGAAATCGATGTCGGCCGAGCGCATGTCGTCCATAACCTGCATGACCTCTTCCTTGGTCTCGCCGAGGCCGACCATCAGGCCGGACTTGGTGAAGCGGGTCGGGTCGCGTTCCTTGACCCGCTCAAGCAGACGCAGGGAGTGGTAGTAGCGGGCGCCGGGGCGGATCTTCAGATACAGCCGCGGGACGGTCTCGAGGTTGTGGTTGAACACGTCCGGGGCCGAGTCGATGACGATCTCGGCCGCGCCGGGCTTGCGCAGGAAGTCGGGGGTCAGGATTTCGATGGTGGTGCCGGGCGCCGCCGCCTGGATGGCGCGGACGACCTGGGCGAAGTGGTCGGCGCCGCCGTCGGCGAGGTCGTCACGGTCCACCGAGGTGATGACGACGTGCTTGAGGCCCATCTTCGCCACCGCCTCGGCGACGCGCAGCGGTTCGGTCGGATCGAGCGGGTTAGGCTTGCCGGTGGAGACGTTACAGAACGAGCAGGCGCGCGTGCAGATCTCGCCCATGATCATCATGGTCGCGTGCTTCTGGGTCCAGCACTCGCCGATGTTCGGGCAGGCCGCCTCTTCGCACACGGTGGTCAGCCCGTGCTGGCGGACGATGTCGCGGGTTTCGTTGTAGCCGGCCGAGCCGGGCGCGCGGACGCGCAGCCAGTCCGGCTTGCGCAACAGCGGCGTTTCCGGGCGGTTCTGCTTCTCGGGGTGACGCGGGCGCGCCCTCAGGGTGTCGATCACCGTGGCCATGCGCCCTAGATCGGACTTTGAACGCCCCAGATCAAGCGCCGCGGCGCCGTCTAGGGTTCGAGACGCGCGCTGTGCTCGCTCCTCACCATGACGAACTCGGAAATCAGTCATCCTGAGGAGCCTCGAAGAGGCGTCTCGAAGGACGCACATCGCTCCCGGCGCGCAAGCCCTTGCGAGCCTCCGCCGAAGTAACCGACACTTGGGCCGATGCGTCGCGGGCTCCTCCTTGCCGGTCTTCTGTTCATCCTGACCGGCTGCGGCGGGGCGGACGAGCGGGCGCCGTTCACCGAGAGCCGCATCCCGCCCGCGCTGGGGCCGCGCTTCTGGGCGCCGGAGGGGTGGGCCTGGGGCCTGATCGGTGTCGGCGATGCGCCGGTCCAGCGATACGGGGTGTCGAGCTCCGCGATCACGCCGAGGGCGTCGATCCTGATCCTCAGCGGCTACGGCGAGTCGGCCGAGGTGTGGTTCGAGACCGCACGGGCGCTGAATGCCGAGGGGTTCAACGTGTGGGTGCTCGAGCGCGCCGGACAGGGCGGGTCGGAGCGGTACGTGTCGCCCCGCGACCTTGGTCACGCGCCGACCTTTGATGGCGACATCGCCGCCACCCGCGCACTGACCCGGATGATCGTCGCCGACGCGCCGGACAGGCCGCTGGTGATCCTTGGTCATTCGGTGGGCGGGCTTATCGCGGCCGCGGCGGTGGAGCGGGGCCTTCCTGTGGACGGGCTGATCCTGTCAGCTCCGAGCCTCGGCAGCGCCGCGGCCACGGACTGGCGGGACTGGCCGGCGACGGTGGGCTTGGGGCGGATTCCCGCGAGCCTCGGCGGCGGATGGCGGCGCGGATCGACGTCGCTCCGGCCCGGGGGCGCCTCGCGTGACGTCGTCCAGATGGCCTGGCAGATCGCCAATCCCGACCTGCGCATGGGCGGCCAGACTCTCGGCTGGAAGAGCGCGTTTCGAACCACGGGCGCGGTTGTGCGACGCGACCTTAGCCATATCGAGCCCCCTGCCCTGATCCTGATCGCCGAGCGAGACCACAACGCCGCGAGCCTGAGGCGGGCCTGCGGCGCGATGGCGCGCTGCACGAGCCTGTTGCTGTCAGGCGGTCGTCACGCGCTGCACCTGGACGCCGACCCGGTGAGGGACCCCTGGCTGGCGGCTGTGACGGCGTTTCTCCGCAGTCGGGTCGCCGCGCGTGGATGACGCAACGAACGGGCCCCGATCACCGTTTGTGACATATCTTTTCATTCGTGATCGCGATCGATAGGCTCCCCCCAACGATACTGGCGGGAAACATCCGGGGAGTTCCACCCAACATGCCGCGTGCTTACGATGCACGGGCCGGCGAGCGGTCTCTGTTTGACGCTCTGCTCGACGCCCGCGACCGATACGGGGCCAAGAAGCCGATCCTCGAGGATCAGGAGCGCAACCCGCTCAGCTACACCGACCTTGTCCGCGCCAGCTTCGCGCTGGGCCGCAAGATCGCCGGCTTCACCGCCAGGGGCGAGCATGTCGGCGTCCTGCTGCCGTCGAGCGCCGGCGTGGTGGTCACCTTCTTCGGCCTGCACGCCTTCGGGCGGATTCCGACCATGCTCAACTTCACGGCCGGGCTGCGCAACCTGCGCGCCGCGATCAAGCTCGGCCAGGTTAAGACCGTGCTGACCGCCCATCGCTTCATCGAGCAGGGCAAGCTGCACGACATCATCGACGCCATCGAGGAAACCGGCGCGAAGATTGTCTATCTGGAGGAGGTCCGGGCCAAGATCGGCCTTTCGGACAAGCTCTTCGCCGCCACCGCGGGCATGTTTCCGCGCCAGTTCCGCGCCGAGCTGAAGCCGGACGCGCCGGGGGTGATCCTGTTCACCTCGGGCAGCTTCGGCGCCCCGCGCGGCGTTGTCCTGAGCCACGCCAACCTGGTCACCAACGTCCACCAGATCGAGGCCCACATCGCGCTGGACCCGAGCTGGGTGATGTTCAACCCCCTGCCGACCTTCCATTGCTTCGGCCTGACTGGCGGCGTGCTGCTGCCGCTGCTGACCGGCATGAAGGCGTTCGAATATCCCTCGCCGCTGCACACCAAGCAGATCCCGCCGCTGATCAAGGACTGCGGCGCCTCGATTTTGCTGGCCACCGACACCTTCGTGAACCAGTACGCCCGCGCCGCCGATCCGGGCGATCTGTCGGACCTCAAGTTCATCGTCTGCGGCGCTGAAAAGGTTCGGGAAGAGACCCACAACCTGATCGCCGAGCGCTTCGGCCCGATCCCGGTTCTCGAAGGCTATGGCGCCACCGAGGCCTCGCCGGTGGTGGCGGTCAACAAGCCGGTCGACAACCGCCGCGGCACCGTCGGCGGGCTGCTGCCCGGCATGGAGACACGCGTCGAGCCGGTCGAGGGCATCGCCGGCGGCGGTCGCCTGTTCCTGCGTGGTCCCAATGTGATGAGCGGCTACCTCAACGAGGCCGGCGGCGTCGATCCGCTGGAAGGCGGCTGGCACGACACCGGCGACGTGGTCGAACTCGACACCGACCATGACAACTGGATCACCATCAAGGGCCGGGTGAAGCGCTTCGCCAAGATTGGCGGCGAGATGGTGTCCCTGACCGCCGCCGAGGACCTCGCCGTGGCGGTCTGGCCAAACGGTCGACACGCTGTCGTCGCCATGCCGGACAAGAAGAAGGGCGAGAAGCTGGTGCTGTTCACCGATCGCGCCGACGCCGACGTCTCGGCCATGGTCGCCCACGCGCAGAGCGTTGGCGCGCCGGAACTGGCGGTCCCGCGCAAGATCATCAAGATCGCCGAAGTGCCTGTTCTGGGCACCGGCAAGACCGACTACGTCGCCATCCAGCGAATGGCCGATACGGACTCGCGGGCGGCGTAGGTTCCCAAGAACCT
>JAZJXN010000142.1:0-3618 GCA_040390885.1 Pseudomonadota bacterium | reverse complement strand
CGGCTTTCGGTCTCGTAGACCTGGCCGGCGACCTTGCCGACCATGGTTTCGAGAGCGCGCAGAGCCTCGGCCGAACGGGGGCCGGTCGACTCCAGCTCGACGCGGCGCAGGCGCTCGCCGAGACCTTCCTGTTGGGTGCGGATTTCGTCGACCGCGCCCTCGAAGCGGGCCGCGACGGCGGTGTTCTCGCGTTCGGAGCCTTCGAGCCTCGACAACGCGCCGCGCACCGACTGGTCGATGCCGCTGATGGCTAGAGTCGAGCGCTGTTCGGCCGCCTCGATGCGGTCGGTGAGCCGTTCCATCGCATCAGCGACGCGGCCGACCTCGTCGGCGGGATGACCTGGAATCTCGTATCGGGAGCTGCCGCCCTGACGCGGCGTCGCGATCACGACAGGATCGTCGGACGGCGCATCGAAGGCGCGCTCCGGCGCCAGGTCGACCATCCCGGGCGCATCGCCCTCGACGATCATCCGGTTAAGCCACTCGCCCAGGGTCATCCCCGACCGACGTGCAAGATCCTTGGCGATCTCACGCGCCTTAGGGTCGATACCCTTTACGCTCCAGGGCGCCCCCGCCGTCATTAGAATCGCACCTCCGGCACTCCACAGATGACGCTACCGAGCGACCCATAGTATGTAAACGCGCGGTTAATACTAAATCTGGCGCCTGCGACGATTTGCTGTGGACGAAGCTTGCCAAGGCGGGAGCAGACCGCCATCTGGCTCGCATGGACATGCCGCTAACCCTTTCCATCACCGGGGCTTTCCTCGCGCTGGCGGTTTTCGCGGGGTGGCGCGGAGCCCGCCCGCCGGACTTCGTGAAGGGCGTGCGGATGATCCCCTGGCGCGTGATCATGGTGTCATCAGCGGCCGGCGTGCTGATCATGACGGTGCACATCGTCAATCTTCTGGGCGTCACCACGGGGCGCTGAGCCCCCCAATCCACTCATCCGACGACAGCCGGCATCCGGAGTCAGGCCGGGCTCTGGGGATCCGGGTCGAGGTTCCGAGCCCCGGACGGGGCTCCGCCCTTCGCCTGGACGGTATCGGCGACGGGCTCTGACTTCTTCGGCGCGCGCCGGGTCAGGCCGGCCATGCCCCCCGAGGACAGCAGGCCGACATCGGCGAGCAGCATCGGGATCTGCCACCTGTGCGGAGCGGCGATGTAGCGCGGCTGCCAGAGCGGGTCGTACTTGTCCTTGTAGCGACGCACGCCGCGGAAATTGTAGATCTCCTCGCCGCGCTCGAAGAGCAGCCGGCCGACCCGCGACATGATCGGCGCAAGCGGCCGGTCCTCGAGACCCGCCAGCGGCGCGGCGCCGAAGTCGAAGGCCTCGTAGCCGTCGATCTTGCCCCACTCGAGCAACTCGACGAACAGGTAGTCCATCACGTTCTTGGGCGCGCCGTCCCCATAGCGCATCAGGTCCATCGAGAACGACCGCCGGCCCGCTGTCGGCCACAGGGTGGCGAAGGCGACGATCCGCCCCCCCACGCGCACCAGCGCGACCGGGAATTCGGCGACATAGCGGGGGATGAAGCCGCCGAGGGAGAAGGCCTTCTCGCCGCCGGCGTGGTGGCTCAGCCATTCGTCGGAGACCGCCTTCAGCTCGTCCATGATGGCCGCTACGCCCTCGGGCTGGACCACCTCGAACAGCGCCCCGCCCTCCCCGGCCTTGCGCCAGTTGCGGCGCAGAACCTCGCGGCGGCGGCCGGCGAGCGAGAAGCCGTCCAGCGGCACCGCCGCGGCCTCGCCGATCTTCTGGATGGAAAAGCCCAGCTCGACCGCGTCCGGCAGGTCCTCGGGACCGATGCCGTACAGGGCTGGGCGCGCCGCGCGGGCGTCGGCCAGCTCGCGGAATCGCCAGAGCAGTTCCATGCGCTCGCTGGCCTTGCCGACCGGACCGTCCATGGCGATCCAGGACCGGCCGCGGACACCGAACATCAGGAAGGTCTCGCCCGAGGGCGAGAACAGGAAGCGCTTGTCCCCGAGCAGGGCGAGATTGGAATCGGGCTGCGACCATTCGGCCGTCCGCAGGATGGCCCGCACCCGCGCGAAGTCCGGGTCATCCTCGCCGGCCACCTGCGGCTTGGCCGGCATCGCGAACATCCGCCAGACGCCGAACACCAGCAGGGCCAGGGCCGCGCCGGCCGACGACCGGATGGCGCGGGTCATGTCCTGGTCGGCCATGACCCTCCAGACCGACTGGTTGCTGTAGTCGGCATGGCGGAACGACCACCAGCCGAGCAGGCCGGCGCCCACAATCACCGCCGCGGCCGAGATCAGCCATCCAGGCGTGATCTCCATGCGCGACAGCCGGGCCTGGCGCGGGAATGACGCGTGCAGCGGCAGGATGACGAGGATGCAGCCGATCAGGACCGCGGCCTCTTCCCAGTTGAAGCCCTTGAATGGCGCCATCAGGGCGCCGAGGAGCATGACCACAACGGTCGCGGTCCAGGCCGCGTCGAGCCTCGCCCGCAGTCCGAACGCCAGCAGCACCAGCACGACGCCGAGGATCGAGGAGACGAAGTGACTGGTTTCGATCAGCACCTGCGGCGTGAAGCGCAGCAGTTCCAGGAAGCGGGCGGGGTCGGAGGGCGTGGCCCCGGAGGCCAGCAGCATGATCCCCGCTGACAGCGCCGCGATGGCGCCGAGCGTGGGACCGGCCGCGAGCAGCGCCGGCTTCAATTCTCTCAAGAGCCGCATTCGAATCCCGCACCAACGCGCACGACTATAGCGAGGTCGTGATCGCCATGCGCGCCGGATGAATCGAACAGGTGTTTGAACCGGCTTGCCCCCCGCGCGCCGCGCGCTAAGGTGCGCCGCAAGAAACGCGAGAGGGAGTGAAGTCATGGCGGATTTCGGCGGCGCCGATCTGGAGGCCTTCCGCACCGAGGTGCGCGACTGGCTGGCGGAGAACTATCCGACGTCCCTCAACGCCCCGATGGACGACGAGGCCGACGCGCCCTGGGGCGGTCGCCGCTTCGCGCCGAAGAACCCCGACGCCAAGCTCTGGCTCGACCGCATGGCGGCCAAGGGCTGGACCGCGCCGATGTGGCCGACCGAATACGGCGGCGGCGGTCTGTCGCGCGAGCAGAACAAGGTCCTCGAAGCCGAGCTGCGGCGCATCAAGGCCCGTCCGGCCCTGATGAGCTTCGGCGTCTGGATGCTCGGCCCGGTGCTGCTCGAGTACGCCACCGAAGAGCAGAAGCAGAAGTTCCTGCCCGGCATCGTCAAGGGCGAGATCCGCTGGTGCCAGGGCTACAGCGAGCCGGGCGCCGGCTCCGACCTCGCGGGTCTGCAGACCAAGTGCGAGGACAAGGGCGACCACTTCCTGATCAACGGCCAGAAGGTCTGGACCAGCTACGCCGACCAGGCCGACTGGATCTTCTGCCTGGTGCGCACCGACACCAGCAAGAAGCATGAAGGCATCAGCTTCGTGCTGTTCGACATGGCCTCGGAAGGCGTCGAAGCCCGGCCGATCAAGCTGATCAGCGGCAGCTCCCCCTTCTGCGAGACCTTCTTCGACAACGTGAAGGTCCCCAAGAACCAGCTGGTCGGCAAGCTCAACGGCGGCTGGGAAATCGCCAAGCGGCTGCTGCAGTATGAGCGCCAGAACAT
>JAZJXN010000141.1:0-5315 GCA_040390885.1 Pseudomonadota bacterium | reverse complement strand
CGGGGCTGTTCAACGCCTATCGCGCCGGCAATGTGGTCATGTGCAACGCTCCGGGCACCGGGGTGGCCGACGACAAGGCGGTCTACGCCTACGTGCCGGACATCATCCGCTACTACCTGGGCGAGGACGCCATCCTGCCCAACATCGAGACCTTCCTCTGCCGCGAGCCGGCGCAGCTGGCCCATGTGCTGGGCAATCTGGACAAGCTGGTGGTCAAGGCGGTCGGCGCGTCCGGCGGCTACGGCATGCTGGTGGGCCCCCACGCCAGCCGCAAGGAGCGCGAGGCCTTCGCCGAAGCCCTCAAGGCCGATCCGGCCAACTACATCGCCCAGCCGACCATTCAGCTGTCCACCGCCCCCTGCCTGATCGACGGCCGCATCGAGCCACGCCACGTCGACCTGCGCCCCTTCATCCTGTCGGGCGCCAAGACGGTGGTCACGCCCGGCGCTCTGACCCGCGTGGCCCTGCGCCGCGGCTCCCTGGTGGTCAACTCCAGCCAGGGCGGGGGATCAAAGGACACCTGGGTGCTTGTCGACGATGAAGCGGAAGCGGAGGGCATCCTCGCATGATGCTCGCTCGCGTGGCTGACAGCCTCTACTGGATCGGACGCTACATCGAGCGGGCCGAGCACCTTTCGCGCCTTGCCGACGTCATGCTCAACGCCACGCTGGACCGGTCCGACGCCGCCGCCCAGACGGCCTACATCGCCCTGTCGGCGGTCGGTGATGCGGACATGGCCCGCGCCTCCCGCACCTATGACGCGGCGCGGACGCTGGTGCTCGATCGCGAGGATCCCAACTCGGTGCTGATGTCGCTCGCTCACGCCCGCGAGAACGCCCGCCAGGTTCGCGACCAGATCACCACCGAGACCTGGGAGCGGCTGAACCTGCTCTATCTGAAGGTCACCGGCGAAGGCGCGGCGGCCGAGTTCGAGAGCGGCTCCTCCGCCTTCCTGCACGACATCATCGCCGACCTGCACCTGTTCAAGGGCGCGGCCGACGCCACCATGAGCCATGGCGAGGGCTTCCGGTTCCTGATGCTGGGCGTCTATCTCGAGCGCGCCCACCTGATCGCCCGGCTGCTGGAAGTCTGCTTCGGCGACGGCCGCGGCGAGCGCGTCACCGACCGCATCGCGCTGATGAACCTGCTGCGCATGGCCTGCGCGCTGGAGCCCTACCTTCGCCGCTACACGGCAGAGATCGAGCCCCGGTTCATTCTCGAGTTCCTGCTGTTCGACGAGGAATTCCCGCGCTCCATCCGCTTCGCGACGGCGCAGATCGAGGACCACCTCATCGGCGTCTCGCGACACATCGAGTCGGGCAACACCGCCACGCCGGAGCGGCTGGCCGGCCGGCTGAAGGCGCGGCTAGAGTTCGCCGACGTCGAGGAACTGGAAGCCACCGGCGCCAGCGGCCTGCTGTCCACCGTGGTCAACGAATGCGGCCGCATCCATCAGGCCATCCATGACACCTACGTGGCCTATTCCCTCGAGATGAGGCTCCCCGCCTAATGCTCCTCGAAGTCCGCCACGTCACCCAGTACCACTACGAGCGCCCCGTGAAGGAAAGCGTGATGGAGCTGCGCATGCAGCCGCGCAAGAGCGTGGGGCAGCGTCTGGTCAGCTTCGACCTCGACCTTGAGCCGCGGGCGCAGATCTTCTCCTACGCCGACAACTTCGGGAACGCGGTCTACCACTTCGACGTCCCGCATCCGCACGAGACCCTGCGCATCGAGGCGCGGTCGGCGGTGGAAACCCAGGCTACCCCGGTCCTGCCCGAGGCCCTCGACATGGGTGAATGGGACCGTCTGCGCAGCGACTTCGTGCGCGGCGAATGCTTCGACTTCCTGCAGCCGCACGGGTTCGTGCGCGCCACCCAGGCCCTCCAGACCTTCATCACCGAGCATGACATCGACGCCCTGCGCCGGCGCGATCCGCTGTCGGCGGTGCAGGCGCTGAACAAGATCATCTACGACGCCTTCGACTACACGCCGGGCGTGACCAACGCCGACAGTCCCATTGACCTGGCCCTCGGGGTCGGCCGCGGCGTCTGCCAGGACTTCGCCCACATCATGCTGGCGATCTGCCGCGGCTGGGGTCTGCCGGCGCGCTACGTGTCGGGATACCTGTTCACCGACCGGAAGGCCGGCGACCGCTCTGATCCGGACGCCACCCACGCCTGGGTCGAGGTGTTCCTGCCGACCCTGCGCTGGATCGGGTTTGACCCGACCAACAACGTCCTCGCCGGCGAGCGCCACATCGCAGTGGCGATCGGCCGCGACTACGGAGACGTGCCGCCCTCGCTCGGGGTCTACAAGGGCGAGGCCGACAGCCAGCTGGCGGTGGCCGTTTCGGTCGGCAAGGCTCGCGCGGCCCTGGCGGAGCCGGAGTTCATGCGCATGCCCCGCCCCTCCTTCCCGGGCGGCCGTCGCCGCGGCGGCGCCGACGAGATCCGCCGTCAGGAACAGCAGCAGCAACAGCAGCAACAGCAGCAGTAGAGCTCAAGAGCGCTCTCATCCCCCGCGAAGGCGGGGGAGCCGGATGTTGTCGCAGCCGCATTTCAGCAATCCCGGCGCGCCCGGACCACCGCAGACACAGAGCGCCTTGGCCCGCCGTCGCCGGGATGAGCAGCGACCGGGGTGTTAAGCCGGGTAGATGTGCGCCAGACGCGCCTCGACCTTGGTCGTCAGGCCCTGCGTGAGGGTGCGGCCCTGCTCGCGCGAGACCTGGGCCTCGAGCCGCTCGCCGTCCGGGGTCAGCAGATCGACATGCGCCACGGCGCCGTCGATGCCGACCCGCTCGACCTGGGCGTCGAACCCCACGCCGTCCAGCCCGATGTCATAGGGACGGACATAGGCCACGGCCTTGCCGTCGGCCACGGCCTGCGCCGGCAGCACGATGGCGCCGGACGTGAAGCGGCCGCCGCTGACGGTCCCCTCGATCCGGTTGGCCTCGCCGACGAAGCCGCAGACGAACGGGTTGGCGGGATTGTCGTGGACTTCGTCCGGGGTCCCGACCTGCTCGATGACGCCTTTGTTGAGGATGGCGACGCGGTCGGCCAGTTCGAGGGCTTCCTCTTGGTCGTGAGTCACGAAGATGGTGGTGACGCCGGTCGCGTCATGGACCCGGCGCAGCTCCTTGCGCAGGGACTTGCGCACCGTCGCGTCCAGCGCCCCGAACGGCTCGTCGAGCAGCAGCACGCGCGGCGACACCGCAAGGGCCCGGGCCAGGGCCACGCGCTGGCGCTGGCCGCCGGACAGCTGGTTGGGGAAGCGCTTGCCGAGTTCGCCGAGCTCGACGAGCTGCAGCAGCTCGTCGACCCGGCGAGCGATCTCGGCCTTCGGCGGCTTGTCCTTGCCCTTGCGCACGTCCAGCCCGAAGGCGACGTTGCGGGCCACGGTCATGTGCTTGAACAGAGCGTACTGCTGGAACACGAAGCCGACCCGGCGCTCGGCCGCGCCCGAATAGGTCACATCCTCGCCGTCGAACAGGATCTGTCCGCTGTCGGGGTATTCGAGGCCGGCGATGGCGCGCAGGAGCGTCGTCTTGCCGGAGCCCGACGGACCGAGCAGGGCCAGAAGTTCGCCGGGCTTGATCTCGAGGCTGATGTCGTTCAGCGCCGGGAAGCGGCCGAACGTCTTCTGCACCGAGCGGATCGAAATCGTCATAAGGTCAGGTCCGGGTCCGGTCAGTGGGCTGTCTTGCGGCTGTGCTGTCCAGCCTCGAGCAGGCTCTTCAGCACCAGGGTGACGATGGCGAGCAGGCAGAGCAACGCCGCCACCGCGAAGGCGCCCACGAAGTCATACTCGTTGTAGAGGATCTCGACGTGCAGCGGCATGGTGTTGGTCAGGCCGCGGATATGGCCGCTGACCACCGACACCGCGCCGAATTCTCCCATCGCCCGGGCGTTGCACAGCAGCACCCCGTACAGCAGGCCCCAGCGGATGTTGGGGCTGGTCACGCTCCAGAAGGTGCGCAGGCCCGAGGCGCCGAGGGAGACGGCGGCTTCCTCCTCGTCGGTGCCCTGCTCCTGCATCAGCGGGATCAGCTCGCGGGCGACGAACGGGAACGTCACGAACACCGTGGCCAGGATGATGCCGGGCAAGGCGAAGATGATCTTGATGTCGTGCTCGACCAGGGCGTTGCCGAACCAGCCCTGGGCGCCGAACACCAGCACATAGATCAGGCCCGCCACCACGGGTGAGACCGAGAACGGCAGGTCGATCAGGGTGATCAGGAAGGCCTTGCCCGGAAACTGGTGCTTGGCGATCGCCCAGCTGGCGCAGAGGCCGAAGACGGCATTGAATGGCACCGCGATCGCCGCCACCAGCAGCGTCAGCTTGATGGCCGCGACAGCGTCCGGAACCTTGATCGCCTCGAGCGCCACGGGCAGGCCCTTGCGCAGGGCCTCGGCGAAGACCGAAACCAGCGGCAGGATCAGCACCAGCCCGAGGAAGCCGAGGACCAGCGCGAGCACGATCGCCTTGGCCCAGGCCGGGTCGTCGGTGGCCAGCCGCGCGTCGGCCTTGGCGGTGACGTCGGACGCGCGCATCAGCTGTACCTCCGGGCCCAGGCCTGGATGACGTTGATGACCAGCAGCATCATGAACGAGGCCGCCAGCATCACCACCGCGATCGAGGCGGCGGCGGCGTACTCGTACTGCTCCAGCTGGATCACGATCAGCAGCGGGGCGATCTCCGACTTGTAGGGCATGTTGCCGGCGATGAAGATCACCGAGCCGTACTCGCCCACGGCCCGGGCGAAAGCCATGGCGAACCCCGTCAGCCAGGCCGGGCCCAGCGCCGGCAGGACGACCCGGGCGATGGTCTGCAGCCGGTTGGCGCCGAGGCTGGCGGCGGCCTCCTCGACGTCTGCGGCGAGGTCTCGCATCACCGGCTCCAGCGTGCGGACGACGAACGGCAGGCCGATGAAGGTCAGGGCGATGACAACGCCGGTCGGATTGTAGGCCGCCTTGATCCCCAGTGGCTCAAGGAACTGTCCGACCCAGCCGTTGGGCGCATAGAGCGTCGCCAGGGCGATGCCGGCCACGGCGGTCGGCAGGGCGAAGGGCAGATCGACCAGGGCGTTGATCACGCCCTTGCCGGGAAATTCATAGCGGACCAGCGCCCAGGCGGTCAGGACCCCGAACACGCCGTTGATCACGGCGGCCACGGCGGACGCGCCGAAGGTCAGCTGGTAGGCCTTGAGGGCCCGTTCGGAGAAGGCGGCGGCGATAAACTCGGGGATCGACAGCTGGGCTGACTTGATCACCACGGCGGTCAGCGGGATCAGCACGATCAGCGACAGCACGGTGATG
>JAZJXN010000140.1:23131-23890 GCA_040390885.1 Pseudomonadota bacterium | reverse complement strand
GCCGGCCTGGCCGCCCTCGCCCTGCAGGGTGAGGAAGATCTCCTTGACGCTGTAGGTCATGGCTCGAGCGCCGGCCGGCCGGCGGCCTCCCACTCGCGGAAGCCCGCCGCGCGAAGGTCGCAGGCCGGGCAGTCCTCGCAGCCGTGGCCCCAGGCATGCAGATCGCCGCGCTCACCGCGATAGCAGGTGTGGCTGTCCTCGACGGTGATGGCGACCAGCTCCTCGCCGCCCAGTCCCTTGGCCAGGGCCCAGGTCTGGGCCTTGGTCAGTTGCATCAGTGGCGTCTCGATGCGGAAATCGCGGTCCATGCCGAGGTTGAGCGCCGTCTCCAGCGCATCCAGCGTGTCGCGCCGACAGTCCGGGTAGCCTGAATAGTCGGTCTCGCACATGCCGCCGACCAGCGCCTGGAGGCCCCGGCGATCGGCGAGCGCGGCGGCATAGGTCAGGAAGACGAGGTTGCGCCCCGGCACGAAGGTGGACGGCAGCCCGCGCGCGGTCATCTCGATGGCGCGGTCGGCGGTCAGGGCCGACTCGGCCACGGCGCCGAAGCCCCGGATGTCGAGCACATGATCCTCGCCCAAGCGCGCCGCCCACGCCGGAAACGCCTCGGCGATTCGGGTTCGGACCGTTTCGCGCGCCGCCATCTCGATGATGTGCCGCTGGCCGTAGTCGAAGCCCACAGTCTCCACGCGCTCGTACCGGTCGAGCGCCCAAGCGAGGCAGGCGGTCGAGTCCTGACCGCCCGAGAACAGGACGAGG
>JAZJXN010000140.1:0-23121 GCA_040390885.1 Pseudomonadota bacterium | reverse complement strand
CAGATGGGGCCGGAGAGCCGGCTGCGGAAGGTGGCGACCCTTTACACGACGCGGGCCGCCGCTGAAACGCCCCTCGCCCCTGCTGTCGCGGCGTGTCGCAGGGCAAGACTTCGCAAGGCTTCGGCGCCCGATCTACAGGCGCCTTTTCTCGCCTGTGGCGAAGAACTCGTTTCCCTTGGGTAAAAGGCGAAGCAGACCGGCAACACCAAGGTGAAAAGCCGTAACCTATCGACGTTCACATAACGCTGGGCTGTTGACAGTCCGAAAGCGCCCGTATGCACTCCAAGACAAGCTGTTGGGGGTGGTCGCGCACCCCGACAGCAAAAATCGCGCGGCACTGAGGAAACATAACGACGCCGCCGAACCCCAAGATGGGTCGCGCCGTCCGGGGAGGGTTACCAGATGACAGGATCTCTGCGCCTGCGGAGTCTGCTGGCTGCTAGCGTGTCGCTAGCCGCCTTTATGGGCGTCGCCGCGCCCGCGTTCGCCCAAGACACAACCGTCGGCGAGGTCGTCGTCACCGCGCAGAAGCGGGAAGAGGCTATCCAGGACGTGCCGATCGCGGTTTCCGCGTTCAGCCAGGACTCCCTGGAGAAGGCCAAGATCGACGGCGGCCCGAACCTGGTTCTGGCCATCCCGAACGTGAACTTCTCCAAGGGGAACTTCACCGGCTACAACTTCCAGATCCGCGGCGTGGGCGCCAAGCTGGTCGCCGCTTCGGGCGACGCCGGCACGGGCATCCACCTCAACAACGCGCCTCTGACCGCCAACAACCTGTTCGAGTCGGAATTCTTCGACGTCGAGCGCGTGGAAGTGCTGCGCGGGCCGCAGGGCACGCTGTACGGCCGCAACGCCACCGGCGGCGTGGTCAATGTCATCACCGCCAAGCCGACCGACGAATTCGAAGCCTCGCTCCGTGGCGAAGTCGGCAACTACAACAGCCGCAAGCTGCGCGGCATGGTCAACATTCCGCTCGGCGAAATGCTGGCGGTCCGCTTCGCCGGCAGCATGCTCGTCCGTGACGGCTACGGCGACAACCTGACCACCGGCAACGACGTCGACGACCGCGACCTGTGGAACACGCGGATCACGCTCGGCTTCACGCCCACCGACACCTTCAACACCTCCCTGATGTGGGATCACTTCGAGGAAGACGACAAGCGTTCGCGCATCGGCAAGCAGCTCTGCACCAAGGACATCAGCCCGGCCAATATCGGCGGAGTCGGCTACTCGGCCGACGCCAACAAGGCGACCATCCAGAGCGGCTTCTTCAACCAGGGCTGTGACAACACCCCGCTCAATGATCCGGGCATCCTCGGCACGCCCAACAGTCAGGCCACGCTGGGCGGCCTCTTCGGCACCCTGTTCGGCTTCACGACCGGTGACGCCTTCGCCGGCCAGATGCAAAACCGCGACATTCGCAACATCCAGTCTGGCTTCGATCCCATTTACCGGGCGAAGACCGACATTGTTCAGTTCAACATCAGCTGGGATCTGTCCGACGAACTGCAGCTGACGGCCCTCACGGGCTACAGCAAGAACGAGCTGTACACGCGGCAGGACTATAACCGCATCGTTCCCAACTCGACGTTCAACACCACGCCGAACCCGGACAACCTCGTGGCCGCGGTGCCGGGCTACGCCCTGCTCTACGCGTCGCTGTTCCCTGGCGGCGTCGTCAACGATCCCCAGCTCGGGGCGCTGAACCGCTTCGCGACCGCCGACATCTCCGGTGGCGAGAGCACCCAGTGGAGCCAGGAGCTCCGCCTGCAGTCGAACTTCGACGGCCCGATCAACTTCAACATCGGCGCCATCTACCTCGACTACAAGTCGGACGGTGACTACTACGTCATGGGCAACACCCTGACCGCCGGCGTCACGGTCCAGAACGCCCTGCCGTTCGTAACCGTCACGGGCTGCACGAGCGGCAACCCCTGCTTCATCGATCCCAACGAGGATCCGGACCGCTCGGGCCGCAACTACTACAACAATACCGGCGCCTATCACCTGAAGTCCCGCGCGGCGTTCGGTGAAGTCTACTGGCAGATCAACGACACCCTGAAGGCCACCGGCGGCCTGCGCTACACGCACGACCGCAAGCAGGTAGAGAACCGTCTGGTGGTTCTGGGCGCGCCCGGGATCGGCATTCCGCTGAGCCCGACCGAGCCGTACCTGTTCGCCGAGTTCAAGGAGACCACGGGTCGCCTCGGCCTCGACTGGAAGCCGGACCTCAGCTTCACCGATGAGACGCTGCTCTACGGCGGCTACTCGCGCGGCTACAAGGCGGGCGGCGTGAACCCGGCCTGCTCGCCCGGCGTCGTCGCCTCCTGCCCGCCGCCGACCTTCGATCCGGAGTTCGTCGACGCCTGGGAAATCGGCGCCAAGAACACCCTGATGGGCGGGGCCATGGTCCTGAACCTGACGGGCTTCGCGTACGACTACATCGGCTACCAGGTGTCCAAGATCGTGAACCGGACCTCGGTGAACGAGAACATCGACGCCAAGATCCACGGCCTCGAGTTCGAAAGCGTCTGGTCGCCGATCGACGGCCTGCGCCTGAACGCGAACATCGGCTACCTGAAGACCAAGATCGGCGACGCTGAATCGGTCGACGTCTTCGACCGGACCCAGGGCGATGCGCGACTGACCCTGGTCAAGTCGAGCTCGGCGGCCAACTGCGTGGTCACCACCGCCAATGCGGCCCTGGCGCTCAGCGTCTCCAATGGCGGCGGCAATCCGTTCGCTCTGCTCGGCGTCTGCACCCCGGTGACGACGGCGACGGCGGGCACCGCGCTCTTCGCCGGCGGTCCGCTGGCGGTGGGCACCAACGCCTTCGGCGGCCTGATCAGCGACGGCTACGAAGTCGATCTGAGCGGCAACGAACTGCCCAACTCGCCGGAGTTCACCTTCTCGTTCGGGGCCCAGTACACCTGGACCATGGGCGCCTGGGACGCGACGATCCGCGGCGACTACTACACGCAGACGGACTCGTTCTCGCGGATCTACAACGCCGAGACGGACAAGCTGGACAGCTGGCAGAACGTCAACGCGACCTTCACCCTGGTCAACTCGGCCTGGGGCCTCAGCTTCGAAGCCTACGTCAAGAACCTGACCGACGAGGAAGTCCTGACCGACACCTATCTGACGGACGACTCCTCGGGCCTGTTCCGCAACGGCTTCTACGGCGAGCCGCGCACCTACGGCGTGGCGCTGACCAAGACCTTCTAAGCCACAAGGCGAAGACAACTCTGGCGGCGGGGATGCAAATCCCCGCCGTTTTTCTTTGCGCGGCGGGGGCTTAACCTATCCGCAAGCGCGTCCGATGCATGGTGATGGGCAATCTGCCCCTCGCGTATGGACCATGGATACACTCGCCAGCCTGATCGAACGACGCGCGCCCGTTTCGCCCGAGACGTCCTGCGCCGAGGCCGCGGCCCGGTTCATCGCCGAGCCCGACGCCCTGCAGCTGGCCGTCACTCATGACGAGCAGCCGATCGGACTGATCACGCGCGATGTCATGCTGGCGCTTGCCCACGATCCCCGGCCGGTGCGCGACGTCATGGACCCCGATCCCTTGGTCGCGCCGGCCGACATGAGCCCCTGGGGCTTCCGTGAACAGGCTCTGGCGGAACGGCCGGCGGCCCTGGCCCGAGGCTTCATCGCCGTAGACGACGGCCGCTATCTCGGCGTCGGCGGCGTGGTCGCGCTACTCAGCGCCCGCCGCCCGCGTCCGCTGCGCGGCGCCCAGGATCCCGGGATGCAGCTGATCAGCCGCATGAGCGCCGAAGTCCTGCGTCATCTCGACGGCGTCGCCGACTTCAGCGCCCGCCTGCTGCGTCAGCAACTGCCGCCGGACGCCCAGGCCTGCGTGCGCGCCATCGCGGCCACCGGCGACGACCTGGGCATCCTGATGCGCCGCGCGGTCGATCTTCACGAGGCCGATCTCGGCGCCCTGAGCTTCTCGCCGCACCCCTGCCGCCTGCAGGAGGTGATGGACGCCATGGACGCGCGCTGGAAGGCGCGCGCCGCCGCCTCCGGCCTGACGCTGCTGACCGCCTATGACGGCGATCCCGAGTACGCCGCGATGCTGGACGAGGTCCGGCTGATGCAGGTGTTCGACGCCCTTATCTTCCGCGCCCTCACCGAAACCCGGCGCGGCGCCATCGAGGTCACGCTCAAGGTGCGGCCGACGGTCGAGGGCCTGTTGCTGGAAGGCCGCGTGCGCGACGCCGGCGGCGAACTCAGTCCCGAGCGGCTCGCCCACATCTTCGCACCCCTCGGCCAGGCCGGGGACGAACATCCCGAAGGCCTGTCCGCGAGCCTCGGCATGGCCATGGCCAGCCGCATCGTCTCGGCCGCCGGCGGCATGATCCGCGCCGAATCGAATCCGGGCGCCGGGGTCACGGTCACCTTCGAAGTGATCGCAGAGCAGGCGGTTGCGCAGGCGGAAAAGATTGAAGGCCTCAGCGACGCATCGGCCCGCACCGCCCACGTCCTGATCGTCGACGACAACGCCACCAATCGCATGGTCGCCGAGGCCCTGTGCGAGATGTTCGACTGCACCTCGGAGCAGGCCGTCGACGGCGTCGAGGCGCTCGAGGCGGTACAGGCGCGCCGCTTCGACCTTATCCTGATGGATATCAAGATGCCCCGGATGGACGGCGTGACGGCCACCAAGGCCATCCGCGCCCTGTCCGGGCCCGTGGCCCTGACGCCGATCATCGCCCTGACCGCCAACGCCGACCCCGAGGACGTGCGCGGCTACCTCGAGGCGGGCATGAACGACGTGGTCGAAAAGCCGATCAAGGCCGAGCGCATGCTCGCCGCGCTTGAGGCGGCGCTGACCGACGTCGACGCCGACGCCTCGGCCGCCGCCTGATCAAGCCTTAGCGCAGGGGGCAACGCCCGCCGGCGATGCGCGCCCGGTCCAGCCGGCTTGTGTCGAGGTACCCCGCGCTGTCGCGACCGCTCGAAGCGCAGCTGTTCGGGTCCATCGAGCGGCCATCGCGGGACGCGTCGAACGACATCGACGGAGACCCGCGGCCCTCGTAGCCATAGCCTGAACCTCGGTAGCCATAACTGTCGCCGAACTCGGTCTGGCCATAGCTCAGGCCAAGCGTGCCACGCTTGCCGACCGGGATCACCGCCGTGACCGAGCCGCTGCGGTAGCCGCCGCTGCCGACCGACAGGTCGACCTCGCCATGGATCTCGCGCGGCTCGTCGACGCCCATCCGCTCAATGTCGTCCCGGGACGAATAGGCGGGGGAAGAATAGGCCGGGGACGAGGCCAGGTAGCCGTCGATCTGGTCCTGGGTGGACGGCGCGCTGCTGGTCGCGCTGGCGGTGGACACCGGCGCGTCCGACGCCGGATCGGCCAGGGCGGGGCCGCCGATGGCGAGGGCGGCAAGGGCAAGCATGGTGACCGACAAACGCATGACGCTTCCTGCAACGCGACAGACCAGCGGCCAGCATAGCGCAGGCGGGGTCTCGAAATAGGGCGGCCGATTTCACAAGCTATCGGGGACCCGGCGCCCCATATGGAAGCGGTCGGCGGTCGTTGCGCGTCACGCGCCCTTCGCCGACCCGAAAGGACGTCATGTCCCATCCCATCAAGCCTGCCCGCCCCGCCACGGGTTATCTCTCGGACGCCCGCTCGACCGGCGCGGGTCGCACCGTGCGCATCGCCGACATCGCCGCCTTGCGGGGAACCCGCGCGTCGGACCCGCGCAAATGAGCGTCCTTCAGTCGGTGATGAAGATGTTCGGCTCGCAGTGGGTCTCGCCTCACGAGGTCCGGGCCGAAGCCTGGGCGCTCGGATCGCGTCACATGGGCGAGGTTCTGGCCGGCGCCCGCTCCGAGCTGCTGGCTCCGAGCCTGTCGGCGCGACGCACGGTGCTGCTGAAGGCCGTCATCCGCGCCTACGCCTGACGTCAAGGGTGGTGGCCGTTCGGCCGCCGCGTCCCCATATGGGTATCGCGCCGCCGGGCGTGTGCCGCCACTCAAGCGGTTGATCCTTTCCGGCGCGGCGCGGTCCCGAGACCTGTCATGTCCATTCTGTTCGCGATCGCCGCCGGCTGCGCCCTCGCCGCCCTCGGTGTTCCCATCGTCTTCAGGCTTGTGGCCGCGGCCGCCCGCGCCGATCGCCAGGGTCCGGCCGGGAGGCCGTAACCCCTTCAACTTGAAGGATCTTCGCGCCGGGAATGGTAGCTGGGGGCGGGATCGAACCGCCGACCTGTGGGTTATGAATCCACCGCTCTAACCATCTGAGCTACCCAGCCATACTCGGCCGGCCGCCATTCACGGTGAGCGCGAAGGGGGGCCTTATACGGGCGGTCGCGTTCCGCTTCAAGCGGCCCATTAGCGTCTTGGGAAAGTGGCCTTCGCCCGCTAGGGTCCACGCCGCATGAGCGTGCTTCACCTCCTCGGGTCTCGTGGCGACGGCGGCGCCGAGACCTACTTCGTCGATCTGGTTGCAGCCCTGCATGATGCGGGGTCAGAACAGGCCTGCGCCATTCGCCGCAACCCTGGCCGTAGCCGGGCGCTGGCCGAGGCCGGCGTGGTCGCGCGCAGCTTCGGCTTCGGCGGCCCGCTCGACATTCTGACCCGGCCCGGCGTGGCCGCCTTCGCCCGCCGCATGCGCGCCGGCGTCCTGGTCGCCTGGATGAATCGCGCCGCACGCCACGCGCCGTCGGGCCCGTGGAAGCGGATCGGGCGGCTGGGCGGCTACTACAGCCTCAAATACTATCGCGGCTTCGATCACCTGGTCGGCAACACCCGCGACATCGTCGACTGGATCGTCGCCCAGGGCTGGCCCAGCGATCGGGTCAGCTACATCCCGAACTTCGCGGCCGCGGCCGAGGACGGCGCGCCGGTCTCGCGGGCCAGCCTCGACACGCCCGAGGACGCGCCGCTGCTGCTGGGCATGGGCCGACTGCACGAAGCCAAGGCGCACGACATCAGCCTCAAGGCCCTGACCCTGATCCCGGAGGCCTATCTCTGGATCGCCGGCGACGGTCCGCTGGAGGCCAAGCTGAAGGCCATGGCGACGGCGCTCGGGGTCGAGGACCGCGTGCGCTTCCTGGGTTGGCGCACCGACGCCGGGGCGCTCTATCGGACCGCCGACGTCTGCGTCTTTCCCTCGCGGTTCGAACCGCTGGGCAATGTTGTCATCCAGGCCTGGGCCCACGGCCTGCCCGTGGTCGCCGCCGACAGCCAGGGCCCGGGCGCCCTGATCCAGCATGGCGACGACGGCATCCTCGTGCCGATTGACGAGGCCGAACCCCTGGCCGACGGCATCAAGGCGATCCTGGCCGACCCGATGCTGAAGATCCGCCTGATCCAGAACGGCCACGCGCGGGTGGACAGCGAGTTCAGCAAGGACGCCGTCGTCGCTGAATGGCGAAGCCTGTTTTCGCGGCTCGGAGCCGGCTGATGTGCGGCATCGCCGGGATCCTCGGCGTCACGGACCCCGAGGCCGCCGAGCGTCAGGTCCGCGCGATGATCGAGCGGATCGCCCATCGCGGTCCCGACGGCATCCGTGTCGAGAGCGGCCCTGGCTGGTGCGTCGCCCATGCCCGCCTGTCGATCATCGACCTCCA
Source organism: Pseudomonadota bacterium (assembly GCA_040390885.1). Lineage (GTDB taxonomy): Bacteria > Pseudomonadota > Alphaproteobacteria > Caulobacterales > Caulobacteraceae > Caulobacter. The sequence goes on along the minus strand of JAZJXN010000140.1, from coordinate 15,523 downwards.
GGGCGGCTGGCAGCCGCTGCACGCCGCCGGCTCGACGATCATCGGCAATGGCGAGATTTACAACTACGTCGAGCTGGCCGAGGAATTCCAGCTCAAGGACAAGCTCGCCACCGGGTCGGACTTCGAGCCGCTGCTGCACATCTACGCCCAGGAGGGCGAGAAGGCCTTCGCGCGTCTGCGCGGGATGTACGCCTTCTGCCTGATCGGCGGCGACGGCCGGACCTGGCTGGTGCGCGACGGCTTCGGGATCAAGCCGCTGTCGATCAGCCGTGACGGAGACACCCTGGCCTTCGCCTCCGAGCCGCGCGCCCTGCTCGGCCCTCACCGCCCCATGCCCCAGCCCGAGGGTATGGAAGAGCTTCTGAGCCTTGGCTACGTCCTGCCCGGCGACATCCATCCCCTGACCGCCTTCCGGGGAATCGAGACGGTCGAACCGGGCGAGGTCGCCGCCGTCATTGGCGGGGACAGGGAGGAGACCTTCCTCCGCCCCCTGCCCTCGCCGGGCGTGCAGCAGACGCTCGACGAAGATGCGCTGCTGGAGCGACTGGACGCGGTGCTCGAAGACAGCGTCATGGTCCACCAGCGGTCGGACGTGCCCTATGGCCTGTTCCTGTCGGGCGGCGTCGACAGCACCGCGATCGCGACGCTGATGGCGCGGCTCAACGCGCGGCCGGTCACCGCCTTTACCTGCGGCTTCGACGCGCCGGACGCGCGCGACGAGCGGGTGGCGGCCGAGCGTGTCGCGCGCACGCTGAACCTCGACTGGCGTGAGACGACCTTCGGCGAGGCCGACTTCTGGCGGATCGCGCCGCTGGTCGCCCAGGCGCTGGACGAGCCGACGACTGACTACGCCACCCTGCCGACCTGGAAGCTGGCCGAGGCGGCCAAGGGGACGCTGACGGTGGTGCTCAGCGGCGAAGGCGGCGGCGAGCTGTTCGGCGGCTATGGCCGCTATCGTCGCGCGCTGCGCCCGGTCTGGCTGGGCGGCCGGGCCGCCGAGCCGCAGATCGACGCGGCGTTCCTCAAGGATGGCGGCCGCCATGCGCTGGCCCGCTGGCGGCACAAGGCCAGGCCGCCAAAGGGTCTGACGCCGCTGCAGCGCGCCCAGTACGGCGACATCGCCACCTGGTTGCCGAACGACCTGCTGCTGAAGCTCGACAGGATGCTGATGGCGCACGGGCTCGAGGGGCGGACGCCGTTCCTCGATCGAGACGTCGCGGCGTTTGCCTTCAACCTGCCCGACGGCATGAAGGTGCGCGGCAAGTACGGCAAATACCTTCTGCGCAAGTGGCTGGAGCGTCACTGCCCGGCGGCCGAGCCGTGGGCGAAGAAGAAGGGCTTCACGGTGCCGGTCGCCAGCTGGATCGCCCCTCGCGCCGGCGACCTCGGCCCCCGCATCGCCGCGGTCCAGGGCGTGGCCGAGACCTGTCGGCCGGACGGCGTCCGCGCGGTGTTCACCGATCCGGCCCAGGCGCACAACCGCTGGCCGCTGCTGTTCTTCGCCCTGTGGTCGATGATCCACGTCGAGGGGGTGGAACCTGGGCAGGCGCTCGCCCATTTGCTCGGGGAACCCTAGGGAACCATCACCGCATGCGTCCGCTTCCGCTCGTCCTCACTGCCCTCGTTCTGGCCGCCTGCGGGGCGGAACCGACCACCGCCCAGTCGGCGGGCGCCTCGACCGGCGGCGCCGCCTCGCCGCTCGAGACCCGGCCCGCGAACGGCAAGGGGCAGGCCCCCGCCTTCGCCGGCCAGACGCGCGCGCCGCTGGCGAGCGCCAACGTCGCCTTCGACGTCGTCACCGTCGCGCAGGGACTGGAGAAGCCCTGGGGTCTGGCGTTCCTGCCAGGCGGCGAGATGCTGGTCACCGAAAAGCCCGGCCGCCTGCGGATCGTCGGCAGGGACGGCACGCTGTCGGCGCCGGTCACCGACCTGCCCGAGATCTATCCGGCCAAACAGGGCGGCCTGCTCGACGTCGCCGTCGGCCCCGATGGCCTGATCTACTGGAGCTACGCCGAGAAGCGCCCGGATGGCGACGGGACGGCGGTGGCGCGCGGCAAGCTGGTTCCCGGCGCCGCGCCGCGGGTGGAGAACGTCCAGGTCATCTGGCGCATGACCCCGACCATCGAGTCCGGCATGCACTACGGCTCCCGCCTGGTCTTCGCGCCGGACGGCAAGCTTTTCATCACCACCGGCGAGCGCTCGATCCTGCCCGGCCGGGTCCAGGCCCAGCGTCTCGACGGGACCTTCGGCAAGGTGGTGCGGATCAATCCGGACGGCTCGATCCCGGCCGACAACCCCTTCGTCGGCAAGGCCGGCGCCCGGCCGGAGATCTGGTCCTACGGGCATCGCAACGTTCAGTCGGCGGCGATCAATCCCGCGACCGGCAAGCTGTGGACCGTCGAGCACGGCGCCAAGGGCGGCGACGAGCTGAACATCCCGGCGGCCGGCAAGGACTACGGCTGGCCAACCATCACCTACGGCGTCGAGTACGCCGGCGGCCCGATCGGCGAGGGCATCACCGCCAAGGATGGCATGGAGCAGCCAGTCTACTACTGGGATCCGGTCATCGCGCCCTCAGGCATGGCCTTCTACGACGCGGCGCTGTTCCCGGCCTGGAAGGGCAGCCTGTTCGTCGGCGGCTTGGTCGACAAGAAGCTGGTCCGCCTGACCCTCGACGGTGACAAGGTCGTGGGCGAGGAATGGCTGCTTCAGGACCAGAACGAGCGCATCCGCGACGTGCGGGTGGGGCCCGATGGCGCGGTCTATGTGCTGACCGACAACGCCAAGGGCCGGGTGCTCAAGCTGGTTCCGAAGACTTAGCCCCGCCTCCTGTGCCGCTCGTCCTCGGGATGAGCAGAGCATCTTCATCCGTCGATAACCGAAGCGGACAAGCCTGCGGCCGCATCCGCAGGAGTTCGCCTTGCCCCGTGTCGCCCTGGTCATGATCGCTCGCGACGAGGCGCGGTGCATCGCGCGCTGCCTGGCAAGCGCGAAGCCGCACGTCGACGAGATGATCGTCGTAGACACCGGATCGACGGACGACACCGTCGCCATCGCCAGGTCGCTCGGGGCGAGGGTCGAGACCTTTGCCTGGATCGATGACTTCTCGGCCGCGCGCAATGCCTCGCTCGATCATTCAGACGCGGACTGGAATCTGATCCTCGACGCCGACAACTGGCTGACAGGCGGGTTCGAGGCGCTGTCGCCCGAGAACCTGCAGCGTCCGCCGTTCCTCGGCGAAGTCCGGATCGAGAACCAGTTCGAAGGCTCGAGCGGGCCGGAGACCAACGTCAACTGGATCGCCCGGCTGCTGTCGCGCGGCGTGCGCTACGAAGGGGCGATCCACGAGCAGCCGGTCTCCTCGCTGCCGCGGCGGCGGGTGGCGCTGACGCTAGGCCACGACGGCTACGAGGGTGAACAGCGGGCGCGCAAGGCCGGCCGCAACGAGCGGCTTCTGCGGGCCGAACTGCTACGCACGCCGGACGACCCCTACATCCTGTTCCAGCTGGGCAGTGAACTGCAGGCGGCCGACCGCTGGGCGGAGGCGGCCGACCTCTTCGTGCGCGCGTTGCCCCTGTCCGGCCAGGCCGATCCCTACCGGCATGCGCTGGTCGTCCGCGCGCTGTTCACGCTCAAGAACGCCGGCCGACACGACGAGGCGCTGCAGCTGACCGAGGCCGAGTTCGAGCTGTGGCCGATGTCGCCGGACTTCTTCTTCGCGGTCGGCGACCTCTACCTGGACTGGGGTCTGCACAACCCCGACCAGGCGATGAAGGAGGCGCTGCCGCTGGTCGAGTACTGCTGGCTGCGATGTCTGGAGATCGGCGAGCAGCCGGATCTCGAGGGGTCGGTGCGCGGGCGCGGCAGCTGGCTGGCGGCGCACAATCTGTCGGTCTTCTACGGAACGCTGCGGATGGCGGAGAAGGCGGCCGCCTACGCGGCGCTGGCGGCGGAGATGCGGGGTCGGTGAGGCTTTCGTCCTTCGAGATGCGGCGTCGCCGCGCCTGAGGATGCGCTACAGCCTCAGCCGCTCAGCCACCGTCTCCCCGATCGCCAGCGAACTCGTCAGCCCCGGGCTTTCAATGCCGAACAGCGTCACCAGCCCGTCCAGCCCGTGCGCCTGCGGCCCGTCGATGCGGAAGTCGGGCTGCGGCTCGTCGGGACCATGCAGCTTGGGGCGGATGCCGGCGTAGTCGGGGCTGAGCAGGGTCTCGTCCACCGCTGGCCAGAACTTGCGGATATAGGCCGCGAAGTCGTGCGCACGCGCCGGGTCCACCGAATAGTCCTCGGTCTCGACATACCGCAGGTCCGGACCGAACACGGCCTGTCCGCCGAGGTCCTTGCGGTAGTGGGTGCCGAGCGCCCCATGAATTGGCGGCGGATAGATCAGCCGTTCGAACGGAGCCTTGGCCTGAAGCCGGAAGTAGACGCCCTTGCCGAAGTGGAGCGGCGGTATGGTGGCGGCCGGGAAGCCCTCGATCTCCGCGGCCACGGCCTGGGCGGACAGACCCGGCGCAGTGACCAGAAGCCGGCAGGTCAATTCGGTCGGCGCCTCGCCGCCGGCGCGGACCCTGTAGCCGCCGCTCGCCAGCGGGCTCGCGCCCTCGAACGGGGTCGCCGTGACCACCGCCCCGCCGACCGCCTCGATCTCGCCGATCAGGGCAAGCATGTAGCCGTGGCTGTCGAACACGCCGCTCTCCGGCGACAGCAACGCCTCGACGCAGCTGAGGCCGGGCTCGAGCGCCATGGCCGCCGCCCCGCCCAGCCGCTCCATGCCCTCCACGTCATTGACGCGCGCCTGCTCGAGGATCGCGTCCAGTCGCCCGACCTCGTCGGCGGCGGTCGCCACCACCAGCTTGCCGCACTTGCGGTAGGCGACCTGGTGAGCATCGAGGAACGCATACAGCGCGCGCCGTCCCTGCACGCAGAGCCGCGCCTTCAGCGAGCCGGTCCCGTAGTAGAGGCCCGCATGGATGACCTCGGAGTTGCGCGACGAGACGCCCTGGCCGACGGCCCGCTCCTTCTCCAGCACAGCTACGGTCAGGCCGCGCCTGGCCAGGGCGTAGCCGCAGGCCAGGCCCACGGCCCCGGCCCCGACCACTACGGCGTCGAAATCGAACTCGCTCATGACCATGGCGTAGCATGGACTTTGGACTTGCCGAACCCGCCGCTCGACGGGTCTTCTGGAGCCATCCGCGTGGCCACCCGTCCGCGTCCCCCTCAGGAGACACCGTCTTGTCGATCGACATCGCGCTGGCCGAACGGCCCAGCGGGGCCGGCGACGCCGCCCTCGCCCGCTACGACGAGGCCCTCGCCGGCTTCCAGTGCTTCGTCGGCGATCCCATCGCCGCCCTCAAGGCCGCCACCGACGACAGCCCCGCCTTCGTGATGGCCCATGTGCTGAACGCCTACCTGCATCTGACGGGGACGGACCGCGACGGCGTTCCCGTCGCCCTCGCCGCCTGGACGGCGGCCTCGACCGCACCGATGAACGCCCGCGAGGCCGGCCATATGGCGGCGGTCGAGCAGATGCTGGGGGGCAACCTCCGCGCCGCCGCGCGGATCCTCGAGGACGTCGCCATCGCCCACCCGCGCGATGCGCTGGCTTTGCAGACCGGGCAGCTGATCGACTTCCTGCTCGGTGACTCGCGGATGCTGCGCGACCGCATCGGCCGCGCCCTCCCCCACTGGGATCCGACCATGCCCGGCTATCATTGCATCCAGGGCATGCTGGCCTTCGGGCTGGAGGAGACCGGCCTTTACGACCGCGCCGAGGCGGCCGGCCGCAAAGCCATCGCGCTGGAGCCGCGAAACGGCTGGGCGCAGCATGCTGTGGCCCATGTCTTCGAGATGCAGGACCGCCGCGAGGACGGGATCGCCTGGATGCGCGAGGATGTCGATCGCTGGACGAACGAGAGCTTCTTCGCTGTCCACAACTGGTGGCACCTGGCCCTCTTTCACCTCGGGCTGGGCCAGACGGCGGAGGCCCTCGAGCTCTACGACGGCCCACTTTGGGGTCACCGGTCCGGTCTTGCCTTCGACATGGTCGACGCCTCGGCCCTGCTGTGGCGGCTCCAGCTGCAGGGGGTCGACGTCGGCGACCGCTGGACGGCTCTGGCAGAAAGCTGGCAGGCGGCCACCGGCGGGGAGAGCCAGTACGCCTTCAACGACGCCCATGCCGCCATGGCCTATGTCGGGGCCGGGCGGGCGGACGCCCTGGCCGCCCTCGCGGCGTCGCAGGCGCGGGCGATCGCCGGTCCGGGCGACAACGCGCTGTTCGTCGGGGAGGTCGGACGGCCCGTGGTCGACGGCCTCGCCGCCTTCGGGCGCGAGGACTGGCGGGGCGCGATCGAGGCCCTGCGGCCGGTGCGTAACCGCGCCGGGCGCTTCGGCGGCAGCCACGCCCAGCGCGACGTCATCGACCTGACCCTGATCGAGGCGGCCCGGCGGGGCGGCGACCGGGCGCTGGCCGACGCCCTGCTGGCGGAGCGCGATGCAGCCCGCCCGCTCGGCCCGCGCGCCGGCTGACCAGACGCGCTCTGATTAAGTGATGCGATTATACGCGTTATAGTTGCATGCATTGTCGGGACACGGTATGGCGTCCGCTTCAGGAGCCGCTCCATGATCCTGCTCGTCAACGCGGCCAATCGCGCCGCCTTTCCGGACCTGCTCGACGACCTGTTCCGCGCCCGCCACGAGGTCTTCGTGGAGAGCAAGGGCTGGGAGGACCTGCGCAGCGCCGACGCGCGAGAACGGGACGCCTTCGACCGGGCGGACAGCGTCTACCTGATCACGATCGAGGACGGCGAGGTTGTGGCGGGAGCCAGGCTGACCGGAGCCGATGGACCGACCCTGGCCGCGACCCTGCTGCCGGAGCTGTTCGAGGACGCCCCGCCGCGCGGCGGCGACGTGCTCGAGCTCAGCCGGCTGTTCGATCGGACGGCCGCGCTGGATCCGGTCACCCCGGCCATCCTCGAACTGCTGGCCGCCGCGGCGGAGTTTGCACGGCTGGTCGGCGCGCGCGGCCTGTTGATGATCGCCGACCTCTCCCTGGTTCAGGCGATGCTGTCCTGGGGGGCTCAAGCGGAGCCTTTAGGGCTGCCCCGGCGCACGCGTGACGGGACCTTGATCGCGGTGATGCACCACCTGTCCCAGCGCGCCGAACGCAATCTGCGCCGGGCGCTAGGGCTGGAGCCCGCGCTGCTGTGGTGGGCGGACAAGCCGGGAGACCCGGCGCGCACGATCGCCGCCATCCTGCGCATCGATCCGCTCACCCGCGACTGGACGCCGCCGGGCGATCTGACGCCGCTGCAGCGGTCGCGGCTGTCGCCGCACGCCCTGGCGGAAGCGGTCGAGCGCCCGGGCGCCTAGGCCGCCGCCGCCCTCGGCGCTTCCCACTCGGCCCACAGCGCGGCTTCGTCGGCCTTGGCGACCTTCACCGAGGCGTCCTTGACGTGGCCAAAGCCGCGAATGCCCTGCGGCACGGCCGCGATACGGGCCGCCAGAGGCAGCCGCTCGGGGGTCAGGCCGGCGAGCAGGCGATCGAGTTGCGCCTCGTACGAGACGATCAGCCCGCGCTCCATGCGCCGTTCCTCGGTCTTGCCGAAGATGTCGAGCGGCCCGCCGCGCAGGCCCTTCATGCGGATCAGCACCGGGAAGACCAGGTCGATCATCCAGCCGCCAAGCGCGATCTTCTTGGGCTTGCCGTCCGGGCCTTTCGGCGAGATCAGCGGCGGCGACATCCAGATCTTGGCCTTGCCGCCCTTGAAGGTGCCCGCCAGTTCGGCCGCGAACCGACCGTCGGTGTAGAGGCGCGCGACCTCGTACTCATCCTTGTAAGCCATCAGCTTGTAGAGGTTGGTCGCCACGGCGCGGGTCAGGTCTTCCTTGCCGCCGCCGGCCTCGGCCGCGCGCACCTGAGCGACGCGTTTCGCGTAGCGGTCGGCGTAGGCGGCGTCCTGGTAGGCGGTCAGCTCGGCGGTGCGCTTCGCGATCAACGCGTCCAGCGGCATCGTCTCCGGGGTCGGCACCGAATCCTCGGGCATGCCCTTGAACTCGGGGTCCATCGCCGCCTTCCGGCCGACCTCGAAGGCCTGCAGGTTGGATTCGTAGTCGACACCGTTCAGCTTGATGGCGCGGTAGAGGGCGCGGCTGGAGACCGGGATAACGCCCTTCTGCCAGGTGAAGCCGAGCATGATCATGTTGGCGTAGATGCCGTCGCCGAGCTTGTGCTCAGCCAGCGCCTGCGACGGACAGGCTTCGTAGCTCTTGGTGGCGCCGGTGATGCGGCGGGCCATCTGGGCGGTGTCGTAGCGGACATCGCGATTGGTCACGAAGTCGGCGGTCGGCGAGAAGTCGGCGTTGCCGAAGGCGCGGGTGACCTGCTTGCTGAACAGGGCCAGCCCGTCCGGGCTCGCCGCCACCAGCAGGTCGCAGGCGATCAGCACGTCGGTGGTCGCCGCCGGGACACGGCCGCCGACAACCGTGGTCTCGTGCTCGCCGATCTTCACATGGCTGAACACCGAGCCGCCCTTCTGGGCGAGGCCGGTCATGTCGACAACGCTGGAGGCGCGGCCGTCGATGTGGGCGGCCATGGCCAGGATCGATGCGACCGTGGTCACGCCGGTGCCGCCGATGCCGGTGAAGACGATGCGGCGCACCCCTTCCAGCGGCTCGAACTCGGGCAGCGGCGTCGACTCGGCGGTCAGGGCGGCCAGCTTGACGGTGGTGGCGTTCTCCGCCCCCTCGAGGGTGATGAAGGACGGGCAGAAGCCGTCGACGCAGCTGTAGTCCTGGTTACAGGTCGACTGGTTGATCTTCCGCTTGCGGCCGAACTCGGTGTTCAGCGGCTCGACGGAGACGCAGTTGCTCTTCTTGGAGCAGTCGCCGCAGCCTTCGCAGACCAGCGGGTTGATGAAGACGCGCTGCGGGGCCTTCTCCATCAGCCCGCGCTTACGGCGCCGGCGCTTCTCGGTGGCGCAGGTCTGGTCGTAGAGCAGGACGGTGACGCCCTCGGTCTCGCGCAGCGCGCGCTGGACCTTCATCAGGTCGGTGCGCGGGTGGACCTCGACGCCGGGGGCGAGCCCGGTGACGCCCTCGTAGCGCGCGACGTCATCGACGACGATGACGGTCTTCCTGACGCCTTCGGCCGCGAGCTGGCGGGTGATCTGGGCGGGGGTGAAGCCGCTCTCGGCCGCCTGGCCGCCGGTCATGGCGACCGCGTCGTTGAACAGCAGCTTGTAGGTGATGTTGGCCTTGGCCGCGATCGCGCCGCGGATCGCCAGTGAGCCGGAGTGGTTGTAGGTGCCGTCGCCGAGGTTCTGGAAGACGTGCTTTTCGGTGGTGAACGGCGCCGCGCCGACCCAGGTCAGGCCTTCGCCGCCCATGTGGGTGTTCAGGTCGGTCGACGGGTCGTTGAAGCTGGCCATGTAGTGGCAGCCGATCCCGGCCAGGGCGCGCGAGCCTTCCGGCACCCGCGTCGAGGTATTGTGCGGGCAGCCTGAGCAGAAGAACGGCTTGCGCTGCTGGTCGGCGGCCAGGCTGACGGCGGCGACGCCGGAGGCGGACACGCGGTCGATGTAGTCCTGGGCTCGTTCCTTGTAGGGGCCCGCCGGCAGGCGGTCGTAGAGGTCCAGCGCGATGGCGGCGACCGACAGCGAGCCGGTGTCCTCCATCAGGATCTGGCCGTGCTCGTCGCGCTTGCCGATGATGTTGGGGCGGGCGTGGGCGGGCAGGTCATAGAGGGCCGCGCGGGCCTGGGGTTCGATCAGGGCGCGCTTGTGCTCGATGACCATCAGGGTCTCGAGGCCGGCGGCGAAGGCGCGCAAGCCCTGTGGTTCCAGCGGCCAGGGCATGCCGACCTTGTAGATCGACACGCCGAGGGCGGCGGCTTCTTCGAGGCTGATGCCCATGGCCTGGAAGGCCTCGAGCACGTCCTTGTAGGCCTGACCCTGGCAGACGATGCCGAGGCGCGGGCGCGGCGAGGCAAGCACCACCTTGTCGATGTTGTTGGCGCGGGCGAAGGCGAGCGCGGCCGGGAGCTTGTGGTTGCGGAGACGCGTCTCCTTCTCCAGCGGCTGGTCCTTGGTGCGGATATGCAGCCCGCCGGGCGGCGTCTTGAAGTTTTCCGGGATGACGATCTTGTGGCGGTCCAGCGAGACGTCGATGGTCACGCCGCTGTCCATGGTGTCGGCCAGGGCGATCAGTCCGACCCAGAGGCCGCTGAAGCGCGACATGCTGAGGCCGAGGATGCCGTAGTCGAGCACCTCCTGGACGTCGGCCGGCGACAGCACCGGCATCTCGAAGTCCTGGAACGCGAACTCCGACTGCGACGGCAGGGTCGAGGACTTGCAGTTGTGGTCGTCGCCGGCCACGGCGATGACGCCGCCCTTGGGCATGACGCCCGCGAAGTTGGCGTGCTTGAAGACATCGCCGGTGCGGTCGACGCCGGGGGCCTTGCCGTACCACATGGCCGAGACGCCATCGAACTTCGCGCCCGGGAACAGGTTCGCCTGCTGGCTGCCCCAGACGGCGGTCGCGGCAAGGTCCTCGTTGAGGCCTTCCTGGAAGACGATCTCGTGCGACTTCAGCAGTTTACCGGCCCGCGCCGCCTGCTGATCGAGCCCGCCCAGCGGCGAGCCGCGATAGCCCGACACATAGCCCGCCGTGTTGAGGCCTTCACGTTCATCCAGACGCCGACGATCAAGCATCACCCGGATCAGAGCCTGCACGCCAGTTATGAAGGCGCGGCCGTTTTCGAGCAGATATTTGTCGTCTAGCGTCACATCTTGGTGCCGCATTGAAAAATCTTTCCCTTGGCGGTCGCGCTTCGGCTTGCAAGATCATATAAGCGCGGTGAAATTGCTTGCCAAAGCCGTGCCCCTTTCGGGGGGCGGTTCGGCACGATCACAGCGCGTAAACGCCTATTGGGGGAAAAAGGTTTGGCTGAGCAGCTAGACGCGGTTGACGCAAAGATCCTGGATCTCATTCAGCACGACGCGAGTCTCTCCGTGGCCGAGATCGCAGAGCGGGTCGGCCTGTCGTCCAGCCCGTGCTGGCGGCGGATCAAGCGCCTCGAGGACGCCGGCATCATTCAGCGCCGCGTCACCATCCTAGACCGCGAGCAGCTGGGCCTGAGCTTCGAGGTCTATTGCACCGTCAAGCTGTCCCTGCCGACCAAGGAAAACCTCGAGCAGTTCGAGACCAACGTCGTGAAGTGGGCCGAAGTCACCCAGTGCGCCACCGTGACCGGCGCCGCCGACTACGAGTTGCGCATCGTCACCCGCGACATGCACGCCTTCGACGATTTCCTGCGCGACAAGATCCTGTCGCTGGGCCTGGTGTCCAATATCGAGAGCCGCATCGTCATCCGCGGTGTCAAGAACACCACCGCCGTGCCGCTGGGCATGGTCAGCCCGTATGTCAGCCCGCACGGCTGACACCGTCTGAATTCGCGCTTTTGTTCTAGCCGTCATCCCGCCCTCGCGGGATGATCAGCCATGTCTCCCGACCGGAAGGGCTTCCCATGATCGACCTCATCATCGACCAGCGGCGCAAGGACCTGGGCGGATTCGAGGTCGGGCGGGTGCTGCCTTGGCACGCCCGCCGGATGATCGGGCCGTTCGTGTTTTTCGACCACATGGGCCCGGCCCAGTTCCAGCCCGGCTTCGGCCGCGAGGTCGACGTCCGGCCGCATCCGCATATCGGCCTGTCGACCTTGAGCTACCTGTTCGAGGGCTCGATGACCCACCGCGATAGCGTCGGCTCCGAGATCGTCATCCGCCCGGGCGAGGTCAACTGGATGACCGCCGGCAGCGGCATCACTCACTCCGAGCGGTTCGAGGAACTGCGCGCCCACGGCGGCCGGATGGACGGCATCCAGACCTGGCTCGCCCTGCCTGACGGCCAGGAGGAGATCGATCCGGCCTTCTCCCACCACGAGGGTGACGACGCGCTGCCGTTCTACGAGGCCGACGGCCTGTCGGCGCGGCTGGTTGCGGGCGCGGCGTTCGGGGCGAAGGCCAGCGTGCCGGTCTATTCGCCGACCTTCTACGTCCACTGGGAAATGGCCGCCGGAACCCGCGCCGCCCTGCCCGCTGAATATTCGGAACGCGCGGCTTACGTCGCCAAGGGCAGCGTCGAGGCCGACGGCCAGGCGCTGCACGTCGGGCAGATGGCCGTTTTCGCGCCCGGCGAGACCATCACCTTCACGGCGCTGGAGCCCTCGACCGTGATGCTGCTTGGCGGCGAACCGGTCGGCGAGCGGTTCATCGAGTGGAACTTCGTGTCCTCGTCCAAGGACCGCCTCGAACAGGCCAAGGCCGACTGGCGAGCGGGGCGGATGAAGCTGCCTGACCTGGACAACGGCGAGTTCATCCCGCTGCCCGAGCCCGCCCCGCCGGCGAACCCGATGAGCTGACGGACCCTATCGATGCTCCCCACGCGCGGGGAGCATCGGCGTTCTTCCGCCTTGCCTCCACCAATATTGCAAGTCATTCTCATTCTCGAACGGGAATCCCGGGAGGTGAGGATGGTTCTTCGAGGCTTGGGGCCGTGCCTCATCGCCAAGCTTATGCGGGCGGAACGACAGGACGACATGGAGACGGACTGGCTGCTCCATGGCCCAACCGATCCCCTGGTGGTCGAAGACCGGGAGGACCCGGTCGTCGTCTACCTGCTGGCGGCGGAGTAACGCCGGCGAGGACCTGCATCCCGAAGTATGCGTGTCCCCTACCCCTTCAGCGCCTTGCGGGCGGCGCGGGCGTATTCGGCGCCGGTCCAGACCGTGACCGCCGCGGCCAGCCACATCAGCAGATCGGCCACCAGAGCGCCCTGCTGCATGAGCTCAGGGTCGCGCGGAAGGTCCCAGACCACCCAGCCGCCGACGAACATCTGCGCGGTCAGGGCGACCAGCTGCAGCGTCGTCTTCCATTTGGCCAACAGAGTCACGGGCAGCTTGAGCCCCTTCGGGGCCAGCACCTCGCGCATGGCGCTCACCGCGAACTCGCGGAACAGGATCAGTCCGCCAGCGAGGGCCGTGACCCACGAGCCCAGCGCCGCCAGGCCAACCACCGCCCCGGCCACCAGCACCTTGTCGGCGATCGGGTCGAGGATGGCGCCCAGCGTCGTGACCGCGTCGTACTTGCGGGCCAGCCAGCCGTCGAAGAAGTCCGTCACCGCCGCGAGGATGAAGCCCCAGAAGGCGAACAGGTAGAGGCTCTTCTGGATCGTCGCCGGGTCGATTCCCGAGCCCACCGCCCAGTCGTACACGGGTCGCGCCGCCAACCCGATCAGGGCCAGAAACACGAACAGGGTAAGGACCAGCCGAAGGCCGGTCATGATGTTGGGGAGGTTCTTCATCGGGTCACCATGCAGCGTGAACGCCTCATACCCCGAAAAGACGCGGGCCGCCTATTTGCGGAAGAAGGCGTGGATGCGCTGGGCGAGCGGCGCGTTGACCCCGGCGACCTTCATGAGATCGTCGACCGACGCCTTGCCCACTTCGCGCGCGGAGCCGAACGCGTGCAGCAGCGCCTTCTTGCGGCCGGGGCCGACACCGTCGATCTCGTCGAGCGGGTTCTTCTTCATCTCCATCGACCGCTTGGTGCGGTGGGTGCCGATGGCGAAGCGGTGGGCCTCGTCGCGCAGGCGCTGCAGGTAGTAGAGCACCGGCGACTTCGGCTCGAGCATGAACGGGACCTTGCCCGGCATGAACATCCGCTCAAGCCCGGCGTCGCGGTCCGGCCCCTTGGCGATGCCGACCACGGCGATGTCGTCGACGCCAAGGTCGGCCATCACCTCAAGCACCGCGTCGAGCTGCCCCTTGCCGCCGTCGATCAGCACCAGATCCGGACGGGCGGCCGTCGTCTCGCCGGCCTCCTCTTCCTTGACCAGGCGCGCGAAGCGGCGCCGCAGCACCTCCTTCATCATGCCGTAGTCGTCGCCCGGGGTGAGCTCGGTCCCCTTGATGTTGAACTTGCGATACTGGGTCTTCTGGAAGCCCTCGGGTCCGGCCACGATCATGCCGCCGACCGCGTTGGTGCCCTGGATGTGGCTGTTGTCGTAGACCTCGATCCGCTCCGGCGGTCCGTCCAGACCGAAGGCTTCGGCGACGCCGGCGAGCAGCTTGCCCTGGGCCGAGCCCTCGGCCATGCGCCGGCCCAAGGCCTCGCGCGCATTGAGTACGGCCTGTTCGACCAGCCCCTTCTTCTCGCCGCGCTGAGGGCGGGCGATCTCGATCTTGCGGTTGGCCTTCATGCTGAAGGCCTCGGTCAGCAGCTCATGCTCGAACGGCTGGACGTTGACCAGGATCTGCCGCGGGATCGGCTTGTCGTCGTAGAACTGGCCGAGGAAGGCGCTCATGATCTCGGCGTCGCTGTCGCTCTTGTCGACGCGCGGGAAGTAGGCGCGGTTGCCCCAGTTCTGGCCGGCGCGGAAGAAGAACACCTGCATGCACGCCTGGCCGCCCTCGGCGAACAGGGCGAAGACATCGGCCTCGTCGACCGTCTCCGGATTGACCTGGGTCTCCTGGCTGACCGACGACAGCGCCCGGATACGGTCGCGCAGCCGCGCCGCGCGCTCGAACTCTAGGTCGTCGGACGCAGCCTGCATCTCCGCCGCCATCCGCCCCATCACCGCCCGGCTCTTGCCGCGCAGGAAGTCCTCCGCCTCCTCGACCAGCCTGCCGTAGTCGTCGAGCGCGATCAGGCCGGTGCAGGGCGCGGCGCAGCGACGGATCTGGTGCAGCATGCACGGCCGGGTGCGGCTCTCGTAGACGCTGTCCGAACAGGACCGCAGCAGGAAGGCTTTCTGCAGGGTGTTCAGCGTGCGGTTCACCGCGCCGGCGCTGGCGAACGGGCCGAAGTAGTCGCCCTTGATCGTGTGGGCGCCGCGGTGCTTGCGCAGCTGGGCGGCCGGATGCTCACGACGGATGACGATCTCGGGGAAGCTCTTGTCGTCGCGCAGCAGCACGTTGAAGCGCGGCTTCATCTGCTTGATCAGGTTGATCTCAAGCAGCAGCGCGTCGGTCTCGGTGCGCACCGAAACGAACTCCATCGACCGCGTCAGGTCGACCATGTGGGCGATCCGGTTGGTGTGGAAGCGCCCTTGCGCGTACTGGATCACCCGCTTCTTCAGCGACTTCGCCTTGCCGACGTAGAGCACCTCGCCGTCCTCGGCGATCATCCGATAGACGCCGGGCGCATCCGGCAGCCGCCGGGCATGGTCCGCGATCAGGGCGGCGCCCTTGAGGGCCGGAGAGGTCGGAGCGTCGGTCACGACTGCAATATAGGGGAGTCGGCGTCGCCGCGCTCGCTCCTCCGCCCTCCCCTTCATGGGGAGGGAAACAGCAGGCGCAGGTTCGCGAACTCTGCCGTGAAACGGCGGGTGGGGCCTGGCAAGGCGCCCCGGACCGCGACGGTAACCCCCCGTCGCCTGCTGCTCTCCGGCCAGAGGTCTGTCCGGAGCCACTCCCGCCGGGAGGCCCAGGGGGCGGCGGCGGGCGGACCTTCGAGACTGACGCCGT